>NZ_JBDNGD010000397.1:0-2400 GCF_041689495.1 Halomonas sp. | reverse complement strand
TCTGCCTCAGTCCGGTGAATTAGGCGGGCTGACAGCCTCGCTTGGTAAGATGAGGCGGTCCCAACGCCGACACCTGGAGCCCACCCCCATGGCAGATGACCTGCTATCGCAACTCAAGCAAATGACCACCGTGGTGGCCGATACAGGCGACCTGGAGGCGATTCGTCGCTTTCAGCCTACCGATGCCACCACCAACCCCTCCCTGATCCTGCAGGCGACCCAGCAGGAGGAACGTCGAGTGCGTCTCGCCGAAGTCGCTCGTCAGGCCACCGATATCGACGATGCCCTGGATGCCGTGGCGGTGGAGATTGGCAGCGAGATCAGCGGCCTGGTTCCCGGGCATGTCTCCACCGAGGTCAGCGCTCGGTTGTCCTTCGATGTCGAGGGCACCCTGGCGCGAGCTCATTCATTGATCGAACGCTATGGCCGTCACGGCGTCGGCCCCGAGCGCATCCTGATCAAGGTGGCCTCCACCTGGGAAGGCATCCGCGCGGCTAGCCGACTCGAGCGGGAAGGCATTCATACCAACCTCACCCTGCTGTTCAGCTTCACCCAGGCCCAGGCCTGTGCCGATGCCGGCGTCACCCTGGTCTCCCCTTTCGTGGGTCGTATCCTCGATTGGCACAAGGCACACGACCCCGAGGCCGACTTCAGCGGTGACCAGGACCCTGGCGTGCAATCGGTCAGGCGGATCTATGAATACTACAAGGGCCATGGTTTCGAGACCGTAGTGATGGGCGCCAGCTTCCGCAATTCGGGGGAGATCAAGGCGCTCGCCGGCTGTGACCGCTTGACCATCTCCCCCGCTCTGCTGGGGGAACTGGCCGATACACGCGGCTCGCTCGAGCGGCGTCTCGTTCCGCGGGATGCCGAGACCCAGCCACGGGAACCGCTGGATGAGGCGAACTTCCGCTGGGCGATGAACGAGGATCCCATGGCCACCGAAAAGCTCGCGGAAGGCATTCGCAAGTTCATGGATGACCAGCGCAAGCTGGAGGCTCTGCTGGGGGAATTGCGCAAGAGATAATGCGCACCGGGACCCGCATGGGTGGGAATCAAGGGTGGTGGGGGGAGGCCTCCTGGGCCTCGAGCATCTCCACGAGGGGCTGGAATTCCTCGCGGTTATGTTCGTTCATGTGCATCAGGATGCGGTGTGCCTCGAGGATACGCTTCCGCATGCCCTCCTCATCGGCGGGCACCACGGTCAGGTCCCGCAGTTTCGCAGGCTCGGTGATGGGGGCATCCATCAGGGTGAAATATCGAGCAAATCCCATGACATCGAGCATGCGGCGGACATCGGGATTGTCGGCAATGATCGTGGGGGGCTGCTCGAGCTTGCCCTGAACGGCCATGGCCACCTTGGCCAGGAAGCCCAGGGCGGTAGAATCCACATTGCTCGCCTCACGGAGGTCGATCAGCACCGCCTGAAGACCAGGCGTCTCGGCGAGTTGCCTGGCCTGGTTGTCCAGGGTGGCACACAAGGTCAACCTGACGTCCCCGGACAGCTTCAGCAGGAAGACACCGGAATCGAACGCCGCCTTGATACGGCCCTCATGAATCATCATTGGCAAATCCGCTCAACAACATGATTGTCACATCATCGGGTAGCTTCTCGGGTCCCGGGCCATCCTCGACGATGGCCTCGTCATCCTCGGGTATATTCTGCAGGTGCAAGCTGCTGCGCAGATCAAGCAGTGTCCTGCTGGTCAATACCCGTTGCTCGAGATCCTTGAGCCGCATGTCGAGCGTTTCACCCGGCAGGCATTCCAGTATTCCATCCGAACACAGCCACAGGCTGAAATTCTCCGGTAACTCGCATCCCAGGACGGGATAGGTCACATCGGGAAAGAGCCCCACCGGCATGCCCTCCCCGGCCAGGGGGTGGACCCTGTTATCGGCCACCATCAACGGCATGGGCAGCTGTGCCCCCAGCGAATAGTGCAGATAGCGACGCTCATGGTCAATCACCCCGACGAAGAGCGTCGCATGCTTGCCGATCCCGGCATCGATGAGCTCACGGTTCAGTTCCGCCAGCCAGTGTGAGGGCAGGGCTTCCGGGTGGCTGCCATCCCACTCTCCCTGCCAGCGGTTGGAAAGGGTCTTCAACAACACGGTAACGAAGGCCGATGAGGCACCGTGACCCGAGACATCGGCGAAGTAGAAAAGGCTGAAACGCTCGTTGTAGGACTGAAAGTCGAGAAAATCGCCGGACAGGTAGAGCGAAGGCGCCAGCCAATAGTCACAGCTGATCCCCCCCACCTTCTGCGGCCGGGGCGGCAACAGCTTGCGCTGGATCTGCCCGCCGGCCTGCTGGTCCATACGCAACATGGCCAGGTGAGTTTCCAGGCTCTCGTTGAGCTCTTCCAGGTGCACGTTGAGCTGGGCCAGCCGCTCGCGGTC
>NZ_JBDNGD010000396.1:0-1389 GCF_041689495.1 Halomonas sp. | reverse complement strand
TGTCAACCTGGAATCGCGATGCTTGAAATTTCCAACCTGATCAAGCGATACGGCCATGACGAGCCCGTCCTCCAGGGGCTGGATCTGGTCGTGGAAGACAACAGCGTGGTGGCCATCGTCGGCGCTTCGGGTGCCGGCAAGAGCACCATGCTGCGCTGTATCAACCGGCTGGTGGAGCCGACCTCGGGCTCGATCCGGCTCAATGGCATGGAACTCGTCAGCCTGCGCGGCAGCACCCTGCGCAAGGCCCGCCGCAAGATCGGCATGGTCTTCCAGGGCTTCAACCTGATCGACCGTCTGACGGTGATGGAGAATGTCCTGGCCGGTCGGCTTGGCTATGTCAGCCTCTTCCAGGCCATCACGAGGCGTTATCCCCCCCAGGATATCGAGCGCGCCTTCACTCTCATGGAGCGTGTGGGCATCGCCCAGTATGCCAACAAGCGGGCCGATGAACTCTCCGGCGGCGAGCGCCAGCGCGTCGGCGTGGTGCGGGCCCTGATGCAGGAGCCGGAAGTGCTGCTCGCCGACGAACCCACGGCCTCGCTGGACCCGCGTACCTCCGAACAGATCATGATGCTGCTGCAGAGCCTGGCCAGCGAGTTGTCGCTGCCGGTGCTGATCAATATCCACAACGTGGCCCAGGCCAAGACCTATACCGAGCGCATCGTCGGCCTGCGCCATGGAAAGATGATCTTCGATGGGCCCCCCGCCGACTTCTACAAGGAGGCGCTGGATGCCATCTATGGCGGCATCGAGGCGCCCGACGATGAGATTACCGCTGAACCTGCCCAGACCGCGAAGAAGAACGCGAAGAAGATAGAGGTGACCGATGACCCCCTCTGACGGCGCCGGGACGACCCCCAGGACCTGGCGCAAGCCATCCTTCATCGCCAATCCGCTGCTGCGTTACGGCCTGCTGGCGGTCCTGGTCGTCTATCTGGTCTGGGCCTTCGGCAGCCTGCCGTTCAACTGGGAGCGCATCAGCCAGGGCCTGCCGCGGGCGGCTCGGATCTTCGGTGGGGGCTTCCCGCCGAGCTTCGAGCGTTTCGATCTGTTGCTCACCGGCTTCAAGGAGAGCCTGCAGATCGCCGTGCTGGCCACCTTGCTGGGCGTGCTGCTGTCGATTCCCTTTGCGGTGATGGCGGCACGCAACGTCGCGCCGCTGCCGGTCTATCTGCTGGGGCGGGCGGTGATCATCATTTCGCGCAGCTTTCACCCGGTCATCGTCGCCATCCTTTTCGTGGCCGCGGTGGGTTTCGGCCCCCTGGCGGGGATCCTGACCCTGACCCTCTACTCGATCGGCTTCGTCGGCAAGCTGCTCGCCGAGGAGATCGAGGAGATCGACTGGGGTCAGGTGGAGGCGATGAAGGCCACGGGCGCGGGCTATTT
>NZ_JBDNGD010000395.1:0-12849 GCF_041689495.1 Halomonas sp. | reverse complement strand
GCCGGTCGTGGTATCGAAGAGCCACCGGAGGCTGTGCTGCGTGAGCAGATTCTCGAACAGATGATCATCGAGGAGATCCAGCTGCAGATGGCCCGAGAGGCCGGGCTCTCCATCGACGATACCGAGCTCAATGGTCAGGTGCGTGCCATTGCCGAAAGCAACGGCATGACGCTCGAACAGTTCGCCGACGCCCTGGAGGCAGATGGCCTGAGCCTGGCGGTAGTGCGTGAAGAAGTCCGCCGCAAGATGTTGCTGCGTGAGTTCCAGCAGCGTCGGGTGGGCAGCCGTGTCTCCATCAGCGATCGCGAGGTGGAGCAGTTCATGGAGCAGCAGGGGGCAAGCCGAGAAGAAGCCCGCCAGACCGTATTCCAGCGCAAGGCAAACGAGGAACTCGAGGTCTGGTTGCAGGAAATCCGGTCCCAGGCCTTCGTGGACAATCGACTTCGCTGATGGGGGAGGCGACTGGCCCTGTCCTGGCGCTGACTACCGGCGAGCCCGCCGGAATCGGCCCGGAGCTTGCGGTCATGCTGGTGGAGGGTCCGATCCTGCCGACACGGGTAGTGGCGGTGGGTGATCCTGCCATGCTCGCCGATCGTGCGGCTCGGATTGGCCGCCGAACCGAGGTTATCGAGCTCAGCCCGGGTGAGCCAGTTCCCGCTCCCCGCGTGGGGCGGCTTCCGGTATGGCCGGTGACGTTGCGGGTACCCTCGCGTCCCGGAGAGCTGGACGTCGCCAACGCCGCCTATGTGCTCGAGACCCTGGATATGGCGGTGCGCGCCTGCCAAACCGGTCAGGCCGAGGGTATGGTGACTGCCCCGCTGCACAAGGGCGTCATCCTCGACGCCGGTCATGCCGGCTTCATGGGCCATACCGAGTACCTGCGCGATGCCTGCGGGGTCGAGGAAGTGGTGATGCTGCTGGCCACTGACAGCGCTCTGCATGCCGCCGAGCCTGGCTGGTCGGGGAGTGCGTCTCTGCGTGTGGCCCTGGCCACCACTCATCTTGCGCTGCGTGAGGTGGCCGATGCGATTGACGGGCCCCGTCTGATCCGCCTGCTGCGCATCCTCCATGCCGATCTCCAGCGCTGGTTCGGTATCCGCCATCCCCGTATCGCCGTCTGTGGCCTCAATCCCCATGCCGGTGAGGGGGGGCATCTGGGTCGCGAGGAACTCGAGATCCTTGCCCCGGCCATTGAGGCGCTGCGCGCCGAGGGGATGGACCTCGATGGCCCGCTGCCCGCCGATACCCTGTTCACCCCGCGACATCTCCAGGGGGTCGATGCGGTCCTGGCCATGTATCATGATCAGGGCTTGCCGGTGCTCAAGTATGCCGGTTTCGGTCGGGCGGCAAACATCACTCTGGGCCTGCCCTGGGTGCGCACCTCGGTAGACCATGGCACGGCGCTGGATCTGGCCGGCCGTGGCGTGGCCGATCCGGGAAGCCTAAGGGTGGCCCTGAACCTGGCCCTGGACATGGCGAGATGCCGCGGCGTCGCCTGAGTTCCGGTCTCCGGGCGTGAGTCGTCATTTCTCTACCCAGCGCGTCCACAAGGATCCTCTCGAATGGTATCCCGCCCAACGGCTCATCGGGCCCGCAAGCGTTTCGGCCAGAACTTCCTGCGCGATGCGGGGGTGATCTCCCGCATCGTGCATGCCATCCATCCCCGCACCGGCGAGCGATTGGTGGAGATCGGTCCGGGTCAGGGAGCGCTGACCGAGCCCTTGCTCGAGGCCGCGGAGGGTCATCTCGAGGTGATCGAACTGGACCGTGACCTGATTCCCGGTCTGCGGGTGCAGTTCTTCGCCTACCCCGGTTTCATCATCCACGAGGGCGATGCCCTGAAGGTCGACTTTCGCGTCCTGCGGGGCGAAGGTGAACCGCTGCGCGTGGTGGGCAACCTGCCCTACAATATTTCCACACCCTTGATCATGCACCTGCTCCAGGCCGGCGATGCCGTCGCGGACATGCATTTCATGCTGCAGAAGGAGGTCGTCGACCGTCTGGCGGCCGATCCGGGTGGCTCCGAATGGGGGCGTTTGTCGGTGATGGCCCAGTACCATTGTCGGGTCGAATCCCTGCTCAAGGTGCCGCCGGAGGCCTTCGTGCCCAGGCCCAAGGTCGATTCGGCCATCGTTCGCCTCACACCCCATGCGGCGTTGCCGGATCGCGCCGCTGATGAGGTGCTGCTCTTCGACCTGGTTCGCCAGGCCTTCGGCCAGCGACGCAAGACCCTGCGCAACAACCTCAAGGGCCGCATCGACGCCGCCGACCTGGCGGCCCTGGATATCGATCCCGGGCGCCGGCCACAGACGCTCTCCATTGCGGAGTTCGTACGTATTGCCAACCATCTGGCGGATGCCGGAGAAGGAGAGACCCCATGAGCGCCATGACAATCGATGAGCTCGACTCCGGGTTGCATGTCGACGTCGAGCCGGATTTCCGCGAGGCGGAGTCCGCCCCTGGCGAACAGCGCTTCGTGTTCAGCTATACCGTCACAGTGCACAACGATTCGCGGCGCAGCGTGCAACTCCTGGCTCGCCACTGGAAGATCACCCAAGGCAGTGGCAAGGTACAGGAAGTCCGTGGCAAGGGGGTCATCGGGCAGCAGCCGATGATCGCGCCGGGACAGGTATTCCGCTATACCAGCCGGGCGATCCTCGAGGGTCCCGTGGGCGTTATGGAAGGGGCCTATACCTGTGTGGATACCGCCAGTCAGCGCCTCTTCGAGGTTCCCATCGCCCCATTTCGCCTGGCAAGCCCCAATCAGGTGCATTGATCGCGCCACGCCAATCCAACCGGACAGGGAGCCAAGATGACCACCTATGCCATCGGCGATCTCCACGGTTGTCATGCGGAATTCGTCGCACTACTCGAACGCCTTTCCTTCGATCCGCGCCATGATCGCCTCTGGCTGGTGGGTGACCTGGTCAATCGAGGCCCGGACTCGCTTGCCTGCCTGCGCGAGGTCATGGCCCTGGGCGAGGCCGCAGTCACGGTGCTCGGCAATCATGATTTTCATCTCCTGGCGGTGGCCCGGGGAGGCGCCAGGGAAAATCCCAAGGACACCCTGGCCGCCATCCTGGCCGCGCCGGATCGTGAGCGACTGCTCGACTGGCTCCAGGCCCGGCCCCTGATGGTGCGAGAGGATTCCAACCCCCGCGGCCGTACGGTGATGACCCATGCGGGCCTGCTGCCCCAGTGGTCGGTGGATCAGGCCGAGTCCCTCGCCGACGAGGTTCAGGCCATCCTGACCGGCGAGAATCCGGGGGCCTTCCTCGAACAAATGTATGGCAACGAGCCGGCCCTCTGGCGCGATGATCTCGACGGCATCGAGCGGTGGCGATTCATCGTCAACGTTCTCACTCGGATGCGTTTCATCGACCCCCGAGGACGGCTGGATTTCACCGGCAAGGAAGGCCTGGACACTGCACCTTCCGGCTTCGCTCCCTGGTTCCAGTATCCCCGCAACGACGATGTCCGGCTGCTGTTCGGTCACTGGGCCGCCCTCCAGGGTGAGCCCCCGGCTAGCCGTGTGACGGCCGAGGCCTTGGATACCGGCTGTGTCTGGGGAGGCGGCCTGACCGCCCTGGACCTGTCGACGGGAAAGCGCACCCGGGTACCCAGTCGCCGGGGTCCGGCCCGATGACCGATTCTGCTACCTTACCAATCCTACTGACATGGAGTCCTTCATGACTGACGCCATGACCGATAGTGCCTTTCAACACATGGATGTCTCGACCCTTGCGCACTGGCTCGAGGGTGATGGCGCTCACACGCTGCTGGATATCCGGGACCCTGTCAGCTATTCCAATGGCCATATTCCCGGTAGCCGCCATCTGGATAACGACTCGGTGGCCGCCCTGGTCGCCGAGAGCCCGGTGGACCAGCCCCTCGTCGTCGTCTGCTACCACGGCCACTCCAGTCAGCAGGCCGCCGCCTGGCTATCCCGCCAGGGGTTTTCGCGGGTCTACAGTCTCGATGGCGGCTTTACCGAATGGCAGTGGTGCCAACCCGACAGGGTGGAGTCCTGACCCATGGCCGGGAACGGGTACCTCAAGGGCCTCGAGGTGTATCGGGTGGGAGGCGCGGTTCGCGATGCCCGGCTACGCTGGGCGGTCTATGATCAGGACTGGGTGGTCGTGGGTGCGACGCCTGAGACCATGACCCGCCGTGGATTCAAGCCGGTGGGCCGCGACTTTCCGGTCTTCCTGCATCCGGAGACCCACGAGGAATATGCCCTGGCGCGTACCGAACGCAAGTCGGGGCACGGCTATACCGGCTTCACGATTCACGCCAGCCCCGAGGTGACCCTGGAGGAAGACCTGACGCGTCGCGACCTGACCATCAATGCCATGGCCGAATCCTGCGAGGGCGAGCTGATCGATCCCTATGGCGGCATGGCCGATCTCGAGGCCAGGGTGTTGCGCCATGTCTCCCCGGCCTTCAGTGAGGATCCCCTGCGGGTCCTGCGCACCGCGCGATTCCTGGCACGCTATGCCGGTCTTGGCTTCGTCATCGCCGAGGAGACACGAGACCTGATGGCTGACCTGGCGGCGAGCGGCGAGGTGTCCCATCTGGTGGCCGAACGCGTCTGGATAGAGACCGAGAAGGCGCTGGGTGAGCCCTGGCCGGAAGTGTATTTCCAGGCCCTGGACGACTGTGGTGCCCTGGAGGTGCTCTTCCCGGCATTGGTCCAGGACCGTGACGCTCTGGATGAGGCCCTGGGCCGCCTGCATCGCCTGCCGGAGGATATCGACAGCGAGGCGGTCAGTCGCTGGCGCTGGGCGCGATTGGTGGAGCATCTCGGTGAGGCCTGTCAGGCACGCCTGTCCGAGGCGCTGCGCCTGCCCAGGGCCCATGTCGCGCTCGCCCGCCAGGCCGCCTTGACACGCCGCCTTCGCCTGGACGCACAGCAGCAGTCACCGGACGGTGCACGGGTCCTGGCCTGGCTGGACGCTATCGATGGCTGGCGACGCAGCGAGCGTGTCACGCCGTTGATCAGCCTGGTCAGCATGGACGACCCCGTCCTGGCCCAGGACCTGGCGCTGGCCTGGCGCCTGGCGGCTCAGGTGTTGCCGAGGTCCCTTGTGGAGGAGGGCTTCAAGGGACGTGCTCTGGGAGAGGAGTTGGCCACGCGACGGCAGGCGGCGATCGAGGCCGCCCTCGTCGATCCCGACGCGACCGCTTGAGTCGGGATCGCCGGTGCCGCTGGCCGGGTGTCAGTCGGCCCGGGATATCGTGCGGCCCGCCCAGGTGAAGTCCACCGGCCAGAGTCGCTGTCCCTCGGCATCGAAGCGTGACCAGAGTGCATCGTAGCGCTCACTCACCACCGGATGCCTGGCGTCGGGCAGCAGCTCCGCCATGGGCAACAGCACAAAGGCGTGGTGGAGGATCTCGTCCCGGGGCAGTTCGACGCCGTCGTGTCGCCCAGTCAGGTCGCCCACGGTCAGCAGGTCGATATCCAGGGTACGGGGGCTGAACTTGGGGCTGTCCTTGCGGCGGCCGTTGGCATCTTCGAGGCGCTTGCACCAGGCCTGGAGGTCGCCCACCGGCCAGTCGCTATCGAAGGCCACCACCAGGTTGTAGAAGTTGCGACCATCCTCGAAGCCCACCGGCTCGCTCTCGAAGACCCGCGAGATGGCCAGGGCGCCGAATGCTGTCTCGAGGGCGTCCAGGCAGGTGCGGACATGATGCCCCCGGTCGATATTGCTGCCGATGCTGACGGTGATCCTAGCCACCAGGTGACCTCCGGTTGCCGCGTTCGATGCGCACCCCGACCGAGGCAGCCGCCGCCACTGCGCCGGGCTTGCGGACCGTCAGGCGCAACCAGGGAAGGGAGAATGCCTCACACAGCAGGGTAGCGAGTCGGTCGGCGAAGGTTTCCACCAGAGCGAACTCATGGCTCGAGGCAAAGTCGCCGATACGGGTGCTGATCGCGCCATAGTCCAGCGTCAGGGAGATATCGTCGGCCTGGGCGGCGGGGCGGATATCGGTGGCCAGTTCCAGGTCGATCTCCAGCCGCTGGGTAATGCGTCGTTCCCAGTCGTAGACGCCGATGACGGTGTCGACACCGAGCGACTCGATCAGCACTGTATCCATGGGGCAGGTGTTCCCTGGGTCGATGATGAGAGTTGGAGAATTGCCGGCGATTGTACGCCAGGCACCGCCAGGACGACACCGTACCCGCGGGTCCGGCTGTCGGTTGACTCCGGTGCCTGGCAGAATCCGGGTATCGCCCCATCACAGAGGTTCTTGGGTGGTGTCAGACCTCGTTGTTGTTCTATCATTGCTGGTGGCGCTGGGGTATCTCAGTGGCTCCTGGCTTGGCGCCTTGACTGTCTGCCGCCTGGCCGGTGTCAGGGATCCGCGTCTCGCCGGTTCCTGCAACCCGGGGTTTTCCAATGTGCTGCGTCTGTATGGGCGTCGACTGGCCCTGGCGACCCTGGTGGTGGATGCCGTCAAGGGCATGCCAGTGCTGGTCCTGGCCATCCAGCTCGGCCTGCCTCCCTGGGGCCAGGGTCTGGTCGGCCTGGGCATACTGCTGGGCCATGGCTATCCGTTGTGGCATGGCTTTCGCGGCGGCAAGGCGGTGGCCAGTGCCTTCGGCGTGATGCTGGTCCTGACCCCGGCTGTCGCCTTGATCTGTGCGGGCCTCTGGACGCTGCTCGCCTGGCGGGTGCATACCGCATCGGTCGCCTCCTTGACCAGTGCCGCCATGGCGCCCCTGGCCAGTCTGTGGCTGGCCCCCGATTATGCCCTGGTGGTCACTGCCTTCACCCTGCTGGTGCTGATTCGCCACCTGCTCAACATTCGTCGACTGGGACGCGGCGACGAACCGAGGATCTAGGGAATCTTGAGGGTATCCATCGGCCAGCGCGGTACCGCCTTCATGATGCCGGTCTCGTCGTGCTCTCCGGCCAGCAGGCGTTGTGCCCCCGCATAGGCGATCATGGCGCCGTTGTCGGTACAGAAGCGACCCCGGGGATAATAGGCACGGGCGCCGCGCTTGTGAGTCTCGCTCTCGAGTCGCTCGCGCAGTCGACTGTTGGCGCTCACGCCGCCGGCGACCACCAGACGTTTGAGTCCGGTGTCGTCCAGCGCACGACGGCACTTGATCACCAGGGTATCCACAACGGCTTCCTCGAAGGCGCGGGCCACGTCGGCGCGGGCCTGGTCGTTCAGTCCACCCTCGGCCTCGAGCTTGCGGATGGCGGTCAGGGTATGGGTCTTGAGTCCGGAGAAGCTGAAATCGAGGCCCGGTCGGTCGGTCATGGGGCGCGGGAATCGCAGGCGGGTCGGGTCCCCGCGCTCGGCGAGTCTGGCCAGGTGCGGGCCGCCGGGATACGCCAGTCCAAGCATCTTCGCCGCCTTGTCGAAGGCCTCACCGGCGGCATCATCCACCGATTCACCGAGCAGTCGGTAGCGTCCCAGTCCCTGAACCTCGACGAGTTGGGTATGTCCTCCGGAGACGAGGAGAGCGACGAAGGGGAAGGCGGGGGGCGCTTCCTCCAGCATCGGCGCCAGCAGGTGTCCTTCCATATGATGGACCCCGAGTACCGGGATGCTCAGGGCCCGTGCCATGCCATGAGCCGTGGCGGCGCCCACCATCAAGGCGCCCACCAGCCCGGGCCCAGCCGTGTAGGCGATGGCATCGAGTTCCCGGCGCTGCAGGCCTGCCTCTTCGAGGACCTGCCGGATCAGCGGCAGTAGCCGCCGGGTATGATCCCGGGAGGCGAGTTCGGGGACTACGCCGCCATAGTCGGCATGCATGGCGACCTGGCTGTAGAGGGCATCGGCGACGAGGCCGTGCGCCGTGTCGAAGACGGCGACGCCGGTTTCGTCGCAGGAAGTTTCGATGCCCAGTACGCGCATGGTGGTGACTCTGCCGTGCAGTAAAAAGCGGTATTCTACGTGGTTCGTCGCCGGGACGTCAGGGGTGGGGCGGAAACGGTTTGCAATGCTTTCTGCCCGCGTCTAATATACCGTGCGCTGCAAGACTGGGTCGTGCGCCCAGGTGGCCTGTTTTCGTGAGGCATCCATTCCGAGTCCCGAGGGATGGAAAGCGCCTTGCTGGCTACCGGGTGTGCGTACAAACCGAACTCAAGATTCCTAAGGTAGGTGAGTGCTTAATGCCTTCTGTCAAAGTACGTGACAACGAGCCGTTTGATGTCGCCTTGCGGCGCTTCAAGCGTTCCTGTGAAAAAGCCGGTGTTCTCTCGGAAGTGCGTCGTCGTGAGCACTACGAGAAGCCGACTGCGGAGCGCAAGCGCAAGGCGGCGGCTGCCGTCAAGCGTCACGCCAAGAAGCTTCAGCGTGAGCGCAAGCGTTTCGAACGGCTCTATTGATCCGTACGTGAGCCGACGGCGGTACATGCCGCGTGTCGGCTCGGGAGGGACGCCAAGCGGCTGCCATCGGGTGGCCGCTTGTTTTTTCCGGCGAGCGCTTTTTCCATCGACGGGCGCGCCGGCAGCATCGAGTCGCAGCCCATCGAGGTGAATCACCCGCATGGCCGGTCAGATTCCGCAACGCTTCATTGATGACCTGATGGCCCGCGTCGACGTGGTCGAGGTGGTGGGCGAGCGAGTGCCTCTCAAGAAGGCCGGCCAGAATTATTCGGGCCTCTGTCCCTTTCATCATGAGAAGACTCCCTCGTTCACCGTCAGTGCCGACAAGCAGTTCTATCATTGCTTTGGATGTGGTGCCCACGGCACGGCCCTGGGTTTCCTGATGGAATACGACAAGCTGCGGTTTCCCGAGGCTGTGGAACTACTCGCCTCACGCCTGGGCCTCGAAGTACCTCGCGAGGGGACCGATGATCCCAAGACCCAGGCACGAGAGCGCAAGCGTCAGGAGGGGGTCAATCTCCTGGAGTTGTCGGCGTCCTACTACCGCGAACGGCTGAAGATGCCCGAAGCGGCGACGGCTCGGGACTATCTGGCCAGTCGCGGCCTGTCACCGGAGATCCAGCAGATCTTCAGCATCGGCTATGCCCCCGATGCCTGGGACGCCCTCAAGCGTCACCTGGGGGAGCGTGGGATCGGCGAGGCGGTCCAGGTCGAATACGGTCTGCTGGTCCAGCGTGAAGAAACCGGCCGGACCTATGATCGCTTTCGCGACCGGGTGATGTTCCCGATCCGCGATATCAAGGGACGCACCATTGCCTTCGGCGGGCGGGTGCTGGGCGATGCCAAGCCCAAGTACCTCAATTCTCCGGAGACTCCGGTCTACCACAAGGGCCGGGAACTCTACGGGCTCTTCGAGGCGAGGCAGGCGGACCATCGCCTGGAACGGGTGGTGATCGTCGAAGGCTACATGGATGTAGTTGCCCTGGCGCAGTTCGGGATTCGCAACGCCGTGGCCACTCTGGGGACCTCTACCAGTGATGAGCATCTTTCTCGGTTGTTCCGGCTGGTGAGCGAGGTGGTGTTCTGCTTCGACGGTGACAAGGCCGGCCGGCAGGCCGCCCGCCGAGCCCTGGAGACAGTACTGCCGCTGATGATCGATGGCCGCCAGGCACGCTTCCTCTTCCTCCCCGAGGGCGAGGATCCGGACACCCTGGTGCGGCGGGAGGGCACGCAGGCATTCCATGACAGGATCACCTGTTCGAGCCCTCTGTCTGAATTCCTCTTCGAGCAGGCCGCGACCGGCCGTGATCTGGAGCGGGTGGAGGATCGCGAGCGCTACGCCAGCCAGGTCCTGGCCGCTATCGCCCGCTTGCCGGAAGGCGTGCTGAAATCGCTGATGCTCAGTGAACTCTCGCGGCGAACCGGCGTCGATCAAACACGTTTCGAGGCCTTGCTGACACGCGCCGAACCGCCGGCAGCATCGGCCCGCGACGCCTCTCTCACCGCTGAGGTGGCGCTGCCTTTCCGGGGCGAGACGTCACGTGGTCTCGCGGGGTCACTGAGCCTGGTCGCCAGGGTCCTGCAATTGCTGGTGCATGAGCCGGGGCTGGTGTCGCGGCTACCCGAGGGCGAGGACTGGTGTCCACAGGAGGATCCCGATGGGCGACTGTGCCGCGAGGTCATCCGCCTGCTGAGGGCGGGGCGTTATCGAAGTGCCCAAGTCCTGCTGGCGCATTTTCACGGTACCGAGGAAGGCGAAAGGCTGGCGGTGCTGGTGAGGCGGGAGTTGCTGATTCCCCGCCGGGCCAGGGATGCCGAGCTGGATGGCTTGGTGGCCCATTTCGTCCAGAACCAGCGGCGGCGTTCTCCGAGGGAGGAGATCGATGTTCTGCTGGCCAGGGAAAAGGCCGGCGACCGCCTGTCCCGTGAGGAGAAGCAGCGTCTGATGGTGCTGTTGACCGAATTGCGCGATTGAACCAAACGGAGAATCTGGCCCGGTGATTGGCATCCGGGTTGAATTTTCTCCTAATATCACCATCTAAAAGGGAAAGTGCCCGCACCGGGCGCAACCTGACAATTTAACACACCTGAATGACCGCGCAAATAGACCGAACTGGCAGAAAAGTGCTTTTTGCCGCTATACTGTTCGGCTTATCGAGTTTCATCCGCCCAAGTGGTTCAAGTGGTTCAGGTGCTTCATTCTTCTTCGTCGAGATAGGGTTTCTATGGCTGGAAATGCGCAGCAGCAGTCGCGTCTGAAGGAGTTGATCGCGCGCGGCAAGGAACAGGGTTACCTGACATATGCCGAGGTCAACGACCATCTACCCGAGGATATTGCCGACCCCGACCAGGTAGAAGACATCATCGGCATGATCAATGACATGGGAATCAGCGTCGTCGAGCAAGCCCCCGATGAAGATGATCTTCTGATGTCCGATCATTCCACCGACGAGTCGGCCGCCGAGGAAGCGGTAGCGGCGCTCGCCGCGGTGGAAAGTGATGTGGGGCGCACCACCGATCCGGTCCGCATGTACATGCGCGAGATGGGCACGGTCGAACTACTCACCCGCGAGGGCGAGATCGAGATCGCCAAGCGCATCGAGGAAGGCACCCGCGAGATGCTGTCGGCGCTGGCCTATCTGCCCGGTGCCGTGGAGTCCATCCTCGATGCCTATGATGTCACCCAGGATGAGGAGATGCCAGGTCGCCTGTCCGACCTGTTTTCCGGCTTCATCGACCCCGATGAGGGAATCCCCGGCATTGCCGAGGCGGAGGTGCCCGAGGAAGAGTCGCGGGTCGAGAGTGACGGCGACGAGGAAGTCGAGCAAGAGACCACGGGAGGTCCCGACCCAGAGGAGGCGAAGGCCCGGTTCGAGCAGATCCGGGAGCAGAATGAACTCGTCCGTGCCGCTATGGAGACCCATGGTCGCGATTCCCGGGAAGCCCTCGCCGAGCGAGCGCGCCTTGCCGAGCTGTTCTCGCCGATCAAGCTGGTCCCGAAGCACTTCGAACGCCTAGTCAACCAGGTGCGGATCAGCGTCGAGCAGGTCCGCACCCAGGAAAAGGCCGTGATGCAGCTCTGCGTCAAGAAGGCCAAGGTGCCGCGCAAGACCTTTATCAAGGCATTTCCCGGCAACGAATCCCGCGCGGATTGGCTCGACGACTTCGTGGCTGGCCATGCTCGCTATCGGGATCGGCTGGAGCCGCTGCGCGGTGATATTGCCCGGGCCCAGCGCAAGATTGCCTTCGAGGAGGTAGTGGTTCAGCTGCCGGTCTCCGAGATTAAGGAGGTCAACCGTCGGCTGTCCATCGGTAAGGCCAAGGCACGCCGGGCCAAGAAGGAAATGGTCGAGGCCAACCTGCGTCTGGTCATCTCGATTGCCAAGAAATATACCAACCGCGGCCTGCAGTTCCTCGACCTGATTCAGGAGGGCAACACCGGCCTGATGAAGGCGGTGGACAAGTTCGAATACCGCCGTGGCTACAAGTTTTCCACCTATGCCACCTGGTGGATCCGCCAGGCAATCACCCGGTCGATCGCCGACCAGGCCCGCACCATCCGTATCCCGGTGCACATGATCGAGACCATCAACAAGCTCAATCGCGTGTCGCGGCAGATGCTCCAGGAGATGGGGCGCGAGCCGACCCCCGAGGAACTCGGTGAGCGTCTCGAGATGCCCGAGGACAAGGTGCGCAAGGTGCTCAAGATCGCCAAGGAGCCCATCTCCATGGAGACGCCCATCGGTGATGACGACGATTCGCACCTGGGGGACTTCATCGAGGATGGCACCATGCTGCTGCCCATCAACCTGGCCACCGGCGAGGGCCTGATCGAGGCGACCCGTAACTTGCTCGGTGGCCTGACGGCGCGTGAGGCCAAGGTGCTGCGCATGCGCTTCGGGATCGACATGAACACTGACCACACCCTCGAGGAAGTCGGCAAGCAGTTCGATGTGACCCGCGAGCGGATTCGCCAGATCGAGGCCAAGGCGTTGCGCAAGCTGCGCCATCCCAGCCGTTCCGAGCCGCTGCGCTCCTTCCTGGACGAATAGGTTTCCACGGCGAACGAGCGGTTCACGCTCGACCGAAACAGACAACGCCCGCCGCCTCGTGCTGCGGGCGTTGTCGTTCTGGGGCTATTGTCTCTGGGGCTTATTGTCTCTGGGGCTATGGTCGCTCAGGCGCTGTTGTCGCTTGAGCCTCATGTCAGTTTGCCCTTACGGGGCGGTGAGTCGGGCACGGTGCCAGCGTCTGACCAGCAGGGCTAGCTCGATGATGGCGATCGGATCAGGATATAGCCAAAGAGCTCGACCACCTCCTCGGCGGCATCCTTGAAGGAGCGTTCGTAACGCTCGCCGAGGATCGCCATCCATACCTCGCTGCGCCCGTAGAGGCGCGAGAACACGTAGGTGGTCAGGAAGCCGGAAGCGAAAAGCCCGAAGGAGAGGCTGTTGGCATAGCGGGCAAATTCCTCGACGAAGGCGCGTCGGCGACGAATCACCAG
>NZ_JBDNGD010000394.1:0-4191 GCF_041689495.1 Halomonas sp. | reverse complement strand
GTGCTGGACGAGCCGAACTCCAATCTCGATGATGCCGGCGAGCGTTCACTCAGCGAGTCCATTCGCCAGCTCAAGGCCGAGGGTGTCACTCTGTTCGTGATCAGTCATCGCCCCAGTGTGCTCAAGAACATGGACAAGCTGCTGGTAATGAAGGAAGGGCAGGTGAGCATGTTCGGCCCGCGCGATGAGGTGCTGGCCCAGTTTGCCAAGAAGCCCAAGCAGGTGCAGAACTCCAGTGCGCGTCTCGCCGCCATTGGTGGCGGAAAACCGGGTCCCGCTGAGGGGAGCAGTAACCCCGAGGAGCAGAATTGATGTCAGAGAAGTCAAGCAACACCTCTCCGGCCAGTCATGCGGAAGTAGATATCACTCCCGGCCCGCAGACCCTGGAAGGTGAGTATTCCGAAAAACTTCCCACCAGCGACAAGGGCTACAAGCGCCTTGGGATGGTCATCCTGCTGGTCGCCTTCGGCGGCTTCGGCACCTGGGCACTGACCGCCTCGCTGGCCGTGGCGGTGGTGGCGCCGGGCAATGTCTCCATGGAATCCTTCAAGCGCACCATCCAGCATCTGGAAGGGGGCATCGTTCAGGAAATCCTGGTCGAGGACGGTGACCGCGTGGACGTCGGCGATCCCTTGATCGTGCTCAGTGATACCCAGTCGCGGTCTCAGCTCGACATCGTCCGGTCCCAGTACCTGATCAATCGCGCCATGGAGATTCGCCTGCTGGCCGAGCAGATTGGCGCCGAGACCCTGACCTTTCCCGACGAGCTCACCGACAGTGACCGTGCGCGTGTCCAGGAAGTCCTCGCCGTCCAGCGCAGCCTCTTCCAGGCGCGTCGTCAGTCGCTGCAGAGCGCCCTGGAATCCCTGGATGAACAGGTCAACCAGATGCGTGAGCAGATCGCAGGCCTCGAGGCGCAGATCGGCATCAATCGTCGGCGTGTCGCCTCTCTCCAGAGCGAGGCCGCGGACTTCCGCTCGCTGTTCCGGGAAGGTCTGGGTGACAATCAGCGCATCCGCGAGCTCGAGCGCCAGGTGCTGCAGTACCAGGGGCTGGCGGCCCAACATCGCTCGGAGATCGCCCGGCTGGGGTCGCAGATCAGCGAGAACGAGTTGCAGAAGGAAGTGCGTCGCCAGGAGTTCCAGTCGGAGATCGGCGAGCAGTTACGCAACGCCCAGTCGCAGATCGCCGAAGCCGAGGAACGCATCACCGCCCTTGCCGACCAGGTGGGGCGTACCACGATCACCTCACCCGCCTCCGGCACCGTGGTGGGCCTGGCCGTGCACACCCAAGGCGCGGTAATTCGCCCGGGTGATCCGATCATGGAGATTGTACCCAGTGGCGACGGCTTCGTCGTCGAGGCGCGCATTCCCAGCCGCGAAATCGATAACATCTACCAGGGCCAGTTGGCTGAGATCCGCTTCTCGGCGTTCAATCAGCGTCTCACCAATCAGATCGAGGGCGAGGTCATCCATATCAGCGCCGACAGCTTCAAGGATGAAGCCACCGGCCAGATGTATTACAAGGCGAGGGTTCGCGTCAGCGAAGCGGGTCAGAAAGACATGACAGAACAGATGGAGCTGCTCTCCGGCATGCCCGCCGAAGTCATGATCCGAACCGGTGAACGCACCTTCGGCAGCTATATCGCCAAGCCCATTACCGACATGCTAGCCCGCGCCATCAGGGAGGATTGATGTCAAACTGCGATCAACCGCGACTCGCTTCATGCCTGCTGCTCGGCCTGCTGCTCTCCAGTGCGCCTCTCGTCGCTCAGGAGGACGTTCCCGCCGGGGAGGCGGCCATGGGCGAACTGGCCGAACTGGATGCCTCGGCCGGCAGCGATGCTTCCCCACTGCCGTCGCTGCCCGGGCTCTTCGAGAGCGCCCTGCGCAATGATGCTGACCTGGCACGGCAGCGCCTGGAGCTTGAGGCCGTCGAACAGGAAGTGCCTCTGGCGCGCTCGGAGCTGCTGCCTCAACTGACCGCCACAGGTGGCTATCTCTATCAGGATTCCACCAATGTCCAGACCTCCCCGGATGACTTCGGCCTCGACCAACAGGCCATTCGTCCCGGTGAAATCGATGAACAGTATTGGCAGGTTCAGCTCCGGCAGCCGCTGTTCAGCCTGGAGCGCTGGCGCGGCCTGGACACTGCCGAGAGCCGGATCGGCGTCGCCGAGATGGAGCTCGCCGTGGTCGAGCGTGACCTGGCACTGATGGTCAGCGAGGCCTATGTCAACGCCTACCTGGGTTCCGGCAAGCTCGGCCTTCTCGAGGCCCAGCGGGAGTCTTTGGAGCTACAGGTCCGCCAGGCCCAGCGTGCCTATGATCTCGGCGTGGGTGACCGCATCAATCTGCTTGAAGCCCGTTCTCGCCTCGACCAGGCCATTGCGGATGCCGTACAGGCCGGTAATGAGTACGAAGATGCCCTGAGTGAGCTCGAACGCCTCACCGGCATGCTGCCTGACTTCGGGGTCCAGGTCCTGGGTGACCTCTCGGCGGTGGTGATGGAACGTGACTGGTCGGATGAACAGCGCTGGCTTCGGCAGGTGGATCAGAATCTCGACCTGCAGCGTGCCCTGGCAGAGCGCAAGCTGCGCGACAGCGATACGCGGGTGCGTCGCAGCGGCTATTTTCCCGAGCTCAACCTCAACCTCAGTTATAGCGATCGCGTCAGCGAAGACGAGCTGCGCGAGAGCGAGGACTACCGGGCCAGCGTCGAGCTGAGCATGCCGCTCTACCGAGGCGGCTATACCGTCGCCAGCGTCCGCCAGGGCGAGCTTCGCGCCGAGGCCAGCCAGCGCGCGGTCGATAACCAGCGCAACCTCGCCGCCCAGGAAGTGCGCCAGCGGCTGAGGGCCCTGAATGGGAATGTGCGGCGTCTCGAGGCGCTCGGCCAGGCGATCGAATCCAGCGACCTCTTCCTGGAGGCCGCCGAGCGGGGTGAGCAGCTGGGCCTGCGCGACCTGGTCGACGTCCTCGATGCCCGGGCCAGCCTCTACGACCAGCGCATTCAGTTCGTGGATACCCTGGGAAGCTATGTGCTGGATCGTCTGGCACTGAACTCCGCCATCGGTGACCTCGGCAGTGATGATCTGCAGGAAACCATGAGGCTGCTGGACAGCATTTCCGATTCTTCTTCCTAGCGGTTCATGGCCATGACCCACAAGCCGAGCACCAGTGATTGGCTGCGTCGCGCCATGCGAATTTTCGATGCTGCCATTGCGATTCTGGTCTCTCTCCTGGTGCTCAGCTTGATGCCCGCCCTGGATCACACCGACGGCATCGAGTATCCGTTGCTGATCCTGGTGGGCGGCTTGATGCTCCCGGCATGCGGCGAACTGCTGGGCCTCTATCAGCCCTGGCGAGGTCGCAGCCTCTTCACCATGCTCGGGGTCTATATCCTCGGCTGGTCGATGGCCATCTTCCTGCTCAGTCTCTTCCTGGTCGCCACCCAGAGCGCCGTGCTCTTTTCTCGCAGTTGGATGGCACTGTCGTCATTGAGCGTCCTCACGGCGGGCGTGATGCTGCGCTCGGCCCTCTACCTCTACCTGCGCTGGCTGCGCTCCAGGGGGCGCAACATCAAGCGTGTCCTGTTGGTGGGCCAGGAGGCCAACCGGGAGCGGGTCCACCGAGCGCTCGCAGGTTTGCCGTATGTCGGCTATCGCATCACCCGTGAGATCGGTGAACCGGATGTCGAGCAACAACTCCAGGAACTGGTGCGACTCAGCATCTTCAATCGGGACTTCGAGGAGATCTGGTTAAGCTATCCACTAAGCGAGGGCGACATCGTCAAGCGCCTGGCGAATATCCTGATGGCCGTTCCCGTCGACATTCGCTACTTTCCCGACCTGTCTGACCTGCGACTGCTCAACCATCGGCTGGCCCAGGTGGCCGACATGTACTCCCTGGATCTCAACTATTCCCCGCTGAATGGTCCCATGCGCCTGGTCAAGGCCCTGGAGGATCGCCTTCTGGGGCTGGTGCTGTTCCTGCTGTTTCTGCCGGTGATGGCCGTGGTAGCCACGGTGATTCGCTGGAAGATGGGGTCGCCGGTGATGTTCAAGCAGTATCGTCATGGCCTGGACGGCAAGCGTTTTCGTATCTACAAGTTTCGTACCATGTCGGCTCATTTTACCGAGGGCCCAACACGCCAGACCCGGCCGGGCGATCAGAGAGTCACCGGCTTGGG
>NZ_JBDNGD010000393.1:0-1315 GCF_041689495.1 Halomonas sp. | reverse complement strand
CGACCGACCCCTTCCGGGCCTGGCTCGACGACTGGCGACTCGAGAGCCGGGTCACCGACACGGACCGGGATGCCCTGTCACGACTTGAACTGGTGGCCCGAGACGAGCATGACGGCGCACCCTTCGGCTACCGACTGAACCTTACCGCCGAGGGGCCACTGGTCTTCCACGGTGAGAACGGCTTCAGCCAGAAGAGCGCCGACGGCCAGGGTTCCATTTACTATAGCCAGCCATTCTACCGCGTCGAGGGGGAGGTCACCCTGGACGGCGAAACTCGCCAGGTGAAGGGCCGCGCCTGGCTCGATCGCGAGTGGAGCAGTCGGCTTCTCGGACCTGAACAGGCGGGCTGGGACTGGTTATCTCTGCACCTGGCAAGCGGTCACAAGCTCATGGCCTTCCGACTTCGCGGAGGCGGTGAGGAAGGCAGCGACTATCTATCTGGCACCTGGATCAACCCGGATGGCCAGACTACCGCCCTAGCCCCGGATGACCTCATCCTCACCCCCCTGGCAACGAGTCGAGTCGCCGAACGAGACATGCCCACCCGCTGGCGCCTCGAAGTGCCGTCGCAGGACATCGACCTGGAGATCGAGGCGCCCCATGCCGACCGCTGGATGGACACCTCGGTGGCCTACTGGGAAGGCGAGGTGGAGGTACACGATCGCCAGAGCGGCGAACCACGAGGCATCGGCTATCTGGAGATGACGGGCTATTGAAAGCGACAGCGCATCCACCATGAACCCACTGGCAACTCCTCGCCGGATGCGCTCGCCGGCTCGCTTATCCTGCCTACACCGAGAGTTCTGGCGCCATGGTGAAGAACCGACGAAATGCCATACTGAACCCTTCTTCGATAGGGAACCCTGCTATGTGTCCCAGCCTGTTCATCTCCCACGGCTCCCCGATGCTGGCCCTGACGCCGGGGCCGGCCCACGACTTCCTGCGCCAGCTGGGCGGCGAGCTGACACCCACCGCCATCCTGGTGGTCTCGGCCCACTGGGAGAGCCGGCAGCTGCTGGTCAGCATCAGCGACAAGCCCGAGACCATCCACGACTTCGGCAGCTTTCCCCGCGAGCTCTTCGAGTGCCAGTATCCGGCACCGGGCAACCCTGAACTCGCCCTGCGCCTGGCCCGCGAGCTCAACGCCGTGCCCGTAGAGCGCGGCCTGGACCACGGCGCCTGGGTGCCGCTCAGCCTGATGTTCCCCAACGCCGAGATCCCGGTGGTCTCGCTGTCGCTGCCGGTGGCGTGGTCGAATGCCGAGCTGGTGGACCTGGGCGAGAAGCTCGCCGCACTGCGTGACAAGGGCATCCTG
>NZ_JBDNGD010000392.1:0-2260 GCF_041689495.1 Halomonas sp. | reverse complement strand
TTTCGGCCACCCAGCCGTCGGCGGCGATCTCGTAGGCGTCGTCCTGCAGGGTTTCGGCCCAGTAGTCCATCAGGTGCTGATAGAGGTCGTAGGGGTCCAGCAGCGGCGCGGCGAAAAAGCTGTCGAGCAGGGCCTCGCCGGTAGTGGTGATCAGTTCCTTGGGCTGGCCGTCGCGGTCAAAGCCCTTCAGGCGCGGGGTGTTGTCGGTGCGCCACTGGGCGAAGCGTTCGGTGACCTGCGCGCGGAAGGCGGCGAACTCCTCGCGTTCGAGGATGGTCGGCTTGATGGCCGTGGGCTCGACGGCCAGTTCGGCGTAGCCTTCAACGCCATTGTCGCGGAACAGGCTCTGGCGCAGCAACGGGAACACAGCCCAGTAACGGCTGAGGCCCGGGATCGGCGGCGTAGCCGACTCGTCGCCGTCGATGTCCCACTGCGGGATGCCGCCGTTCAGGTGGGCGTGGATGTCGTGCAGGTCCTCGGGTTCACTGCTATCGATGTAGCGCGGCAGGTTGAGGTTGCAGTCGTTCTTCGGATCGGCGATCTCGTCGAAGGGCACCATCCGGGCGAAACGCGGTACATCTACCTGCTTGCCAAAGGTATCGACGATGCGGTGCAGGTCCTGCTCGCGCAGGCGGTTCTTGGGGCCATCTTTGATGAAGCCCCTGGCGGAGTCGATCATGAAAATCCCACGGCGGGCCTGGGCGTTCTCCTTGTCCAGCACCAGAATGCAGGCGGGGATGCCGGTGCCGTAGAAGAGGTTGGCAGGCAGGCCGATAATGCCTTTGAGATAGCCGGAGCGCACCAGTCGCCGGCGGATGGCGGCCTCGGCATGGCCCCGGAGCAGAACGCCATGGGGCAGAATCACCGCACCCTTGCCGCTGCTCTTCATCGATCGAAGGATATGCAGCAGGTAGGCGTAATCGCCCTGCTTCGCCTGGGGCGCGCCCCAGGCGAAGCGCTGGTAGGTGTCGTTCTCCGGCGTAAGGCCAGCGCTCCAGCCCTTATCCGAGAACGGCGGATTGGCCACCACATAGTCGTAAGTGCGCAGCCCCTCGCTGTCCTTGCCTGTCCCTTTGAACTTGGGGTTGGCCAGGGTGTTGCCCTGCACGATGTTGGCGGTGGGGAAGTCGTGCAGGATCATGTTCATGCGGGCGAGACCGGCGGTGGTCACGTCCTTCTCCTGCCCCTCCAGGGTGATGTGCTTGCCTGCCTCGGCGGCGACCTTGAGCAGTAGCGAGCCAGAGCCACAGGTCGGATCGTAGGCAGTGGTGGCGGCCACGGCGGACTCCGGCGAGATGCCGATGACCTGCGCCATGATGCGGCTGACCTCGGACGGCGTGTAGAACTGTCCCTTGCTCTTGCCGCTTTCCGACGCGAAATGCCGCATCAGGTATTCGTAAGCATCGCCGAGGATGTCGTCGTGTTCAGCGCGGTTCTTGGCGAAATCCAGCTCGGGCTTCTGGAAGATAGCGACCAGATTGGTCAGACGATCCACCTTCGCCTTGCCTTCGCCGAGCTTGTTGGGATCGTCGAAGTCCGGGAAGTCGCTGCGTGCCAGGCGGGCGTTGGCGTCGATCAGTGGCTGGATGATCTGGGTGTTGATCTTGTCGCCGATGTCGCTCTTGCCCTTGAGCTGAATCATGTCCTTGAAGCTGGCGCCCTCGGGGATGGCCACCGGCGGGGCGAAGTTATCCGAATCGGCGTACTTGTCCGAGATGTACTTGATGAACAGCATGAACAGGACATAGTCCTTGTACTGCGATGCGTCCATGCCGCCACGCAGCTCGTCGCAACTGGCCCAGAGGGAGGAGTAGAGTTCGGATTTCTTGATCGCCATGATGGGTCGCTTTGTTTCCTGTCAGCAGGAGTGTCTGGCAGCAGATTACGCACCATGGTGAGGCCCTGCCAAGCCAGCAGACACAATAGAAGGCCTGCGGCCTCCCTTCGCCCGGCAGAGCCGGCCTCCCACATTCGTTCCGCCTGCAGTGCGGCTACCAGGTGCTGGTCAGAAGAACAGCCGCCGCAGCGCCTCGCCGGGTTCCGTCTCGCGCATGAAGGCTTCCCCCACCAGGAAGGCGTTGACGTCATGCTCACGCATGCGCAGCACGTCCTCGGGGGTATGGATGCCCGACTCGGTGACCACGGTGACGCCAGAAGGAATGCGCGACAGCAGTTCCAGGGTCGTCTCGAGGCGGGTATCGAAGGTGTGCAGGTCGCGGTTGTTGATGCCTACCAGGGCAATACCGAGCGTCAGCGCCCG
>NZ_JBDNGD010000391.1:0-11716 GCF_041689495.1 Halomonas sp. | reverse complement strand
CTACCCGTTCGGCGGTCATGCCGAACAGGCTCAGCTGGAACTCATCTATGCACATTACGAGAGCGACGACTGGGAAGCCACCCGGGCCGCCGCCAGCCGTTTCATCCGGCTGCACCCGAGCCATCCCCAGGCCGACTATGCCCTCTATATGCGCGGGCTGGCAGCCTGGCAGGCCGGGCGTTTCAGCCTGGAACGCCTGCGCCTGATTGACATCTCCAGGCGTGACCTGGGCGCATCACGCGACGCCTATACCGATTTCCGCGAACTGGTCAATCTCTACCCCGATAGCCCCTATGCGCCGGATGCCGAGCAGCGCATCGTCTACCTGCGCAACATCATGGCTCGCCACGAGTTGCACGTGGCTGACTTCTATCTGCGCAAGGGGGCCTACCTGGCCGCGGTCGAGCGCGGTCGCTGGGTGGTGGAAAATTACCCCGAGACAGAAGCCACCCGGGATGCCCTGGCGGCCATGGTGGAAGGCTATCTGGGTCTCGAGATGCGTGACCGTGCCCGCGAAACGCTCCAGGTTCTGCTGGAAAATGCCCCACGGCATGAGCAACTTCACGGCCGCACCTTCGAGCCCAAGCACGTCAAGGCCCAGTCGATATCGGCCTGAGCGCCGAGCGCCGTCACTCCCCCGGCTGCCAGCCATTGACGATGGGGTAACGGCGGTCGCGCCCGAAGCCCCGGGGCGTGACACGAACCCCGACCGGTGCCTGGCGGCGCTTGTATTCGCAGCGATCGACCAGCTTGACCACCTTGTAGACGTCATCGAGCTCGAAGCCGGCAGCGATGATCGCCTCGGCACTCATGTCGCCCTCGATATAGCGCACCAGGATGGCATCGAGAACATCGTAGCCGGGCAGCGAGTCGCTGTCCTGCTGGTCCGGAGCCAACTCGGCGGAAGGTGGGCGCTCGATGACGCGTTCGGGAATCGCCGGCGATTCGCTGTTCCGCCAGCGAGCCAGCCGGTAGACCCAGGTCTTGTAGACGTCCTTGATGGCATTGTACCCCCCCACCATGTCCCCGTAGAGGGTGGCATAGCCGACCGCCATCTCGCTCTTGTTGCCGGTGGTCAGCACCATCAGCCCCTTCTTGTTGGAAATGGCCATCAACAGCACACCACGACAACGCGACTGGAGGTTCTCTTCGGTGGTATCCCTTTCGGTGCCGGCAAAGCTCTCGGCCAGCGTCTCCATGAAGGCGTCGACCATTGGCTCGATGGGCATGACGTCGTAGGGCACCCCCAGCATCCGGGCCTGCTCGGCGGCGTCCTGTTTCGAGATGTCCGCCGTGTAGTGATAAGGCATCATCACCGCCTGCACGCGCTGAGGCCCCAGTGCATCCACGGCAATGGCCAGGGACAGGGCCGAGTCGATGCCACCGGAGAGTCCCAGCACCACCCCCTTGAAGCCACTCTTGTTGACGTAGTCGCGAAGGCCCGTCACCAGTGCGCAATAGAGATTCTCCTCCGGCGTCACTTCGGGGTCGGTCTCTCCCGCCTGGGGAACCCAAAGGCCCTTTTCCTGGACGAACTGCACCGGCATCAACCCCACAGCCCAGTGAGGAGCCTGAACCTTCAGCTCGCCCTCGGCGCTGACACAGGCCGAACCCCCATCGAACACCAGTTCGTCCTGGCCACCGATCATGTTGACATAGACCAGTGGTAGGGCCACATCGGCGGCGCGTTCCTCGAGCAGACGGAGGCGCTCGGCTGGCTTGTCCTGATGGAAGGGCGAGGCATTCAGGCTGACCAGGATCTGGGCACCAGCATCACGGGCAGCGCGCACCGGCTCGCTGCTCCACATGTCCTCACAGATCAGGATGCCCAGTCTGGCACCCTTGTGGTCGATCACAAGCGGCTGATTGCCTGGCGAAAAATAGCGCTGCTCGTCGAACACCTGATAGTTGGGCAAGGCCTGCTTGGCATACTCGCCGCGCCATTCTCCGTTGTACAACACCCCCGCCAGGTTCCAGGTTTTTCCCTCGCGACGACCGGGATAGCCGACGATCACCATGACATCACGGACGATCTTCTCTGCCATATGGCTTCGGGCATGACGCAACCGTGTTTCCATTGAAGGACGCAGCAAGAGGTCCTCGGGGGGATAGCCGGTCAGAAAGAGTTCAGGCAACACCACGATGTCGGCACCGTGTTCGATGCGTGCCTCGCGGACGGCCTCGATGGCCGTCTCGGTGTTGCCGGGAATGTCTCCCACCAACGAGTCCAACTGAGCCATTACCAGCGTCAGGTCTTGCATGGGCTTGAAAATCTCTCGAGAATCGATGGGTAGCCGTCATTGTCCCGCAAGGGCGGCCGAGTGGCAAAGCCGGCCATCTTCCACTGGGAGTCCCATAAGGAATGAACCTATTGCTCATTCGCCTGATCATCTTCGCCGTGCTCTTCTTAGCCGGCCTGAAACTCTATCGCATGTACCGTGAATACAAGCTCGGCCAGGAGGAGCTGCTGGAAGGAGACCAGCGCCAGGAAGGCGGCAAGATGGTCCGCTGTACCTGGTGCAAGGTCCATGTGCCGGAAAACGACGCACTGCGAGAGAAGGGCGAGTGGTTCTGCTGCAGTGCCCATCGCGACAAGTACCTGGAAGAACAGAAGACGCAGGATCAAGGGACAGATGATGGTAAGGAATAGGACCAAGCCGGAGACAAGAGGCCTCGGGGCCGAGTGGCAGAAATAGCCCTGATGGTTCAATCAGGGCTATTGAGCCCGTCCACCAGCCTCCCCTCCAAGCGATAAGGTGCCGGATCGAGGATCGACTCCCGCCCCAGCAGTTGATCCACCAGCAGCCGGGTCGATGCTGGCGCCAGCACCAGGCCGTTGCGATAATGCCCGGCATTCACGTGCAGATTATCGATGCCGGGTACCGAACCGATGAAGGGCACGCCATCCGGTGACCCGGGGCGCAGCCCCGCCCAGTGATGCTCGACCTCGCAGTCGGCCAGTGCCGGGATGATGGACACGGCACTGGCCCAGAGGGAATCGCGCGCCTCCCGGGACGTCGTCTTGTCGAATCCCGCCTCTTCCAGGGTCGATCCGGCCAGTACTCGGCCATCGGCACGGGGAATCACATAGCGTCCATCCATCAGCACTACGCGTTGCACCATGTCCTTGGGTGCCTTGAAAAGGATCATCTGTCCCTTCACCGGACGAACCGGCAGCTTGATGCCGACCTTCGCCAGGAGTCCCGCGGCCCAGGCGCCGCCACAGACGACTAGCTGGTCAGCACCCATCGTCCCCATCGTGGTCTCCACGCCTGTGGCGCGACCCTGCTCGACCGCAAAGCCGGTGACCTCACAGTCTTCCCGGAGACTCACCCTCGGCATGGCGTCCAAGCGAGTATAAAGCGCCCGCACCAGACGTGGATTACGGATGCTACCCAGGGTCGGCATCCACAGCCCTTCATCGAACCCCGGGGCCACCCGAGGTTCCTTGGTATACAGGAAGTCGGCGTCCACTCGCTCCAGCGGCTTGCCGACCTTCCGGGCCCAGGTCATGGCGCGGGTTTCGTCGTCCACCCGCAGGTACAACAATCCCTTCTGGCGATACTCCGGGTCGACGCCGGTTTCTTCGAGCAATCGCAACGATAATTCGGGATAGAAGCCTTCCGACCAGATGGAGAGTCGCGATATCGGCGCACTGTAACGCCAGGGGTAGAGGGGCGAAACAATGCCGCCGCCGGCCCAGGAAGCCTCGCGACCACACTGGCCCCGTTCGACAAGAGTCACCGAATGGCCGGCATCGGCCAGTTGCAGTGTCGTCATCAGGCCGATGACACCGCCACCCACAACCAGAAAATCGCTCACAAATAAGTGTCCGAGATCGCTTACAGAGAGGTGTGGCGAATCAACTAGGGTGAAGAAACCACTTGGGAAAAGTGAGTCTCTCCTGGAGGGCAAGATGCATGCTTACATCCCCCATGCCCCGTACCTTAACGGCAAGCCCGGCCAACTGGCAAAGCATGAGCAGGATGGCCTCACCCTGATCGAGCTGATTGTTGCCATTGCCGTGCTCGCCATCCTGGTGACCTGGGCCATACCCGGCTTCCAGGCCATGACGGCACGCAACGAGGTAGCCGCCGAGGTCATGCGACTCAAGACCGCTCTGGCCCTGGCCCGCAATACCGCCATTACCCGACGAACGACCATCGCCGTCTGCCCCCTTCCCTCGCCAGACGGCACGACATGCACCTTCACGGACTGGAATCACCCGCTCGTCGTCGTCGACGGCCAGGCGCCCAGCGGCAATCTGGCCGATGTCAAACGACTCAAGGTCCTCGAGGGCAGCACTGGCCCCAGTGTCACCTTCAACCGTGACTACCCGATCCGCTATCAGGCCACCGGCTGGTCACGAGGTCACAACGGGACCTTCGAGATCTGCGGCCGACACGGCGAAGGCGTCAAGGTCATCGTCAGCAACATGGGGCGGGTGAGGGTCGGAAAGGCAGACGACAGGCCCGAATGCTGAATGCCGTCGCCATCAACCATCACGTTCCAGATGTGCTACCCAGGAATCGAATCCGGGCAATCCAGGAACAACCGCCTGGAAATCTGGCCCCATATCGGGCAACTCATGGGCGATGCCCTTGTGACAATCGATGCAGGTCGCCTCGCCCGACGACAGATTGGTGGAATGCGCCTGGGCGGCCCGCGAGGCAACAGCAGGAGGGCAAGACCATTAATCAGTTTCTGGCAGTGGAGTTGATCACCGCCTCCAGTGCCGCCTGGTAACCCCGGGTGCCGAGACCGGCGATGACAGCGTCCGCTCGCAGCGAGACATAGGAATGATGACGGAAGCTTTCGCGCTTGTGCACGTTGGAGATATGCACTTCATAGACGGCCCCCGTGAAGGCATTCAGCGCATCGAGGATCGCCACCGAGGTATGGGTGAAGGCCGCAGGGTTGATGATAATCGCCACGGTACCGTCCAGCCGAGCCGCCTGGATCGCATCGATAAGAGCCCCCTCATGGTTGCTCTGGAAGCAGTCGACCTCCCAGTCCGCCAATACGGCCCTCTCTCGCAGGGCATTGTTGACGTTGTCCAGGGTCTCCTCGCCATATATCTCGGGCTCCCGGGTCCCCAGGAGGTTGAGGTTGGGTCCGTGCAGTACCAGCACCTTGCCTTGACTCATGCTTGTTTCTCCCGGGACAGCATCCCGCCTGATTGAAGAACCGCGTCCAGGATGCTGCCCAGACACGGTGATATAGCAGGAATCCTCTCAGAAGCGCCGGGAGGCGTCCATACTGGGCAAGAGACAACATCGATGCATTACGTCAGCGGCCCGCCTGTCGTCGACAGGCGGGCCACAAGTGGGAGAGAAGAGACGGCCCGCATCAGGCCACGGGCGTCAACCAACCGGCATCCAGTGCCTGCTTCCCTCGCACCAGGTCGAAATACAGTGACTGGATCTTCTCGGTGACCGGACCCCGTCGACCTTCGCCGATGATTCGCCCATCGAGCTCCCGGATCGGCAACACTTCGGCCGCCGTGCCAGTAAAGAAGGCCTCGTCGGCGATATAGATCTCATCCCGGGTAATCAACTTCTCGCGCAGCTCGAAACCCAGGTGCTCGGCCATGTGCAGCACGGTGTTGCGAGTGATGCCATTGAGGCAGGAGGTGAGCATCGGGGTGTAGATGATGCCGTTCTTGATCACGAAGAGATTCTCGCCGGAACCCTCCGCGGCGTAACCCTGGGGATCGAGCAGCAAAGCCTCGTCGTAGCCACCTCGCTGGGCCTCGGCCAGTGCCATCATGGAATTGATGTACTGCCCGTTTGCCTTGGCCCGGGTCACGGCAATATTGACGTGATGGCGGGTGAAGGAGGAGGTCTGCACCTTTATGCCCAGTTCGCGGGCCTCTGGCGACATGTAGGAGGGCCATTCCCAGGCGGCGACGATCACATGGGTCTTGAGGTTGTCGGCGCGCAGCCCCATACCTTCGCTTCCGAAGAAGACCATAGGCCTGAGGTAGGCCTCTTCGAGCCCGTTCTCCCGCACGGCGGATCGACATGCCTCATTGATCACCTGCCCATCGAATGACATGGGCATGCCGAGGATCTTGGCGGAATCGAAGAGACGCTCGGTATGCTCCTTCAACCGGAAGATGGTAGTCCCCTTGTCGGTGGCATAGGCGCGCACCCCCTCGAAACAGCCCATGCCGTAGTGCAGGGTATGGGTCAGCACGTGCACCTTCGCATCGCGCCAGGGAACCAGCTCGCCATCGAACCAGATGAGACCATCACGGTCAGCCATCGACATAATCTAGGTCCTTTCGTCTTCTCATGGTGTGGTGTTGAACCCCCGCCAGAAGCACGTCGTCCTGCGGGGCGTTGTCGGCTCTCGGCGAGAGCCTCAAGCGACTTCCGGCGGCTCGAGCAGCCGCTGCCAGAGCGCGATGACGGCCTGGCGGTGTTGGTGGTAATCCGCGTCTCGCCCTCGGCCCGCCTCTCGGGTCAGGGCGGATCGATGGGCGGCACCTCGAAAGGCGATGTAGGCGTCGCGCAGACGCCGGCAATCCTCTTCCGGCAGACGATCCGTCGCTTCCAGGGTCTCAAGAATACGAATATTGTCGCTCCAAGCCAATAGATCCGGCGCGTCATGGGACCTCGAGAGCACCGCATACTGGCAGAGGAACTCGATATCCACCATCCCGCCGAGATCATGCTTGAGATCGAAGTCGTCGCCCTTGCCCTTGCTGGCCAGGTGATCGCGCATCTTTCGGCGCATCTTCACCACCTCGTCGCGCAGCGTCTGGGGATCACGCTGGCGTCCGAGGATCTCGCCGCGGATCGCCGAGAACCGCTCTGCCAGGGTCTCGTGGCCCGCCACCACCCGTGCCCGGACCAATGCCTGGTGCTCCCAGGTCCAGGCTTGGTGGCGCTGGTAGTCGGCGAAGGCCTCCAGGGAGGTCACCAGCAGGCCCGAGTTGCCCGAGGGGCGCAACCGCATGTCCACCTCGTAGAGGGTGCCGGCGGGCGTCACAGCCGTGAGCAGGTGAATGATGCGCTGCCCCAGGCGAGTAAAGAAGACGGCATTGTCCAGGGGACGCTTGCCGTCGGTATCGCCCCGGGAGGCGCCATCATGGACGAATACCAGATCCAGGTCGGAACCATAACCGAGCTCGATGCCACCCAGCTTGCCATAGCCGACGATCAGGAACTCTGGCTGCTGGCCGGCGCGGCCACCCTCGCGTCGTTCGGGAAAACCATGCTTGCGCGTGATGTGCTTCCAGGCCATGGCAAGCACTGCCTCGAGGATCACCTCGGCGATATAGGTGAGGTTGTCGCTGACCTTCATCAGATGCCGAGTGCCCGCGATATCCGAGGCCGCCACATGCAATACCTGGGAATGCTTGAAGACTCGCAGCGCCTCGAGCTGGGCCTCTTCGTCATCTTCCGGCAGACGGCCCAGGGCCTGGCGCAGTTCGTCGGAGAGGCGGGCCTTGTCGGCAGGCGTGTAGAGGGTATCTGGCGAGAGCAACTCGTCGAGCAGGATCGGATGGCGGGCGAGCTGTTCGGCGATCAAGGGGCTGGCACTGCATAGCCTCATCAGGTGGCCCAGGGCATCGGGATTTTCGCGTAACAATGCCAGGTAGGCGGTACGTCGCAGAACGGACTCGATCAGCGGCAGGACCCGTTCCAGGGCGAGATCCGGTGACTCACTGGCGGCCAGGGCATCGAGGAGCAAGGGCATGAGTGCATCGAGACGGTCATAACCGATACGCTGCATGGCCGTCACCTGACGGGATTGGCGCAATGTGCTCAAGCGCCGCACGGCGGCGTCCGGCTCATCGAAGCCGGCCTCCTGCAGCAGGGTGGCGGCTTCGCCCTCGTCCAGCTCGCCGCGCCAAAGCGCCCGCCACTCTTCCAGGCTCACGCCATCGGACGCCTGTGACTCGTCGGTATCCTCGACCTCGTCCTCGGGATCGGCGATGACGGCATCGAAGTGTCGACGCACCCGTTCACGGGCCTCATCGAGCTTGGCGATCAACGCCGGCCAATCCTCCATGCCCATCGCCAGGGCCACGCGTTCACGGTCGACGTCATCCTCGGGCAGGGTCTGAGTCTGGCGATCCTCGAGCGCTTGCAGCACGTGTTCCAGGTCACGCAGGAAGGCATAGTCGGGGAGCAGTTCGTCGACGATCTCCTGGGGCAAAAGGCCGAGCTCGGGCAATCGTTCCAGGGCCGTCTTCAAGGAGGTGATCTGCAGTTCGGTATCGCGGCCGCCACGAATCAGCTGGAAGGCCTGGACAACGAATTCCACCTCGCGGATGCCGCCCGGACCGAGCTTGATGTTGCCTTCCATGCCCTTGCGCCGCACTTCCCGGTTGATCATCGACTTGAGCTCGCGCAGCGACTCGATGGCGCCGAAATCCAGATACTTGCGAAAGACGAAGGGACGCAGGCTGGCCAGCAACTCGGCGCCGGCCTCGCAATCGCCGGCCACGGGCCTGGCCTTGAGCATCGCATAGCGCTCCCATTCGCGGCCCTGGTCCTGGTAATAGCTGGCCAGCGAGGAAAAACCGCCGACCAGGGGGCCGCCATCGCCCAGGGGCCTGAGGCGCATATCGACTCGGAAGGCGAAACCGTCCGCCGTCACGGCATCCAGGGCGGTGATCAGTTTCTGGCCCAGCTTGGTGAAATACTCCTGGTGGTCGAGGGACTTGCGGCCGCCTTGTGTCTCGCCCTTCTCGGCAAAGGCAAAGATCAGGTCGATGTCGGAGGAGAGGTTGAGCTCACCGGCACCCAGCTTGCCCATTCCCAGCACCACCAGGCGCTGCTCGCTCCCGTCACGGCGGCGCTGGGGCCGACCCAGGCGCGGCTCCAGGTAATTCTCGAGCCAGCCGAGGGCACTCTCCAGGCAGGTTTCGGCGAGGCGTGACACCGCCAACGCCGTGGCCCACATGTCGATTCCCGGGGGTCGAACCAGGTCGCGCCAGACGATGCCCAGCATCCGTGCGCGACGGAATCGCCGGATTGCCGCATGCAGGGCCTCCTCGTCCTCGGCCGCCTCCAGGCGTTCATCCAGCCATTCGCCCAGGCTCTCGGCATCCGGTGCCGCTTCCAGCTCACCGCTGGCATCCAGATGCAATAGCCATTCGGGATAGCGCACCAGAGTCTCGGCAACGAATTCGGAAATCGCCAGGACCCTGGCGAGTTGCTCACGTCGTTCGCCAGAAAGCGCCAGCCAATCCTCAAGGGGGGACTCACCACCGTTCATGTCGGCCAGGTTGTCGGCCTGTTCGAGGGAAGTGGACAAGCGCTCCAGGTGTCGCGCCAGCGGCTCCCGAAGGGGCGCGGGGATATCGATCGGTGGCAGGAAATCATCGGGAAGGGCCATGAGGGTCTCGCAGGTCGATTCAGCAATGCACCCAGCATAACCAAGCCGGGCCGGTACCGGCACCCGCCCGGGACGAATCAGCCAAGGAATTTCTGCCAGCCGAGCAATCCCCAGGTCAGGCCTGCCAGCGTCAGGGCCAGCATGACCGCCGCCGAGCCGAGGTCCTTGGCACGACCAGAGAGCTCATGGTGTTCGGTACCGATGCGGTCCACGACACTCTCGATGGCGCTGTTGAGCAGTTCGACGATGAGCACCACCAGACAACTGCCTACCATCAGGATCCAGTCCACCGGCCCCCGGCCGATCCACCAGGCCAGCGGCAACAGCAACAGACAAAGGCTCAGTTCCTGGCGAAAGGCGGACTCGTGTCGCCAGGCAGCGGATAGCCCCTTGAGGGAATACTGAGTGGAATGGACCAGATGGCGCCAGCCGGTATGTCCGGGTTTCATGGGCAGTGTCCTGTCAGTTCTCGGCGATCATCTGTTCGAGGTCCTCGGCCAGGGAGTCGAGGACCTGCGTCCAGTTCAGCCAGGGGGTGCTTGACGTCCCGTTGACCATCACACTGAAGACGCCCCAGCGACCCGTCTGGGTGCGGAAATAGCCACCGGCGGCGCGTACCGCCACAGGCTGGTTGAGCGTTCCCGTCTTGATCATGACGTGATGACGAAACGCCGGCGAACCACGACGGATGAAGCGCATTACCCCATTCTCCGGCGACTGGAAGCTCGCCACGAAACTGGGGAAGAGCGCCGGCCGGTAATACATGCTCTCCAGCAAGCGAGTGATGCCGCCTGCCGAGGTGCGGTTCTCCGGCGTCAGGCCGCTGCCGCTACGCAGGGTCAAGGGGCCATGATCGGGAATGCTGGCCACGAACTGCTCGATTGCCTGGCCACCCAGCACGAGGTCGGCTCGCGGCGTCTCCACCAGGTCCAGGGTCAGGACGTCAGCCATGAAGTTGTTGGAATAGTTCAGTGTCCTCAGGAGCAACTCCTGTAGCGGCTTGCCCTCCACCTCGGCGATCTGTCTGGCGCTGGCTGGCGGCTCGGCGATGCTGGTGACAGCCTCGCCTTCCACCGCTATGCCCTGCTCCGCCAGCATGGCCAGAAGGGTCGCCGCCGTCTGCTCGGCGGGATCCGAACTGGCACGGTAGACATCACGCGGCAGGGCATTGGTGGAGATCTGGCCCCGTAGCACCATGACGTCACGGCCCTCACGCGTCACCCGCTCCGCATTGAATTCGGTGCCGCTGTTGTAGGGCCTGGTCTCGACCTGGTTGTCGACCTCCACGAGGCGGCCCTGGCTGTCGCAGCTGACAATCCTCGCCGGTCGCCCGGCTGTCGCCGCCGGGGCGACGGACACACACCAGCTTCCGAAATTGACGCCCGCCGAGGACAGCAAGGCGCTGTAGGCATTGGCGACCCTCGAGCGGGCATCACAACGATCGGTGGTGATGCATTCCACCGGACCGAAGCGCCACTGGCTGATGACCATCCGGCCGTTGACCCGACGGACACCGGCCTGGTGGAGTCGCTGGGTCAGGCGCCACAGGTCCTCGGAAGTCAAGGCGGGATCGCCGCCGCCTTCCATGAACAGGTCGCCCTGCAGGACCCCTTGATCATCGATTTCGGCATCGCTGACCAGACGAGTCACGAAGCGATGCTGGGGGCCCCAGCGGTCCAGCGCCGCGGCAGCCAGGTAGGCCTTGCTCACCGAGGCCGGCGAGAGCTGTCGTGCCGGCTCGATGGCACCGAGCACCTCACCGGTGTCGAGGAGTCGCGCTTCAGCACCGACCAGGAAGCCCCTTTCGGTCATCCGAGCCAGTTCGGTGAAGCCATTCGCCTGGGCGAACAGCGGCAGCAGGGTCAAGAGCAGGCAGAAGAACCGGTGCCGACACATGAAACCTCCAAAGGGCTGAAAGGTCACCAGCTTAATGGGCCGAGACCGAAGAGAATACCTGTATCACCACCACGCCCCCCACGATCATGCCGAGACCCAGCAGCGCCGGCAGGTCCGGTTTCTCGCCATAGACCAGGATGCCCACCAGGGTGACCAGCACGATGCCCAGGCCCGCCCAGAAGGCATAGGCGATGCCCACCGGCATGCTGCGAAGCACCAGCCCCAGCAGGTAAAAGGCCAGGCAATAGCTCACCACCACGGCGACGCTGGGCCACAGTCGGGTGAAGCCCTCCGAGGCCTTCAAGGCGCTGGTGCCGATGACCTCGGCGACAATGGCGAGTGCCAGGTAAATGAAAACCATCATCTCAGATCTCCTTGGGGTGCGAGAGGGACGGCATGAGGGCCGGGGCGTGGGCCAGCGCCACCACCAGCCGCCATAGCGACTGCCTGCTGGCAAGATACTTCT
>NZ_JBDNGD010000390.1:0-2366 GCF_041689495.1 Halomonas sp. | reverse complement strand
AGCCGCAGGATGTTGTAGGCCAGTTGGGCGAGATGCAGGATCAGGTCGTTGGTGGCGAACTTGCCGGACGGCAAGCGCTCCAGGTCGAGATCGGTCTTGATCTCGCTGTGGAACTGTTCATGAGTGGCATGCGCCCGGTAGTGCTGGATGACCGCCTCTGGCGCCTCGTCCAGGCTGGTCCACCAGCCTTCCAACTCATAGTCCGGCTGGAGCAAGTGTTGGCCATTGGGCTCCGTGGTGCGCTCCACTAGACGCATCACGCGCGTGACCTCGACCTCGGTCTGGCCCTCGCGGATCGTGACGGTCTGGGTCCACAGCGCCTGGCGCTTGCCGGGGCGCAGCTCTTGCCAATAGTCTTCAGCCACCGCTAGCCAGGTGTCCCGATCGGCCTTGGCCGAGTCCCGCGGGTTCCACTTGACGAGGTAGTCCAGGGTACGACCCTCGCCAGCGAAGACACGACGCTGTTGCTCCAGCAGCGCCAGATGGGCCTGGCTGTCGAAGCCGCTGTCCTCGCGCAGCAGGATCGGTTGTTCGGTCAGGCCCTGGGCGCGGGGCAGCACCCGCTCCAGGAAGGCGTTGCTCTCTTTCATGGTGTGCTGCCGGCCCGGGCGCAGCTCCAGGCCCAGGCACCAGCTTTCGTTACCCAGGTAGGCGGCGATGGGCGTGTAGCCATCGACCTTCTGGTAGGTGCGCGAAACGCCTTCTTTGTTCGAGTTGCTGTTATCCATGACGAAGGTGTCGATATCCAAACAGACGTAATCCTTGTCCGGCGTGATGGGAGCCCCTGCCAGGGACAGCAGGGTCGTGGACCAGGTCGCGATATGCGCCTGCAGATCATTGACGGCGAGCTTCTCCAGCCGTTGGCGCAGCGTGGCGGTGCTCGGCACCTTCTGCAGGGCCAGCAGTTGCTGGAAGGGCGTGTCATGGCGAAAGTTCTCGATGGCGTCATAGTCGCTCATGCCCAGGCACAGCAGGCCCAGATAGCTCTTGACCACGTCGCTGGTGCGCATGCCCAGCGTGGTGGGAAAACGGCCGTCGATACTGTCGACGCCAGCGATCTCGAGGCACTGGCCGATGAGCGAGAGCCCGGCATGGCTGGAAGGGTGCGACCACTGGCGCGGAATTTGACGTTGGGCATGACACTGTCCGGGTGAACGGCGATAGTGGCTATATTGCCATGCACATCAGCGCTTTAGAAGGCTTTTAGGGGGCCGGTTTCACGGATTCAGGTCAGCTTCAGGATGAAAACGGAACGTCATTGCGATCGGTCACTCCAGATCTTTGCGAACACGTCTTCGCCCGGGACGGCTTCGACCGCTCCGGAGCGAATCTCCTTCAAACGCTTTCGCGCGACCGACGCCCACTTCTCGTCAATCCTGGACTCCGGCGGATTGAGGCTACGAAGGAGCGAATCAACAACGAGTGCCCGCTCTTCCACCGGAAGAGCCTCTGCCTCATCGATCAGGTCTTTAATCTTCATATGGCACCTCTCATAGAAAGTCTGTTACTGCCGAACGTGAAGCTAAGCGGCGCCGCCCCAGAGCTCTCCGCGAAGCGCTCGCGACGTCTCCGGCGTCCGCCTTCAGCGACTTTTTATGCATTTACAGGCTCGAAGAATCCATAACATTTCCTAATCCCGGACTTAGTACTGAATGCAGGCACTATGTATGTAAATATATTCATGGTATCTGCGAGATGCTGAAGGGTGTCTTCTAAATCTTTTTCTTTCCCAGCATGTATATCTTCGTAGATAGTGGAGCGATCCTTGCTAATTATTAGCACTAAAAAGACAAACTTATATCTGAGCCTATATAAATACCCCTGGCCTATGGCGTCTCTCAGACCTGCATACCGAATATATTTTAACTCTATACCTACAACATTTTCATCAAGCGCCATGTCAGGGCGGTGCTTCTTCCCGAAGCATCGAACATCTTTCACTGTCGAAGCGTTATCGATTTGAGAAATTACCTTGCAATTGAATTGGTCCTGCATATTTAGAAGAGTGGATGCAAACCCGTTCTCGAATGATTTTTCATCTTTTCCTGAGGTATTAAAATGATAGCGATTGATCAATTTATCAAGCTTTTTTGCGTCATCCCAATAGCGGCCGTATCTTCGAGAGGTTTGAAATCCCATTAATTGTACTCCCTATCGTGGGGCTGGTGGTAATGCATAAATGCCTGTTGGACTAAGCCGCCCATCAGGCTGCTAAGCAGCTTCTATAGGGTATTGTATTCGCCGGAGTGCGGCCTGAACCATCAGGACGCGAGGGCGCGGCTCGGTTGTGACGCGTTCGGGCAGTGATATTGGTCATCATTCCAGTCTCTTTTGAGCCCAATTTACCCTAACGTAGCGCGCCTGCT
>NZ_JBDNGD010000389.1:0-24529 GCF_041689495.1 Halomonas sp. | reverse complement strand
GCCGCCCGTGGTGGCCTTCGAAGCGCTGGACGTTGGAGAGCTTCGGGTTGGCCCTGGGGTTATGCCGGTAGAGCAGTGCCATCTTGCCGATGGTCTGGATGCGTTCGGCACCACTGGCCTCGAGCAGTGCATCGAGCATGGCGCTGCGATCGTCGCGTTCCGGCAGGGCAAGCTTGACCTTGATCAGCTCGTGGTCGCTCAGGGCGCGCGCCAGTTCGGCCAGGACCCCCTCGGAAACGCCGTTCTCGGACACCGTGACGACCGGGCTCAAATGATGGCCGATGCTGCGAAATGCTTTCTTTTGTGCCTGTGACAAGCTCATGGTATCTTCCGTCGTTACGGTTGCGCTCAGCCGTGCATGGTACGGCGTACCGAGTCGTGGTGAAAGCGCCACGCCTTCCCTTTTGCGCCTGTTGTCGGGGCGATTTGCCAGCCTGCCTTTGTGTCTCCGGTTACACTGAATTCAGCGCCAGCCCTTCGTCGTCAGTCTCGTTTCCTCAAAGGTAATGCCGTGGCAAGCTCCCCTTCTTCCCGCAAGGCTCCCGGTCATCGCAGTGCCAGGACGGGTGCCAGCAAGACCAGCAAGGGTTGGCTCAAGAAGCACTTCAACGACCGTTATGTCCAGCAGCGCTGGCAGGACGGGTACCGCAGTCGTGCGAGTTACAAGCTCATGGAGCTGGATGCCAAGGACAGCCTTCTGCGCCCCGGCATGACGGTGATCGATCTGGGTGCCGCCCCCGGTGGCTGGAGCCAGGTGGCGGCGGAGAAGGTGGGGCCGACAGGCGTGGTGATCGCGTCCGATATTCTCGAGATGGACGCCCTGGCCGGGGTCGAGTTCATTCAGGGCGACTTTACCGAGGCGTCGGTGCTCGAGGCGATCCTCGAGGTACTGGAAAATCGTCCCGTGGACCTTGTGATGTCCGACATGGCCCCCAATATGAGTGGTATGACCGACATCGACCAGCCCCAGGCCATGGGTCTGGCGGAGTTGGCGCTGGACCTGGCCCGTCAGACACTCTCTCCCGGAGGCCGATTTCTAGCCAAGGTGTTCCAGGGAGAGGGCTTCGATGCCTTCCTGAAGGAATTGCGCGGCAGTTTCTCGCGGGTAGCGACGCGCAAGCCAGAGGCGTCCCGGGCACGTTCGAGAGAAGTCTATCTGCTCGCAGAGGGGTTCCGTGGTTGAGGCCCATCCTTGTCATCAGGCCGTGTACCAAATGGCAACGCGATAGCCTGCGTCTATCGGCGCGATGATCAGACAGGGGGTCCCGGCTGTGTCAGAGTGGACAAATTGACAAGCTGGCGAGACAGGGTATTGCCAATGGTTGAACGCGGCCCGCTCATGTACTGTCGGATGTTCCAGGCGTATTCGGTCAACAGATTTCTGAAATTGAGGGTAGTCCCTTGAATGATATGGCGAAGAACCTGATCCTGTGGTTGGTCATCGCGGCGGTATTGCTGACGGTGTTCAACAACGTCAGTGTCGATACCGCACCGCAGACGATGAACTATTCCCAGTTCGTTCAGCAGGTGCAGAATCAACAGATCCGCAGTGTCACCATCGATGGCTACACCATCAGTGGTGAGCGCGCGGACGGCTCGCAGTTCCAGACCATCCGCCCGGCGGCGGAGGATCCCAAGCTCATCGATGACCTGCTTGCCAACGACGTCACCGTAGTGGGCAAGGAGCCCGATCAGCAGAGCCTGTGGACACGCTTGCTGATTGCCAGCTTCCCGATTCTGCTGATCCTCGGCATCTTCATGTTCTTCATGCGTCAGATGCAGGGCGGTGCCGGTGGCAAGGGCGGCCCCATGAGTTTCGGCAAATCCAAGGCCAAGCTGCTTTCCCAGGACCAGATCAAGACCACCTTTGCCGACGTCGCCGGTTGTGACGAGGCCAAGGAGGAGGTCGGGGAACTGGTCGACTTCCTGCGTGAACCGACCAAGTTCCAGCGCCTGGGCGGTTCCATCCCGCGGGGCGTCTTGATGGTGGGGCCGCCGGGGACCGGCAAGACGCTGCTGGCCAAGTCCATCGCCGGTGAGGCCAAGGTGCCGTTCTTCTCCATTTCGGGTTCCGACTTCGTCGAGATGTTCGTCGGCGTGGGCGCCTCCCGTGTGCGTGACATGTTCGAGCAGGCCAAGAAGCAGGCGCCCTGTATCATCTTCATCGACGAGATCGATGCCGTGGGTCGCTCCCGTGGTGCCGGCATGGGCGGCGGTAACGACGAACGTGAGCAGACCCTAAACCAGTTGCTGGTAGAGATGGATGGCTTCGAGGCCAACGAAGGCGTCATCGTCATCGCCGCGACCAACCGTCCGGACGTCCTCGACCCGGCACTCATGCGTCCGGGCCGCTTCGACCGCCAGGTGGTGGTCGACCTGCCGGACATCCGCGGCCGTGAGCACATCCTCAACGTGCACCTGCGCAAGGTGCCGCTGGCCGAGGACGTCAAGCCATCGCTGATCGCGCGAGGCACGCCGGGCTTCTCCGGTGCCGATCTGGCCAACCTGGTCAATGAGGGGGCCCTCTTCGCCGCGCGTCGCAACAAGCGCCTGGTTGGCATGGAAGAGCTGGAAATGGCCAAGGACAAGATCATGATGGGCGCCGAGCGCAAGTCCATGGTCATGACCGACAGGGAGAAGCTCAATACGGCTTACCATGAGTCGGGCCACGCCATCATCGGCCTGGTGCTGCCGGAGCATGATCCGGTCTACAAGGTCACCATCATCCCGCGGGGTCGTGCCCTGGGCGTGACCATGTTCCTCCCCGAGGAGGATCGCTACAGCCTGTCCCGTCGACAGCTGATTGGTCAGATCTGCTCACTGTTCGGTGGCCGTATCGCCGAGGAAATGACCCTGGGGCCGGATGGCGTGACCACAGGAGCCTCCAATGACATCAAGCGCGCCACCGAGCTGGCCCACAATATGGTCGCCAAGTGGGGGCTCTCCGATGAAATGGGCCCGATCATGTACGACGAGGACGAGTCCCATCAGTTCCTCGGCGGGCCTGTCCAGGGGGGCAAGCTCAAGTCCGGCGAAACCACGACCCGGCTCGACAAGGAAGTGCGCAAGATCATCGACGGCTGCTATGCCCAGGCCAAGCAAATCCTCGAGGAGAACCGTGACAAGCTGGATGCCATGGCCGAGGCCCTGATGAAATACGAGACCATCGATGCCGACCAGCTGAAGGACATCATGGAAGGGCGCTCGCCGCGTCCTCCCAAGGATTGGGAAGACGACGATTCCGGTAACGGTTCCCCGGTGGGCAAGACACCCGAGGCGGAGGTGGCACCGGATGAATCCGAGCAGGTCGACGGTGATGGCGAAGAGGATGACGAGGGTCCCCCTCGGCGCCCCTCCGACCCCCTCGGGGGCCCGGCTGGTAGCTGAAAGCCGGGTACGCTGATCCTGCAGGCGCCCTTCGGGGCGCCTTCGACGTTAAGGCGGGGCTTCCGCCGATTGATTCCCGATTCTGGCACCCGATCAATACGATGATGGACAACGATTCCCGTACTTCCCTGGCCTGTGGCAGGCACAGGCTCGATCTCTCCTTTCCCCGAGTCATGGGGATTCTCAATGTCACACCGGATTCCTTCTCCGATGGCGGCCGTCATCTGGTGCGGGATGATGCTCTGCGCCATGCGGGTCAGATGCTGGCCGAGGGAGCGGCGATCATTGATATCGGTGGCGAGTCCACCCGACCCGGTGCCGATCCCGTGAGTTCCCAGCAGGAGCTGGACAGGGTGGCTACAGTGGTCGAGGCCCTGGTGAGGGAACTCGATGCCCTGGTGTCGGTGGACACCAGTAATCCCGAGGTAATGCGGGAGGTCGCCTTGCTCGGGGCGGGCATGATCAATGACGTGCGTGCGCTTGAACGCGAGGGCGCCATGGAGGCCGCCCTGGGTACCGGCTTGCCGGTCTGCCTGATGCACCGCCAGGGAGAGCCGCGCGACATGCAGCAGACCCCCCGTTATGATGGGCCGGTGGAAGAGGCGGTGGTCGAGTTCCTCGAGTCCCGGCTGGCGGCATGTGCTGCTGCCGGCTTGCGTCGCGAGCGGCTGCTGCTGGATCCGGGGTTCGGCTTCGGCAAAACCGTGGAGCATAATCTGCGTCTGCTCAATCGCCTGGACCGCCTGGAAGGCTTCGGATTGCCGCTGCTTGTGGGGATGTCTCGCAAGAGCATGATCGGCAAGGTGCTGGCCAGGCCCGTGGAGGAGCGGCTCTGGGGTGGCCTGGCAATGACGGCCCTGGCCGTGGATCGCGGTGCGCGTATCCTCCGCGTCCACGACGTGGGACCCAATGTGGACGCCGTGAACATGACATGGGCCGTACTCAAGGAAGGCTGCTGATGACTAGACGCTATTTCGGTACCGACGGGATTCGCGGCACCGTGGGTGAGGCACCCATTACCGCTGATTTCATGCTCAAGCTGGGCTGGGCCGCGGGTCGGGTGCTGGTGCGTGAGAACAACGGTCGCCGGGCCAAGGTATTGATCGGCAAGGACACTCGAATCTCGGGCTATATGTTCGAATCGGCCCTGGAGGCGGGGCTCTCCGCTGCCGGCGTGGATGTGGTGCTGCTCGGACCGATGCCCACCCCGGGCATCGCTTACCTGACGCGCACCTTCCGTGCCGATGCCGGTATCGTGATTTCGGCTTCCCATAATCCCTTTGCCGACAACGGCATCAAGTTCTTCTCGGCGGAGGGCGTCAAGCTTGCCGACGAGGTCGAGTTGCGTATCGAGGACATGCTCGACGCGCCGCTGACCACGGTGCCCGCCGACCGTCTCGGCAAGGCGGTGAGGGTCGACGATGCCGCCGGACGTTATATCGAGTTCTGCAAGTCCACGGTACCTGACCGCGTCAGTCTCCATGGCCTCAGGATGGTGGTCGATTGTGCCCATGGTGCCACCTACCACATCGCCCCAAGCGTCTTCCGTGAGCTGGGCGCCGAGGTGACGCTGATCGGCGCCAACCCGGATGGGTTCAACATCAACAAGGAGGTCGGGTCGACCTATCCGGCGGCCTTGCGTGCCGCCGTGATCCAGCAGGGGGCAGACCTGGGGGTGGCATTCGATGGTGACGGTGACCGTGTGCTGATGATCGACGCCGATGGTCGCGAGATCGATGGCGACGACATCCTCTACCTGATCGCTCGCGACCGCCAGGCCCGCGGGGAGCTGGGCGGTGGCGTGGTCGGTACCCTGATGTCCAACTTCGGCCTGGCCATGGCCCTGGAGGCACTCGACATTCCCTTCAGGCGCGCCAAGGTCGGGGACCGCTACGTCATGGAAATGATGTCGACCGAAGGGTGGCGCCTGGGTGGCGAGTCTTCCGGACATATCGTCTGCGGCCATGTGCAGACCACCGGGGATGGCATCGTCGCGGCGCTGCAGGTGCTGGCGATCATGGTGCGCGAGGAAAAGCCACTGCATCGCCTCCTGGTCAGCCTGGAAAAGGCCCCGCAGGTGCTGATCAATGTTCGGTTGACGCCGGGAGCCGATGCCAGGGGCCTGATGGAATTGCCGACCCTGAAGGAGGCCGTGGTGGCGGTAGAGGAAGCGCTTGGTGACGAGGGCAGGGTGCTGCTTCGGCCATCGGGTACCGAGCCGCTGATCCGGGTCATGGTGGAGGGACGCCCCCATCTGGATGTCGACGGCCTGGCCCGTCGACTGGCCGCCGAGGTGGAGTCGCTCCTCGCCTGAAGGGCCGGCCGTAGGGCGTCACTCGGCAAAGGTTGTCTTGACAGGGCGGCTCCTATACTATTTCGCACCACCTTGAAAGAGGATGATCGATGCGCATGCCACTGATCGCCGGCAACTGGAAGATGAACGGCTCCCTGGCGCTAGTCGACACCTTCGGCCGTGCCTTTGCCGATGCCTCCCTGCCCGAGGGGGTCGAGGTGGCGTTGATGGTGCCCTTCCCCTATCTGGGCGCCGCGACTCAGGCTTTGAAGGATGGCGGTGTCGCCGTGGGTGCCCAGACGCTCAACGATCACGTCTCCGGCGCCTTCACGGGTGAGGTGAGCGGTGCCATGCTGGCGGATCTCTCGGTCCGTTACGTGCTGGTCGGCCATTCCGAACGGCGCTCCCTCTTCGGCGAGGACGACGCCGCCGTGGTCGCGCGGGTCAAGGCCGCGCTCGCGTCGGGGCTTTCGCCGATCCTGTGCCTCGGTGAGACCCTCGGGGAGCGCGATGCCGAGCGAACCGAGGCGGTGGTGCTGGGCCAGCTCGGTGCCGTGCTCGATGCGCTCGAACCCGCCGAGCGAGGCCACCTGGTGATTGCCTATGAGCCGGTCTGGGCCATCGGTACCGGACGCACGGCGTCGCCGGAGCAGGCCCAGGCGGTGCATTCGGCCATTCGCGATTGCCTGCGCCATTACGACAATGCCCTGGCCGAGAGCATGCGACTCCTCTACGGGGGCAGCATGAAGGCGGATAATGCCGCCGAGCTGCTTGCCCAGCCAGATATCGACGGCGGCCTGGTGGGCGGTGCTTCGCTCCAGGTCGACGATTTCCTAGCCATTTGCCAGTCAGCAGGTTGAATACATGCAAGTTGCCATTCTCATGATCCATGTGGTGATCGCCATTGCTCTAGTCGTCCTCATCCTGCTGCAGCAGGGCAAGGGTGCCGAAGCCGGCGCCGCCTTCGGTGGCGGTGCCTCCCAGACGGTGTTCGGCTCGAAGGGGAGCGGCAGTTTCCTTGCAAAGTTCACTGCCTTTCTCGCCGCCGCCTTCTTTGCGACCTCCCTGGCCCTGGCCTGGTTTGCGACCCAGGCGAGCCAGGCGCCGGAAGCCGGGATTCCCGATTCTCGCCTGATCGAGCAGCAGCAGGGCATCCCCAGCCTTGACGATGGGGGCGATGGCGGGGATAATGCCGCGCCAGTGCTGGAGGAAAGCAGCGGCTGATATATAGTCGTCATATCCAGGCACCGAGTTGCCGAAGTGGTGGAATTGGTAGACACGCTATCTTGAGGGGGTAGTGACCTTATGGTCGTGCGGGTTCAAGTCCCGCCTTCGGCACCACCTGATTAGTCGGCGATCTGCATGTACGAGATTCATCGTTCTGTGGGTTGCACAGTTGCAGTATCGATAATACGACGTTGGCCCGTCACTTGACGCCAATGCGAAGTGGGCGTATTGTCTTCGACCTAGATTGATGCGGGGTGGAGCAGGCTGGTAGCTCGTCGGGCTCATAACCCGAAGGTCATCGGTTCAAATCCGGTCCCCGCTACCATCTTCCAGGCAGGCGCCTTTCGAGAGTCAATTCTCGAGTACACAGGGGGCGTCGAGCGGAAGAGGTACTACAGGTTTCTTGTAAAAGCCCCTTCCTGTGAAGGGGCTTTTTGTTAGCAGCTTGCCTGGCGATGCCCGTTGTCGAGGGAGCTTTCCCGGCGAAAGGCCAATCAGCGACCTGACATTTCTGTTTGCTCCGGCCAGGTATCTGATCCAACGGTGGCAGGAGTGATTCGTGGCAATCAAGGACGCTGCGCTCTATGCGCTGATCGAGCCAGTGGTCACGGCCATGGGGTTCGAGCTCTGGGCGATCGATCTGATGTCCCAGGGGCGGCACTCCCGTCTGGTCATCTATATCGATAATCCGGACGGTGTAAATGTTGACGACTGTGCCGATGTCAGTAGGCAGGTCGGAGCGGTTCTCGATGTCGAGGATCCGATACGCTCTGAGTTTCGTCTCGAGGTGTCATCGCCGGGTCTGGACCGACCGCTCTACACCCTCGACCATTTTCAGCGGTTCCAGGGGCATCTGATCGACCTCAAGCTGCGTCAGCCCTTCGAGGGCAAGCGCAAGTTCCGGGGGGTGCTGGCGGGCGTCGAGGAGGATGATGTCCTGCTGCAGATGGACGGCGAGGAATATTGCTTTCCCATCGACGGCATCGACCAGGCACGTGTCGTGCCGCAGTTCGATGATTGATGGGCACGATGACCGAGGGCGGTGCATCTGCCTGAGGCTCAAGGACAGGTTTTCTGGCGAGGCAAAGGCATGAGTAAAGAGATTCTGACGGTCGTTGACGCGATCTCCAACGAGAAGGGTGTGCCCCGGGAGGTGATCTTCGAGGCCGTCGAAGCGGCGCTCGCCAGCGCATCTCGCAAGCGCTTCGAGGGCGAGGAAGCCAGCGTCCGGGTGCATATCGATCGTGGGACCGGCGACTACGAGACTTTCCGTCGCTGGGAGGTGGTCGAGGACGATGACTTCGATGGGCCCGATAACCAGATCAAGCTCTCCTATGCGGAGCGTCGTGATCCGCCATTGAACCTGGGTGATGTGGTCGAGGAGCACATCGAGAATGCCTCCTTCGGTCGTATCGCCGCACAGACGGCAAAGCAGGTCATCGTGCAGAAGGTCCGCGAAGCCGAGCGTGCCGGGGTGGTGCGCCTCTACTCGCAGCGCGAGGGAGAACTGGTCGCCGGTATCGTCAAGAAGACCACACGGGATGGCCTGATCATCGACCTGGGTGACAATGCCGAGGCATTCCTGCCGCGCAGCGAGATGATCCCGGGCGAGCGCTACCGCATGAATGAGCGGTTGCGTGCCTTGCTGGTCAAGGTCGATCCCGAGGCTCGGGGTGCCCAGCTGATCCTCTCGCGTACCTGCCCGGAATTGATCATCGAGCTGTTCAGTATCGAGGTGCCGGAGATCGCCGAGGAACTCATCGAGATCAAGGGCGCCGCCCGGGATCCCGGCTCGCGAGCCAAGATCGCGGTCAAGACCAACGATCGGCGTATCGATCCGGTGGGTGCTTGTGTGGGGATGCGCGGGTCGCGCGTCCAGGCGGTTTCCTCGGAGCTCGAGAACGAGCGTGTGGATATCATCCTGTGGGACGACAATCCCGCCCAACTGGTGATCAACGCCATGGCGCCGGCGGATGTCGCCTCCATCCTCGTCGACGAGGAGACCCATTCCATGGATGTGGCCGTCGCCGAGGATAACCTGGCTCAGGCGATCGGGCGCAGTGGTCAGAACGTGCGCCTGGCCTCCGAGCTCACCGGTTGGCGACTCAATGTCATGACCGAGGCAGAGGCGGAGGACAAGCGTGACCAGGAACTCGATACCCTGGTCGAAGATTTCATCCAGCACCTGGACATCGATGAGGATGTGGCACGCCTGCTGGTCGAGGAGGGTTTTACCTCGATCGAGGAAGTCGCCTATGTGCCTCTGGAGGAGATGCTCGAGATCGAGGAACTCGACGAAGAGGTTATCGAAGAGTTGCGTGCGCGAGCCAAGGACGAGTTGCTCAACCTGGCCATCGCCTCCGAGGAGGCCCTCGATGGTGCCCAGCCTGCCAATGACCTGCTGGAAATGGTGGGTATGGAGCGGCATCTGGCCTTCATCCTGGCCAGTCGAGGGATCGTCACCATGGAGGATCTTGCCGAGCAGGCGGTAGATGATCTGCTTGACATCGACGGGATGGACGGAGAGCGCGCCGCGGCACTGATCATGACTGCCCGTACTCCATGGTTCGAGAGCGAATAACGCGAAACGAATGGATCGTCGTCGAATCATTCGATAGCGAACAGAATTAGGGTCACGGGCTGAGGAGGGTCGTAATGTCAGAGATGACCGTTAAGGATTTTGCAGCAAAGGTGGGGCGTGATGTGCCTCGTCTGCTGGAACAGATGAAGGAAGCCGGACTCGAGCAGACGTCCGAGAGTGATGCCGTGTCCGAGGAGGACAAGCGGCAGCTGCTCGATTTCCTGACGAAGAGCCACGGTGGCGCTGCCGGCGCCGGGGGCAGGAACCGTATCACCCTGACCCGCAAGACTCGCAGCCGCATCAATACCGGCGAGCGCGGCAAGAGCATCGAGGTGCAGGTGCGCAAGAAACGCACCTATGTCAAGCGCGCCGAGGAAGAGGCGCCACCTGCCGAGCCGACGCCGGACAACGGTCCGCGTCAGCTGGTCGGTGACATGGCGGATTCCCGACAGGCCCAGGTCGACCAGGAGACTCGCGACGCCGAGGAAACCAAGGCGCGTGAGGCTGAGGACGCGGCCCGTGAGGCTGCCGAGAAGGTCGAGGCCGCCAAGGCGGAGCCCGTCCCCGAGGTTCCGGTGCCGCAGCTCGAGGAAGAGCCGGTGCCGGCCGAGCCCCCCGCCCCGCCCAAGGAAGGTCGCGAGGTTCGTCGCGTGCCCAAGAAGGTGGTCGCCAAGAAGGAGCGCTCCGAACGCGATGACGATGATCGCGAAGAGCGTCGTCGTGGCGGTGCCAAGAAGGCCAAGCGTTCGGAGCGCCGGGGCAATCGACGGGGTGGCACCCAGGGGGGTGGCAAGCACGGCTTCCAGAAGCCGACCCAACCCATCGTTCGCGAGGTCTCCATCCCCGAGTCGATCAGTGTCGCCGACCTGGCCGACAGGATGTCGATCAAGGCCAACGAGGTCATCAAGGCCATGTTCACCATGGGCGCAGCGGTGACCATCAACCAGACCATCGACCAGGATACCGCGGCCATCGTGGTCGAGGAGATGGGCCACAAGGTCAAGCTGGTCAAGGACGATGCCTTGGAGACCGAAGTCCTCGAAGGCATTTCCTACGAGGGTGACGAGATCACCCGCTCGCCGGTGGTCACGGTCATGGGTCACGTCGACCACGGCAAGACCTCGCTGCTCGACTATATTCGCAAGGCCAAGGTGGCGACCGGGGAAGCCGGCGGCATCACCCAGCATATCGGCGCCTATCATGTGGAAGACGATCACGGTGGTGTGACCTTCCTGGATACGCCTGGTCACGCGGCCTTCACCGCCATGCGTGCCCGCGGTGCCAAGGCCACCGACGTGGTCGTGCTGGTGGTGGCCGCCGATGATGGCGTGATGCCCCAGACCATCGAGGCCATCGAGCACTCACGCGCGGCAGAGGTGCCGATCGTGGTGGCGGTCAACAAGATCGACAAGCAGGGCATCGACCTGGACCGGATCAGGAACGAGCTGTCCCAGCACGGCGTGATCTCCGAGGAGTGGGGCGGTGATACCCAGTTCGTGCACGTCTCCGCGCACACCGGCGAAGGTATCGATGACCTGCTGGAATCCATCCTGATGCTCTCCGAGGTCCTCGAGCTCAAGGCCGTTCCCGAAGCACCCGGCAAGGGTGTGGTCGTGGAGTCGCGTCTCGACAAGGGTCGCGGCCCGGTGGCAACCGTCCTGGTACAGAACGGCACCCTGAGGCGGGGCGATATCGTGCTCGCCGGCCTGCACTATGGGCGGGTCCGTGCCCTGACCAATGAGTTGGGTAAACAGGTCGAAGAAGTCGGCCCGTCCATGCCGGTGGAGATCCAGGGCCTGGGGGGAACGCCGGATGCCGGTGACGACTTCATGGTCCTGGCCGACGAGAAGAAGGCACGGGAAGTCGCCAACTTCCGTCAGGGCAAGTATCGCGAGGTTCGCCTGGCGCGCCAGCAGAAGGCCAAGCTGGAGAACATGTTCAGCCAGATGGGTCAGGACGAAGTGGCCAAGGTCAATGTGGTGCTCAAGGCCGACGTCCAGGGCTCACTGGAAGCCATCAAGGGCGCCCTGGAAGAACTCTCCACGGAAGAGGTCGAGGTGGCCGTGGTGTCCTCCGGGGTGGGTGGCATCACCGGTACCGATGCCAACCTGGCATTGGCCAGCGACGCCATCGTGGTCGGTTTCAACGTCCGTGCCGATGTAGCCGCTCGGGAGATCATCGAGCGCGAAGGGCTGGACCTGCGCTACTACAGCGTCATCTACCGACTGATCGACGAGGTCAAGCAGGCGATGAGTGGCATGCTGGCGCCGGAGTGGAAGGAAGAGATCGTCGGCGTGGCCGAGGTCCGCGACGTCTTCCGCGCACCCAAGATCGGCGCCGTGGCGGGCTGCATGGTCGTCGAAGGCAGTGTCTTCCGTAACAAGAAGATCCGTGTGCTGCGCGAGAATGTGGTCATCTACGAGGGTGAGCTCGAGTCGCTGCGCCGCTTCAAGGACGACGTCCCGAAAGTGCGCAATGGCATGGAATGCGGCATCGGCGTGAAGAACTACAACGATGTCCAGGTCGGCGACAAAATCGAGGTCTTCGACCAGATCAAGGTGGAGCGTAGCCTCTAGAGGCTCTGGGAAGCGATCATGCGTGAGTTCAAGCGAACCGACCGGGTGGCCGAACAGCTCCAGAAGGAGCTGGCGGTGCTCATACAGCGTGAGGTCAAGGACCCGCGATTGGGGATGGTCACGGTCAGCGGTGTCGAGGTCAGCCGTGATCTTGGCTATGCCGATGTCCACGTGACCCTGCTGGGGGATGATGCGCCGGAGCGGATCAAGGAAAACCTCAAGGTGCTGAAGCAGGCCTCGGGGTTCCTGCGCAGCCAGATCGCTCGTCGCATCAAGCTACGCCATGTGCCGGAACTGCGTTTTCACTACGACGAGAGCGTGGTCCGTGGCCAGCGGTTGTCCTCGTTGATCGACGAGGCCGTCGCCAGCGATCGCCTGCCGCAGGGCGAGGCGGCGGATGATGACGCCTCCGGCGGCGACCCGCTCGACGGTTCGGTAGACAGAGACGAGCGGGACTGATGGCACGACGGCGTCGCGGATTGCCGGTGAACGGCGTACTGCTGCTCGACAAGCCCGGGGGGCTTTCGAGCAATCAGGCGCTGCAGCGTGTGCGACACCTGTTCCAGGCGCGGAAGGCCGGCCACACGGGCACCCTCGACCCCATGGCGACAGGTCTCTTGCCGGTCTGCTTCGGCGAGGCGACCAAGTTCTCCGCCCACCTGCTGGAGGCCGACAAGGTCTATCGGACCCGGATCGTGCTGGGCATCGTCACCGATACTGGCGATGCCGAGGGCGAGGTCCTTGAGCGTCGGGACTCGCCTCGGTTGACCGAGGCACAAATCGAGGGTGTTCTCGAGGGCTTTCGTGGCGAGATCGACCAGGTGCCGCCGATGGTGTCGGCACTCAAGCATCAGGGTCGCAGGCTCTACGAGCTGGCCCGGGAGGGCAAGACGGTGGCGCGTGCAGCGCGCCGCGTGACGGTGTATCATGCGCGCCTGCTCGGTATGGATGAGGGTTGCTTCGACCTCGAGGTGAGGTGCAGCAAGGGGACCTATATCCGCACCCTGGCCGAGGACATCGGCCAGGCGCTGGGATGCGGGGCGCACATCAGCGCCTTGCGTCGTCTCAAGACAGGGCCTTTCGCGGATGTCGGCATGCTGACTCTCGAGGCCCTGGAGGCCTTGCCCGATCAGGCGAGTCGCGAGAGGTGTCTTCTGCCGGTCGATATCCTGGTGGATCACCTGCCCGGCCTGTACATGGACGGTGCGGCCACCCAAGGGCTTCTTCATGGCCAGCCGGCAACGGTGGATACCGGTGACCTGCTGCCGGGCGAGACGACAAGACTCTACCTTGACGACACCTTTCTGGGGCTCGGCAAGGTGACGGGGCCACAGGAAGTGGCGCCGCGGCGGCTGTTGAATACGGCCACCGACTAGAAGGAAAGACGTTCGAGACTGCAAATATGCGTGGTCTCACACATTCATCACTCAGGCATATTGCTTAGGAGAGACAGATGGCACTGACAGCCGAACAGAAGTCCGTGATCGTCAATGACTACGGCCGTGGCGACAATGATACCGGTTCCCCGGAGGTCCAGGTGGCCCTGCTGAGCGCCAACATCGATGGCCTCCAGGATCACTTCAAGACCAACAAGCAGGATCACCACTCGCGTCGTGGATTGATCCGCATGGTCAACCAGCGCCGTAAGCTGCTGGATTACCTGAAGCGCAAGGACTTCGAGCGCTATCAGGCACTTATCCAGCGTCTGGGCCTGCGTCGTTAATTGACGTTTCCAGGGATACGATGAAACGGGCAGCCTGCGGGCTGCCCGTTTCGTGTTTACAGGGTGGAAATGTCGCTATCTGGTGGCCCCGGCGGCCGTCAACCCCTAAAATAGGCGCCGAGTCAAAACGAACCAAACACAGAAAAGTTGAAGGAAGCCGCCGTGAATCCGGTCAAGAAAACGTTTCAGTACGGTCGCAGCACCGTCACCCTGGAAACCGGGCGCATCGCCCGCCAGGCTACCGGTGCCGTCATGGTCACCATGGACGATACCGTGGTGCTCTGCACCGTGGTGGCCAGGAAGGAAGCCAACCCCGCCCAGCCGTTCTTTCCCCTGGCGGTGTTCTACCAGGAAAAGACCTACGCCGTCGGCAAGATCCCCGGCGGTTTCTTCAAGCGCGAGGGGCGTCCTACCGAAAAGGAAACCCTGACCTCGCGGCTGATCGACCGCCCGATCCGCCCCCTGTTTCCCAAGGGTTTCATGAATGAGGTGCAGGTGATCTGTACCGTGCTGTCGACCGACCGCAACCATGATCCGGACATCGCGGCCCTGATCGGGACGTCCGCGGCCCTGGGCATCGCCGGCGTGCCCTTCAACGGCCCCATCGGCGCGGCGCGTGTCGGTTTCACCGAGGACCATGGGTATTTCCTCAATCCCACCGTGCTGGAACTCACCACCTCCGATCTCGACATGGTCGTTGCCGGTACCGAGAAGGCCGTCCTGATGGTCGAGTCCGAGGCCAAAGAGCTGCTCGAGGACGAGATGCTGGGGGCCGTGCTCTTCGCTCACCAGGAAATGCAGGTCGCCATCTCGGCGATCAATGAGCTGGTCGCCGAGGCCGGCAAGCCGCGTTGGGAGTGGCAGCCCGCCGTGGAGAATGCAGATCTCAAGCAGTTACTGGCCACCGCCTTCGAGACCCGGATGGGCGAGGCCTACCGCATCACCGACAAGATGGAGCGCCAGGATGCTCTGGCCGCACTGAAGGCCGAGGCCATCGAGCAACTAGCCGGTGAGGACGCGGGTGCATTCGACGCCGATGAGCTCAAGTCCGCCTTCTCCAGCCTCGAGAAGCGGGTGGTTCGCTCGCGGGTCATCAAGGGCAAGCCGCGCATCGATGGGCGTGATAACCGTACCGTGCGCCCCTTGACCATCGAGGTCGGCGCCCTGCCCAAGACCCATGGCTCGGCGATCTTCACTCGTGGCGAGACCCAGGCCATCGTGGTCTCCACCCTGGGCACCCTGCGCGATTCCCAGCTGATCGAGTCGCTGGAAGGCGAGCGCAAGGACCGCTTCATGCTGCACTACAACTTCCCTCCCTACTGCGTGGGGGAAAGCGGCTTCATGGGAGGGCCCAAGCGTCGCGAGATCGGTCATGGCCGTCTTGCGCGTCGTGGAGTGGCGGCGATGCTGCCCTCCGAGGCGGACTTTCCCTACACTATCCGTGTCGTGTCCGAGATTACCGAGTCCAATGGGTCGAGTTCCATGGCCTCGGTGTGCGGTACCTCATTGGCATTGATGGATGCCGGAGTTCCGATGAAGGCGCCGGTGGCGGGTATCGCCATGGGTCTTGTCAAGGACGCCGATGGCTTCGCCGTGTTGACCGATATTCTCGGTGACGAAGACCACCTGGGTGACATGGACTTCAAGGTGGCCGGCAGTGCCGAAGGGGTGACCGCCCTGCAGATGGACATCAAGATCGAGGGCATCAACGAGGAGATCATGGAACAGGCCCTGCAGCAGGCCAATGAGGCGCGTCTGCATATCCTCGAGCAGATGAACATCGTGATCGGCCAGAGCCGCGCCGAGGTGTCCGAGAACGCCCCGTCCATGGCCACCATCAAGATCGATCCGGACAAGATCCGTGATGTCATCGGCAAGGGTGGCGCGACCATCCGCAAGATCTGTGAGGATACCGGGGCCTCCATCGACCTCGATGATAGCGGCACCGTACGCATCTATGCCGAGGACAAGGCCGCGGCCAAGCGGGCCATCGATACTGTCCTGGCGATCACCGCCGAGGCGGAGATCGGCAAGCTCTACCGCGGCAAGGTGGCGCGCATCGCCGATTTCGGTGCCTTCGTCAACATCATGCCCGGCACCGACGGCCTGGTGCATATCTCCCAGATCATGCCGGAGCGCGTCAATGACGTGCGTGACTTCCTCAACGAGGGTGACGAGCCCATCGTCAAGGTGCTCGACATCGACAACCGCAACCGGGTAAAACTCACCATCAAGGAGATCACCCCGGAAGAGGAGGCGGCGTTCGAGGCCGAGGAGGCCGCCGACCCCCAGCTGTAAGGACTACGTCCGACGCTGGAAGACAAACCGCCCCCGCAGCCTGGCTGCGGGGGCGGTTTCGTTGAGGCTTCTGACAAACCCTTGCCCTTCGAGGAAGCCGGATAAGTCGAAGGCGCATCCGGCGTTACTGGATTTCCGCTGCAATTGGACCAGTCCAGCCCGGTGAGCTGGCGCTTACCGGGCCTACGGCAACGGCGAGCTTATCTTTCGATGGCGAGCGCCACGCCCTGCCCACCGCCGATGCACAGGGTCGCCAGGCCCTTCTTGGCATCGCGGGCAATCATCTCGTGCACCAGGGTCACCAGGATGCGACAGCCGGAAGCGCCGATGGGGTGGCCGATGGCGATGGCGCCGCCGTTGACGTTGATCTTCGAGGCGTCCCAGCCGAGTTCCTTGTTGACCGACAGGGCCTGGGCGGCGAAGGCTTCGTTGGCCTCGACCAGGTCGAGGTCGTCCAGGCTCCAGCCGGCCTTCTCCAGACAGCGACGGGTCGCCGGGGCCGGACCGATGCCCATGATCGAGGGGTCGACACCGGCGTTGGAGTAAGCCTTGATGCGCGCCAGCGGCTCCAGTCCCAGGGCCTTGGCCTTCTCGGCGGAACAGATCATGACCACGGCGGCGCCATCGTTGAGGGAGGAGGCGTTGCCGGCGGTGACGGTGCCGTCCTTCTTGAAGGCGGGCTTCATGCCGCCGAGCTTCTCGGCGGTCACGTCGCGGGGCCCCTCGTCGGTGTCGAAGACCACCGGGTCGCCCTTGCGCTGCGGGATCTCCACCGGGACGATCTGGCCCTTGAACTTGCCTTCCCTGATGGCGGCGGCAGCCTTCTGCTGGGAGGCGGCGGCGAACTCGTCCATCGCCTCGCGGGTGATGCCGTACTTCTCGGCCAGGTTCTCGGCGGTGATGCCCATGTGGTAGCCGTTGAAGGCGTCCCACAGGCCATCGTGGACCATGGTGTCGATGGCCTTCCAGTCACCCATGCGCTGGCCAGTGCGTGAGTTGGGCAACACGTGCGGCGACAGCGACATGTTCTCCTGCCCGCCAGCCAGGATCAGTTCAGCGTCGCCGCAGCGAATCGCCTGGGTCGCCAGGTGCAGTGCCTTGAGGCCGGAGCCGCAGACCTTGTTGATGGTCATGGCGGGAACCGCGTCCGGCAGGCCAGCCTTGATGGCCGCCTGGCGGGCGGCGTTCTGGCCGACCCCCGCGGTCAACACCTGGCCGAGCAGGACCTCGTCGACCTGGTCCCCGGCAACACCGGTGCTGGACAGGATGTCCTTGATGACATAGGCACCCAGGTCGCTGGCGGGGATACCGGCGAGGGAGCCAACGAAGGTGCCAACGGCGGTACGGCGTGCGGCAACGATTACCACTTCTTGCATGAGGGATTACTCCTTGAGGCTGGCTGACAAGAGATCCTGACGGTAAACCGACGGAAACATCGAGGTTACCGACAGATCTTTGACTTGTCAGCATAGGGGAGGAGCGCCCTGCACGACAATGCGCCAATAGCAGGAGTCGCGATGCCAGGCAGGGCGGGGTCAGGATCGGGTGTCGTCATCCCCCTGCCGAGGCAGCGTCAGGGGGATGTTGTCGATCAGGCGAGTCGACCCTAGCCGCGCGGCAGCGAGCAGAACGGCCCTGTCGGTGGTATCGCTGACAGGGCCGAGGTCGGCGGCACGAAGTTCGAGGTAGTCGGGGTCGAGTCCGCTCTCGGTGAGTCTGGCAAGACCCTGGGCCATGATGTCGTCCCGGCCTGCCCCGGCCTCCAGGCAGTCGGCCAGCATGCGAAGTGTCCCGAAGAGTGCCGGGGCCCTGGCGCGTTGGTCGTCATCCAGGTAGCCGTTGCGGGAGGAGAGTGCCAGGCCATCCTCGGCGCGCACGATGGGTACACCGACGATCTCGATGGGGAAGTGCAGGTCCTCGACCAGCCGGCGAATCACCGCCAGTTGCTGGTAGTCCTTCTGTCCGAAGAAGGCCAGATCCGGCTGCACGAGGTTGAACAGCATGGTGACCACGGTGGCCACCCCGTCGAAGTGTCCCGGCCGGTTGCCGCCGCAGAGCCCCTCGCTGATGCCGGGGACGCTGACACGTGTCTGCTCCTCGAGTTGGCGTGGATAGACCGTCTCCGTGGTCGGCGTGAACAGCAGGTCACAGCCGAACGCTTCGAGTTTCTGCTGATCATCCGCCAGGGTTCGTGGATAGGCGTCGAGGTCCTCGTTGGGGCCAAACTGCATGGGGTTGACGAAGATGGTCGCTACCACCACCTCCGCCCGAGCGCGGGCCGCGGCCACCAGCGCCAGGTGACCGTCGTGCAGGTTACCCATGGTCGGCACCAGGGCGATGCGCTGGCCACGACGACGGCTGTCGTCGAGAGTCTCACGCAGTTCGGGGATATCTCTCAGGGTGCGCATCTCGGAAGGACTCCTAGAAGCCGTGCGTTTCTGACGGGAAACGGCGCGCCTTGACGTCTTCATGGTAGCGACGGAAGGCTCCCTGGATGTCGTCTGCCTCGGCCATGAAATTCTTGACGAAGCGTGGGGGGCGACCCGGGGTGATCCCCAGGATATCGTGCATGACCAGGATCTGGCCGTCGGTGTCGGGCCCTGCGCCGATGCCGATGACGGGGACATCCAGTGCCTCGCTCACCGCCCGTCCGAGGCTGGCGGGTACGCACTCGAGCAGGATTATCGAGGCGCCGGAAGCCACCAGAGTTCGGGCGTCCTCGAGGATCTGTGCCGCCCGGTCGGCCTCCCTGCCCTGCACCTTGTAACCACCCAACTGGTAGACCGACTGGGGTGTCAGACCCAGGTGGGCGCAAACCGGTACGCCCCGTCGTGTCAGCTCGCGTATACCCTCGGCCATCCAGGCTTCGCCTTCCACCTTGACCATCTCGGCACCGGCACGCATCAACTTGCCGGCATCCTGCAACAGGCGTTCGGTGCTCGAATTGCTCATGAAGGGCAGGTCGACCATCAGCAGGCTGGCGACCTTGCCCCGGGCGGCGCAGCGGGTGTGATAGCAGATATCCTCGACGGTGACCGGCAGGGTGCTGACGTGTCCCTGGAGCACCATGCCCAGGGAGTCACCCACCAGCAGGACCTCAATCCCCGCATCGCCGGCGGCCCGAGCGAAGGAGGCATCGTAGGCGGTCAGGCAGCTGAAGGGCTCACCGGCATGCTTGAGGGCTTGCAGCGTGCTCAGGGTGACGGTTTTCATGGCATCGTCTCTTCGTTGTGGCTTGGCATGCGCGGGCCGTGTTCCCGTTCTCTGGCCAGGATTGTTACCTGAATGAGGTTCGAGTGTCGATAGGTAGCACTTCCCGTGCCGGCTATCATCGATTCGGTAACACCTTCAGGTTGCCTGAGTCCCCCAGTGCCTGGGCCAGCGTCGCGACTTCATTGCCATCCGGGAGCCTGAGATCGGGCGCCATCTCGGCCAGGGGAACCAGCACGAAAGCGCGTCGAGCCATCTCGGGATGGGGCAGGGTCAGGCGCGGTACAGACAGGCATTCCTGGTCGAAGAGTAACAGATCCAGGTCCAGGGTGCGGGGCCCCCAGTGGCGACCTCTAACTCGCCTGTGGCGCTGTTCGAGCGCCTGCAGCTGGTCGAGCAGGGCCAGGGGCGACAGCCGGGTCTCGAGCCCCGCCACGGCATTGATGAAATCCGGTTGGTCACGGGGACCCAGCGGTCGGCTGGTGTAGAGGCGGGAGGCGATGGAAAGCCGCGTCAGGGGGAGCTGGTCGAGTTCCTCAAGGGCAAGCTCGAGCTGTGAGCGTGGATCCGCGAGGTTGCTGCCCAGGCCGACCCAGGCCCGATGGTGCTTCATGCGTTGTCCGTGGGGCCCTTGGGCTTGCGGCGCCGACGGCGACGCTTGCGGGGCGTACCGGGCCCGGCCGGGCTGGCGGTATCGGCCTTGTCCAGCAGACGGCGTTGCTCGTGCTCATCGGCCTGCTGGAAGGCCGTCCACCAGTCGCCGAGGCCGGGTTCGAGCTCGGCGGCCTCCTCGCGCAGCAGCAGCAGATCATAGGCCGCGCGAAACCTGGGATGCTCGCGCGTCTGGAAGACGCGTCGCCCGCGCCTGAGGGGCAGGCGCTGCTGGAGATCCCAGATGTCGCGCATTGGCATGCTGAATCGCTTGGGAATGGAAACGTGCTGCAGCTGTCGCGTGATGACTTGCTGGGCGGCAGCCTGCAAGGCAGGAATGGGCGGCATGCCTTCCGCTTCCCGCTCCGCCAGGCGAAGCTTGACCGGCCCCCACAGCAGGGCGGCAAACAGGAAGGCCGGTGTCACCGGACGTTCTTCGGCGATACGCCGATCGGTGCTGGCCAGTGCCAGTTCCATGAGTCTCCCGGCCCAGGGCAGTTCGACCATGGCCTCATCGGCCTCGGGGAAGAGCATGGCGAAGAGGCCGTAGTCGCGCAGCAGGTGGAAGGTGTCGACCCCATGGCCGGCCATGAAGAGCTTAAGTACCTCATCAAAGAGTCGCGCCGGCGGAATCTGCAACAGCAGGGCGGCGTGCTCATGAATCGGCGCTTCGGTGCTCGGGGCGAGATGGAAATCCAGTTTGGCAGCGAAGCGAACCGCCCGCAGCATCCGGACAGGGTCCTCGCGATAGCGAGTCGCGGGGTCGCCGATCAGTCTCAGGGTGCGCGCCTCGATGTCTTCCAGGCCGCTGGCGAAATCGTGGAGGGAGAAGTCGGCGATGCTGTAGTAGAGCGCATTGACGGTGAAGTCGCGGCGCAGTGCATCGTCCTGCAGGTTGCCCCAGACGTTGTCGCGCAGCAGCAGGCCGTCGTCGGACTGCTGGGCGATATGGTCGGCGTGGTCGTCGCGGGGTTTCCCTCGGAAGGTGGTCACCTCGATGACTTCACGGCCGAAGCGAACATGCACGATGCGAAATCGCCGGCCGATGATCCGGGAATTGCGGAATAGCTGCCGGATCTCTTCCGGCGTGGCATCCGTGGCCACGTCGAAATCCTTGGGCATTCGTCCGAGCAGCGAATCCCGGATACAGCCTCCAACCAGGAAGGCTCCGAACCCGGCATTGTGCAGGCGATACAGGACCTTGAGGGCGGCATCACTGAAATGCTGACGCGATACCGGGTGTTCATTGCGGGGGATTACGCGAAGCTCCAGACGCCTGTCGGGCGCCTCCTGGGAACCGAACATCGATCTGATGTGCTCGCTTGGACTCTGAAGAAAGCGGGTAAATCCTTTTAACATGCGGCGAAATCGACTCGCGGTTCAGGAAAAGGAGTGAGTGTAGCCGACACCCGACACCTTGCAAAGCGTCGTGCGCGTCCCGGGAACATAAAGAGGGGGAGGCCAATGGCCTCCCCCCTCAAGCAAATCTGCAGCATCCGTGCTGCTGGTTCTTCTTCGTGATGGCACATCGCCTTGAATACGCACCACAGTCACCAAGGAGAATTCAGGCAAGCAATGTTGTTGTCGTTGTGGGTGCTCCCCGGGGGGACCGCCTCGTATTCAAAACAATAATCCAACCACGACGGCATGGAATCATGCCTCCCCACGGCGTCTTGGTATTGTTTCCGTGGGTGCACCCTGACGACCCTTGTTGTTGTTCCCGGTCGTGTTCTGGTGCGTCGTTTCCTTAGTGGATCCGGTACTTCGAGTCGTTTGTCATTGTTGTCTCGAAGGACTCGCTCAGGTTGCCCTAGTTGTTGTGTTCGGTCCTGGCGGCTTAAGTATCTCGGGCTCGAGGATCTTGTCATTGTGCTATCGAGCCTGCCACGCCTGTCTGCCTCTTGTCGTTTTTTACAGGGAGTGGCCCCGGACTTGTTCTTCTTGCCCCTTAAAGGTAGCAGCCGGCATGCCATCCCTGTTTTCCTGCTTTTCAATCAGTGCATTGGAATGATCGTCCGGGCTGGGGGCGGTGAAGGAATGCTGGAGTGTTACCCCGGGAGAGCCTTCTGGCCGCCCAGGCTGTGTGAAACGGTAACAACTTCGATTGGTGACGACGGGGCATCATCCGATGTGGCGCTTGGGGCCCTTCTTGCGCGGGATGCCGAGTCGTTGACGACGTTCCCAGAGGTTCTTGCGGCTGATGCCCAGCTTCTGGGCCAGTTCCGTCTCATTGAGGCTGTCCTGGTGCTCGAGAACGAAGTGCTGGAAATAGTCCTCCAGGGACAGGTCCTCGTCGGAAGCCGACTCCTCAGGGACTCGGGCATTCTCGGTATCCGCCTGGGGCTGGGTGACCACCGTGCGCGAGGCGGGAACGAGCCCGAGGTCGTCGGGATGAATCAGATGGCCCTCGGCGAGAATCACGCCACGCTCAAGGGCATTCTCCAGTTCGCGGACATTGCCGGGCCAGGGGTAGTCATGGATCGTCTGTCGTGCGGCACGCGATAGTCGCAGGTTCGGACGCTCATGGCGCCGGCCGGCCTTCTCCAGCAGGACATCGGCGATCACCAGGATATCGTCGTCACGATCGCGCAGCGGGGGCAGGTCGATCTGCATGACATTGAGGCGATAGTAGAGGTCGAGGCGGAACTCGCCGGTCCTGGACAGGGCGTGCAGGTCGCGATGGGTGGCCGCAATGAGGCGCACATCCACATGGCGGGTTTCCACCGAGCCGATCTTGCGTATCTCGCCTTCCTGGAGCGCGCGCAGCAGCCGTGCCTGGGCATCCAGGGGCAACTCACCGATCTCGTCGAGGAAGAGGGTGCCCCCGTCCGCGGCTTCCACCAGGCCGATACGGGCGGCGCTGGCGCCGGTGAAGGCCCCCTTCTCGTGACCGAACAGCTCGGATTCGATCAGCGTCTCGGGAATCGCCGCGCAGTTGACGCAGATCAGCGGTGCCCGGTCACGCTTGCTCTGCTGATGGATGGCTCTGGCCACCAGCTCCTTCCCGGTGCCCGATTCGCCCTGGATCAATACCGTGACATCGGCCGGGGCCGTCTTGCGAATACGGGTGTAGACCACCTGCATGGCGGGGCAGTTGCCGATCATCGACTGTGCCTGACCGTCGGGTTCGGTGATGTCGTGTGGCTCGGCCTGACAGCAGCTCTGCTGATGCAGTATTCGTGCGACCGTCTCGAGCAGTTCCTCATGATCGAAGGGCTTGGCCACGTAGTCTACGGCGCCCAGCTTCAGGGCCTCGACCGCCGAGCGCATGCTGGCGTAGCTGGTCATGATGAGTACCGGCACAGGAGCGGCACGGGCGATCAGGTCGGTACCGGGTTCCCCGGGGAGGCGCAGGTCACTGATCACCAGGTCGAAGTCCCGGGGTTCCAGCGACAGGGCTTCGGCCACCGAGCCGGCTCCGCTGACCCGGTGGTCATGGCGTTCCAGCAGCCGTTTCAGAGCGCTGCGGATGATGGCTTCGTCTTCAACGATCAGAATTCGGCTCATGGTGGGTGTCACCATCCTGTCGGTCGAGTGGCAGCCAGAGGCTGATGCGGGTGCCATGGTCCTGGCCCGGGAGGGGAGAGTCGATCTCGATCTGGCCGCCGTGCTCGGCGACGATGCTGTAGACCAGTGGCAACCCCAGCCCGGTACCTTCTCCGGGCGGCTTGGTAGTGATGAACGGCTCGAAGAGGTGATCACGGACGCTGGCATCGATGCCCGCCCCGTCATCGGTCACGCTGACGAGCAGACATTCACCTTCGGGCCGGGCCTCGATGACCACCCGACCACCTGCCTGGCAGGCATCCCGGGCATTGCTCAACAGGTTGACCATCACCTGCACGAGCCGCTGGGCGTCGCCGATGACCTTGAATTCGCCAGGGCATCGATTCTCGTAAGCGGTATCCTCCCCCGAGCGGGCGAGGTGGATCAAGTTCAGGGCCTCGTCGATCAGCTCGGCCATCGAGACAGGGATAAGCTGCTGGCCATTGATGTGGCGACCGCCATGGGCAAAGCCCACCAGTGAGGAGACGATACGCGAGACACGGTCGGTGAGTTGCTGGATATGCTCGGCCGTCTCCAGTACCCGGGGATCGTCGGTGTCGTAGCGCAGGTTCTGGGCCAGCGAGGAGATACCGGTGATGGGGTTGCCGATCTCGTGGGCCACACCGGCTGCCAGTTGGCCGATCGAGGCCAGGCGAGCGGCATGGATCAGTTCGTCCTCGAGCCATTTCATCTCGCTGTGATCCTCGATCAGGATGACCTTGCCGCCGCGCTCGTCATCGCTGTCCGCAAGATCGGCCTTGTGCAGAGTCAGGTAGCGCAGTGCCCCGGCGACTTCCACGGGTTGCTTGTAGAGATAGTGATTCGTCTCGGTGAGGATTCGCCCCAGCAACTCGCTCCAGGGGCTCGGCAGGCTGTCGCGTCGGGCGCCTATCACCCCTTCGCCTGGAATACCGGAAGCGGGGTATCCGGATAAATGCGGCGATGCTAGTATTTCCCGATGGCGAGCGCACCGTTGCAGACCCGACCGCAGGCAGGCAAGGACTACCCCAAGGACTACGCCGATTTCCTCGGCTGGT
>NZ_JBDNGD010000388.1:0-5996 GCF_041689495.1 Halomonas sp. | reverse complement strand
GGCGATCTCGAGGTCCAGGGGCTCATAGAGGCCTTCGACACCATGCTCGAGCAGCACATCCTTGCCGGCCACCCCGAGGTCCGCGGCACCCAGCTGCACATAGGTAGGCACATCGGTGGCGCGCAGCACCACCAGCTTGACATCGGGCAGGTTGGTGTCGAAAAGCAGCTTGCGGCTGGCGCCGAGATCCTCCGCTGGACGGAGTCCGGCATCGGCCAGCAGTGGCAGGGTTTCGTCGAGAATACGGCCCTTGGACAGGGCCAGAATCAATTGCTTGGTCATCTTTTTGCCTGTGTCAGCCTGGGATCCGCCGGATATTGGCACCCAGCAACTGCAGCTTTTCCTCGATGCATTCGTATCCGCGATCGATATGGTAGATACGATCCACCAGAGTTTCTCCCTCGGCCACCAGCGCCGCGAGTACCAGGGATGCCGATGCGCGCAGATCGGTCGCCATCACCGGCGCACCGGAAAGTCGCTCGACGCCAGTCACCAAGGCCGCATTGCCCTCCAGGGCGATGTTGGCGCCCATGCGATTGAGCTCCTGGACGTGCATGAACCGGTTCTCGAAGATCGTCTCGACGACCCGAGCGTTTCCCTCGGCCACCGCATTGAGGGCGACGAATTGTGCCTGCATGTCAGTGGGAAAGGCGGGGTAGGGTGCGGTACGGATATTGACCGCCCGGGGCCGTCTGCCCTGCATGTCGAGCTCGAGCCAATCATCACCAGTGGTGATGATTCCCCCGGCTTCCTCCAGCTTGGCCAGCACGGCCTCGAGGATATCCGGGCGGGTCTTGCGCATCCTGACCCGCCCGCGAGTCAGGGCCGCGGCCACCAGAAAGGTCCCGGTCTCGATGCGATCGGCCATGACATCGTGTCGCGCGCCATGCAGGCACTCGACACCCTCGATGACGATGGTGTCGCTACCCTGGCCGCTGATCCTGGCGCCCATGGCGATAAGGCAGTCGGCGAGATCGACCACCTCGGGTTCCCGGGCCGCATTCTCCAGAATCGTAGTGCCTTCCGCCAGGGTCGCTGCCATCAGCAGATTCTCGGTGCCGGTAACGGTGACGGTATCGAAGAAGAAGGTGGCTCCCTTGAGGCGACCCTCGACACGAGCGCGGATATAGCCGCTTTCGACACTGATCGTCGCCCCCATTGCCTCCAGGCCGCGGAGATGGAGATCCACCGGACGGGACCCGATGGCGCAGCCACCAGGCAGGGACACATCGGCATGACCGAAATGCGACAGCAGGGGACCGAGCACCAGAACGGAGGCGCGCATCTTCTTGACCAGCTCATAAGGCGCATCGCAGTGGCGCACCTGGGAACCATCCAGCTGGATGCTCATCTTTTCGCCCATCACCGGCTCGAGACCCAGATGACCAAGCAATTCGAGGGTGGTCGTGATGTCCTGCAGGTGTGGCAAATTGCCGATGGTCACCGGCCCTTCCGACAGCAGGGTCGCGCAGAGTATCGGCAAGGCCGCATTCTTGGCGCCACTCGCCCAGACCTCTCCGTCGGCGGGTCCATTGCCGGTAATGATCAACTTGTCCATGAAGATTCGACCGTCATGCCCTGGTGTCTTCCGTTGCGTTCTGCCACTGCGCAGGGGTGTAGGTCTTGATGCTCACCGCGTGCAGCGCACCCGAGGCGATCTCCTCCGACAGTGCGGAATAGATCAACTGCTGGCGCTTGACCGGCGACAGGCCCTCGAAGGCCTCACCGACAGCCACCACCTGAAAGTTGCAGCCTTCGCCCTGGATATGGAACTCACAACCCGACACACGGGCCTCGAGCAATGCCTTGACGTCACTGGGTTGCATGAAACAGCCTCCTGTGATTCACAACATCCTGCCGTGCCGGCGGACGCCAGGCGTCGGACGGCACTGCAGGGGAATCCCGTCATGGTAAAGAAAAGTGGCCCCATTGGCGATGCCGCAGGCCGCGTCAGCGGTTCATGCGGCCTGATCCAGGGGCAATAAGCGATCCAGACCGGCGAGTTGTGTCAGCCGGACCAGTGCAACAGGAAGCCGCACCGACTCCAGTGTCATCCCGGCTAACCGGGCGGAGCGGGTCCATTCCAGCAGCACGCTGAGCGCCGCACTGCTGACACCGATGACAGCGGAAAGATCAAAGATGACCCGGGTGCCGTCAGGTTGGCCATCGAGCCAGACACTGCCCGCGCGGGCGAGCCGAGTGGCGACATCGAAGTCGACCTCCCCATGCACGGCCAGGCCGGTGGAACCTGACTCTAGCCTGACGTCATCGAGGTCGAGCAGCAGGCTCATCGACTGCTGCCCTCCTCCAGTTCCTCGACGGCCAGTTCCGGCGCCCAGCCACTGATGACCGCGTCATAATCCCGATTCTGATCACGCATGGCCAGGTCGAACTGGTTGCGGAAGGTCAGTCCAAGGTTGATGCCATTGACGATGACGTTGACCACCTTCCATCGGTCGTCGGTCAGGCGCAGCGAGTAGCTGACCGGATAGACACTGCCGTCCGAGGCCACCACCTCCATGGCCACGCTGGCCTGGTCCTCGTAGCGCTGAGACTCCTGGGCATCCAGTACCCGCACCTCGCGATAGTCGAAGGTGACCAACCCCTTGGTATAGGTATCGGTGAGGGTCTGGCGAAAGGTATCGGCGAAGCGAGAACGCTGCTGCGACGAGGCATTCTGGAAGTAGCGTCCCATCACACTGGCACCGATGTAGCGAAAGTCGGCGATATCCTCGAGGCTGTCATCGACTAGGCCCTGGAGTTCATCGATATTGTCGGCGAAGTAATCGCGACGACCCTCGATCTTGCCCATCAGCTCGTCGATGCTGGCGCGGATCAGCTGCTCAGGACTCCGCTCGGGAGCTGCCTGAGCCGACAGGGGTAATAACGCCAGGCAGAACGCCAGGGCGGCCAGACGAATAAAAGCGCGCATAAAGGACATCATCATCTCTCCTCGGGGAAAACCTCGACGCTCAAGAACGCCGTGGGACTCGGTCGGCTCATTCGCTGACCATATTTGACACGAATTGCTGGATGAGTTCTTCGAGCACCACCGCCGACTGGGTGTCGTGGACGATGTCGCCACTGGCAAGGGTCTCGGGGTCCCCGCCCACCGAGAGCCCGACATACTGTTCGCCGAGCAGGCCGGCGGTGAGGATTGCTGCCGTGGTGTCTCGGGAGAGCTGGTTCTCGAGTCCGGCATCGAGTTCCAGGATCACTCGGGCGTCATACCATTCGGTATCCAGCTCGATGGCCGCCACACGCCCCACCGTCACCCCTGCCATGGTGACCCTGGCACGAGGCTTTAGACTTCCGATATTGGCGAAGTTCGCTTCCAGCCGGAAACTCTCACCGGGAGAGGTGAAGGTCAGTCCGCTGACCCTCAGCCCCAGGAAGACCAGGCCCAGGATACCGGCCAGCATGAACAGGCCGACGCCGAGTTCCATCATCTTGCTACGCTTCATGCGGTTTCTCCGAACATCATGAAATCCCCCCGAACATCATCGCGGTCAGCACGAAGTCGAGGCCGAGGACCGCCAGGGAGGAATACACCACCGTGCGGGTCGTCGCCCGTGAAATACCTTCCGACGTCGGCACCAGGTCGTACCCCTGGAAGACCGCGATCCAGGTCACCACCAGGGCAAAGACGAGACTCTTGACCATCCCGTTACCGATGTCAGCCAGGAATTCGACGCTTGCCTGCATATTGCTCCAGTAGGAACCCTCGAAGACCCCAAGCCAGTCGACGCCGACCAGGTAGCCCCCATAGATACCCACCACACTGAACCCGACAGTGAGCAACGGCAGGGCCACGAAACCGGCCCAGAGCCGTGGCGCCACCACGCGACGCAGAGGGTCGACACCGATCATTTCCATGCTGGAGAGTTGCTCGGTGGCCTTCATCAGGCCGATCTCGGCGGTCAGCGCCGAACCGGCTCGGCCGGCAAACAGCAAGGCCGCCACCACCGGTGACAGTTCACGCACCAGGGACAGGGAGACCATCTGCCCTAGCGCCTGTTCGGCGCCGAAATCGACCAGAATGGTATAGCCCTGCAGCGCCAGCACCATGCCGATGAAGAGCCCCGACACCAGCACGATTGCCAGGGACAGGACACCAACGAAGTGCATCTGCTTAAGCCAGAGATGCCATCCTTCCCGGGATGGCACACCCACGGCGGACTGGGCCAGGAAGATCCCCGCCCGACCCAGCGCCTCGAACAGGTGGCAACCCCGGCGACCGAGGCGCATGACGGCTTCGATCATCGCCGCACCTCTACATCGAGCATATCGGCGAGATAGTCAACCGCCGGATAATGAAAGGGCACCGGTCCGTCTGCCTCGCCATGCACGAATTGCCTGACGCGGGCATCCTCTTCGACATCCAGACTCTGCGGGGTGCCATGGGCCATGACCTGTCCGTCGGAAACCACATAGACATAGTCGGCGATGGTGAGGGTTTCCTTGATGTCGTGGGAAACGATGATGGATGTCAGTCCCAGGGCCTCATTGAGCCGCTTGATGAGCTGCACCAGTACGCCCATGGATATCGGATCCTGGCCCACGAAAGGCTCATCATAGAGGATCAACTCCGGGTCCAGGGCAATCGCTCGCGCCAGTGCCACCCGACGCGCCATGCCACCGGACAGCTCGGCGGGCATGAGATGGCGGGCACCTCTGAGCCCCACAGCCTCGAGCTTCATCAATACCAGATCGCGGATCATGGTTTCCGGCAAGTCAGTGTGAACCCTCAACGGAAAGGCCACGTTCTCGAACACGCTGAGATCCGAGAAGAGCGCGCCACTCTGGAACAACATGCCCATCCTCTGTCGCAGGGAGAATAATGCCCGGCGGCTCTGTCGATGCACGTCCTCGCCATCGAAGAGCACGCGGCCGGCATCCGGATAGAGCTGGCCGCCGATCAGCTTGAGAAGCGTTGTCTTTCCCGACCCGCTTGGCCCCATGATGGCGGTGATCTTTCCGCGTGGCACCTGAAGGTCTACGCCACGGAAGATATCCATGTCACCGCGGGAAAAAAACAAACTCTCCACCACCACAACGGAGGTGTCGTTCATTGGTTCATCGTCCTGCCTGGAATTGTCGAACATCGTATCCTAACCATACCCTGTGACGCCAGCCATCGACTTGCAACTGCCAACGCCAGATCGTTTAATACGCCGCCAATCAACACCCTGGAAGGAGACCTCATGCTGGCGCCCCTGATCGCCGTGCTGGTCGGCTTCATTGCCTTGCTGTGGAGCGCCGAACGCTTCGTCGGGGCCGCCGCCGCCACGGCGCATCGAGCAGGCATGAGCACGCTGCTGATCGGAATGACCATCGTCGCACTGGGTACCTCGGCGCCGGAAATCGTGGTCTCCATCATGGCATCTCTGGACAATGCCCCCGACCTTGCCACGGGTAACGCCCTGGGCTCCAACATCGCCAACATCGGCCTGGTACTGGGTGTCACTGCCCTGGTGGTTCCGATCCCCGTGCGCTTTTCCATCGTGCGCCGCGAACTCCCGCTGTTGCTGGGCGCAACCGGCCTGGCCGGCTACGCCCTGGCCAACGGCCGCCTGGGCCACTTCGATGCCGCCTTCCTGCTGCTTCTGCTGGTCTTCTGCCTCTGGTGGCTGTTCCGTGCCGATACCCCCGATGCGGTGACCGAGGGCGTCGGCGAGATTCCCGACATGCAACTGCGTCACGCCCTGCTCTGGCTGCTGGGCACTCTGGCCATCATGGTTGCCGGTTCCCGGGCCCTGGTCTGGGGTGCTAGTGAACTCGCGCGCGGCCTTGGCGTGAGTGAATTGCTGATCGGGCTCACCGTGGTAGCCATCGGTACCAGCCTGCCCGAACTGACCGCCTGTGTCGCCAGCGCGCTAAAGCGTCATCACGACATCGCCATCGGCAATGTCATCGGCTCCAACCTGTTCAACCTGCTGGCGGTCCTGCCGATACCTGGCTTGCTGGCCCCAGGCCCCGTGGACCCGGCCGCCGGC
>NZ_JBDNGD010000387.1:0-2166 GCF_041689495.1 Halomonas sp. | reverse complement strand
GCCGCGCAGCATTAAGCACTGAACAGGTTTTCGTGGGAGGCCGGCTCCGCCGGGCGATGGCGCCGCCAGGCGCCTGATACCGGCAGCGCGTCGCGCTGCATCGCGAGCTGAAGCTCCCTCCCACAAGGTCAAGAGCAGCTCCAGTTGCGCGACTGGCGCCTGCAGACGCCCAGAGATAAGGGGAGAGGCGTTTCAAGGGCGGAATCCGGCGAAAACAGAAGCAAATCGTACTGGAGGAGACCTATCTGGCAGACATTCTCGCGGTGTAATGGTTTTCATGCGTTTTCCCTGAGGCGTCGCCTGGGCACTGGCGGAGCATGAGTTATGAGAAGTGAGGGGTGAGGTGAAGAGTAGGGAGTTAGCGCCAGGTGGCAGTTGAAATCATTGAAGTGATGCGCCGCTCCACCCAAGGCATGACGCGGCCATTCATCTGTCGTGGTGATGACGGCCATGTCTACTTCGTGAAAGGGGTAGGCGCTGGGCGCCGCAGCCAGCTATGTGAGTGGATTGCCGGCTCGCTGGCGATGGAGGCCGACCTTCCAGTGGCGCCTTTCGAGATCGTGCATGTCCCCGAAGAGTTGATGGAGTTAGATTCTGCCCTGGATCTCGAGGACCTGGGAGCCGGTCCCGCCTTTGGCTCCCGAGAGTGCGGTGTTTCGGAACTGAGTTACGGACGCGTGGCTGAGGTGCCGAGCGAGCTGCAGCAGCGGGTATTGGCCTTCGACTGGTGGATCCGCAACGCAGACCGCATACTGACAGCCAAGGGAGGCAATCCGAACCTCTTCTGGGATGAGTGGGCTGGAGAGCTGGTGGTGATCGACCACAACCAGGCATTCGATCCGGCCTTTGATCTGGGCGATTTTCTGACTCAGCACGTGTTTTGCGCTCAGGCTGCCGTTATTCAGCGGGATTTACAGCGAAAGCACGAGCTGGCAGATGCCATGATCGCGGCATTGCGGCATTGGGACAGTATCCTCGACCTGCTACCGGAAGAGTGGTGGTACCTGGATGAAGAGCTGATTACCAAGGTCAATTTTGATGTTGACATGATTCGCGAGGGGCTGTCCCAGGTGAATCGCGACGAATTCTGGAGGTGGCAATGAAACGCATAGCGTGCCAGTACGTGATCGTACGTTTCATGCCCTACGTGGAAACCGGTGAATTTGCCAACGTGGGCGTGGTGATGATCTCTCCGCGCAGCCGCTATTTCGGCTTCAAGCTGGAAACCCGGCGTTATGCTCGGCTGACCCAGTTCTTCAAGGACCTGGAGGGGCGGCTGTACCGTTCCGCCATTACCGCCATCAAGGATGAACTGGAGCGCGTTCACGCACTGCTCAAGGAAAATGGGTTTGATCGGCGCTACAAGCATAACGACGAAACCTTCGCCAAACAGTTGTTCACGGAACTCACCCGCCCCCGTGAAACCATGCTGCGCTTCAGCGAAGCGCGGGTAGTGTTGGCTGAAAAGCCGGAAGAGACACTAAATGAGCTGTTTGGCCACTATGTCGAGCACAGTTTCGCGACTAAGCAATATCGCGAGACCGTGCTGGAAAGCCAGCTTCGTCGCTTGTTCTACCAAGCCAGGATCGGTGAGCGCTTCATCCCGGAGAAACTGGGTAATGATGAATATCACGTCAACTTCCCCTTTGTGGAAAGGCAACAAGATGAGGTCCTAAGCGCCATCAAGCCGCTCAACCTGGGCCAGCAGAACTCCAGTCACATCGTCGAGCATGGTGGTAAGTGGCAGTTCCGCATCAACGAACTGAAACGACGTTACCAACTGCCCCGTCGTGTGCTGTTGGCCGTGGAAGGGCCTGACGACCACAGCCGTCGTGGCGAGGCCTATCACCATGCCGTAGAGCTGCTGCAAGCGACCGGGGTCAGCGTACTGCCGCTGGCGAAGAAAGAAGCAGTGCTGGAATTCGCCGGAGCGGTTCACCCACCGATCGGTGCGGATGTTCATTGAGCCTTATGTTTCGCCCGAAGAGCCCTTGGCCGCTTGGCGCTTTTCCTTGCCCCTTGCCCCTTGAACCTACCGAACATGCAATGGACGCTGAAGCAGAAAGTTGACATTTATGCCAAGGCGATAGAAGGCCTGCTGACGCTGGAACCGAACATCGAGAAGCAGATCAAATATCTTGATTTTGTGGATATTTACACGGGATT
>NZ_JBDNGD010000386.1:0-10521 GCF_041689495.1 Halomonas sp. | reverse complement strand
GCCGAGCGCCCGCGTCGACGCCCCGAGACCGATGCGCATGGCCACCGACAGCAGCCGGGCATGGGCGATCACCCCGGGGATGCCCGCGTACACCGGCAGGGCCAACCCCCTGTGGCGCTGACGCCGCAGCCAGTCGATCAGCGGCGCCGACTCGAAGCACAGCTGGGTGACGGCGTAATCGGCCAGCCTCGCCTTGGCATCCAGGGCCCGCTGCAGGGCCGCATCGTCGACCCGCGGATGCCCCTCGGGATACGCGGGCATCCCGAGCCGCGATGGCCGCGACGGCATGCTCGCCAGATCCTCCAACAGGGCCAGGCCGTCCGCATAGTCCCCTGTCGCCTCGGGGGCATCGCCGCCCACCACGAGGCAGTCATCGATGCCGACCACCGCCATGCGCGACACGACCTCTTCCAGGTGGGCCCGATCGCGGACCAGGCGAGCGGCGAGGTGAGGCACCGTGCGAAAACCTGCCCTCGCCAGCCACTCTGCCGCCTCCAGGGTGCGGTCGATGCCGTGCCGTGGCGAACAGGTCACGGTGACCCGGGCCCCGGCCGGGAGGAGGCGAGCCGCCTCCCGCATATTCCCCAGGGGCAGCAGCTCGTAGCGGGGACTGGCCAGCGCCAGGCATCCTTGGAGTCGCTGCTCCGGGGGCGTCACGCTCTTTAGATCGTTCATGGCTCAGCCCTTGGGAATGTCCTTGCGCGGATCATGGAACGGCTTGGGCACCACCACCGCGTCCTGCATGCCGGTGTTGGCCTCGACGCGCAGCGGCGTGCCGAGTTCGGCATGGGAGGTCGGCACCATGGCATAGCCGATGTTGCGGTCCTGGCGCGGCGAGCGGGTGGCCGACGTCACCTTGCCGATGGTCGCCCCGGCGCTGTCGAAAACGGGGAAGACGTCGATCATCGAGCCATCGGTGAAATAGCCGACGTTCGGGCCGTCGATCTCCACACCCACCAGCCGGCGTGTGACGCCCTCGGCCTTGATGCGCTCCAGGGCCGTCCGCCCGACGAAGTCGTCGTCGCCGCGAAGGTCGACCATCCAGTCGTAGCCCATGCCCACCTCGAAGGGATTGGTGTCGTACCAGATGTCGCAGCCGAAGGCGAGGATCCCGCCTTCGATGCGGCGGATATGGCAGGGACCAATCACCTGCATGCCGTGGGGCCGCCCCGCCTCGAAGACCCGCTGCCAGAGGGCTTCGCCGTGACGGTTGGCATCGCGCAGATAGATCTCGTAGCCGATCTCGCCGGAATAGCCGGTACGCGAGATGACCACCGACATGCCATCGAGCTCCGCCTCCATGAGGTGGTAATAGGGGATCTCCAGCACCCGCTCGCCGAAGAGGTCCACCATCACCGGCTTGGCATTCGGTCCCTGGACCTGGACCGGGGCCACGTCCACCTCCCGGATGCTGACATTCAGGCCCGAATGGTAGGCCAGGCCCTGGCACCATAGCAGCACATCGCTGTCGGCCAGCGACAGCCAGAAACGGTTCTCCTCGATGCGCAGCAGTACCGGGTCGTTGATGATGCCCCCGTCGGCCGCGGTGACAAAGACGTACTTGCACTGGCCGACCTGGCAGTGGCGCATGTCTCGGGGCACCAGCCGCTGAGTAAAGGTGAAGGCATCAGGCCCGCTGATCTCGATCTGGCGCTCCACGCCCACGTCCCAGAGGGTGACCCCCTCCACGAGGGCCCAGTACTCATCCACCGGGTCGGTGTAGAGGCGCGGATGGTAGTGGTGGTTGTAGACGCTGTACTTGCGCACCCCATGGCGCCTGGAGGCGTAGAAGAACGGTGACTTGCGGATCCGCGGATAGAGCAGGATCTCCGGTGCCGTCTGGGTGTGCTCGATGCTTTCGATGACCTGGGACATGGTCGTGTCTCCTTTGCAGATGCCTGGGCCTTGCCATGCGACCTCGGGGCTGATGCCGGAAGGCCGTTCCTGCCCTCGAAGCTAGCCCCGCCCGCGCGCTCCCGTGGCACCAGCGGCGACGGCCACTTAGGTCCCTGCGACACAGCGGGCTGGCCGCCATGCTCCGCCGGTGCCGGGACGCCACCGGCGGTCGCCGCGGGGAAAGATCCTGTCGGCTAGAGCAAAAGGACCGCGCCCGCCTGGATTATGGTGAAGCCAAACGCGGCGAGCGCATCGGCATCGGAGACCGGCCATGACAACACTACCCAAGCACGCGGATGCGGTGATCATCGGCCAGGGCGGCATCGTCGGCGCCTCCGTGGCCCACCACCTGATCGAGCTGGGCTGGGAGAACCTGGTGGGGCTCGAAAAGTCCGCCATTCCCTCGGACATCGGCTCCACCTCCCACGCCTCGGACTTCTGCTACATGACGTCCCACGACAAGATGTCGTGCTACACCACGACCTACAGTCGTCACTTCTACGAGCGCCTGGGGCACTACCAGCGGGTGGGCGGCCTCGAGGTCGCCCGCGTGGGAGACGACAAACGCCTGGAAGAGCTGAAGCGCAAGGTCGCCTCGGGCAAGGCCTTCGGCACCAACGCCTGCCTCATCGGCCCGGACGAGGTCGTCGAGCGCTTCCCTCTGGTCAGGCGGGAGCTGATCCAGGGCGCCCTGTGGGACCCGGACGCCGGGCTGGTGGTGCCCCGCTCGCAGCAGGTCGCCGGTGAGCTGATCGAGCAGGCGGTGGCGTCCGGCAGGCTACAGGCCTTCGCCGACACCCCGGCCCTGGACATCGACGTCCAGGACGGCCGCGTGCGTGGCGTAACGACCGCCCGGGGCTACATCGCGACCCCGGTGGTAATCGTCACCTCGGGGATCTGGGGACCGATCCCCGCGGCCATGGGCGGCACTCGTCTGCCGCTGATGCCGGTGGAGCATCCCCTGATGTTCTTCGGCCCCTTCGACACCTTCGCCGGGACCGGCAGCGAGATCGGCTATCCACTGTTCCGTGACCAGGGCAACTCGGCCTACCTGCGCGATACCGGCGATCCCAGAAGCACCGAGGGCGGACAGCTCGAGTGGGGCTACTACGAGGCCACCTCACCGCGCCTCGTCTCCCCCTCCGACATCCTCGAACGCGACCAGGCACGCCTGTCGCCCTCCATGCGCGACCTGGAGATCGACCAGGTGATGGAGGCCTTCACCCGAGCGGTGGAGCTCACCCCCGTGCTCGGCGAACTGGGCTGGGACGAGAAGCACTCCTTCAACGGCCTGCTGTCGGTCACCACGGATGGCGGCTCCCTGGTCGGCGAGTCGCCAGAGACACGTGGCCTGTGGCTATGCGAGGCGGTCTGGGTCAAGGATGGTCCTGGGATGGGGAAGGTGCTGGCCGACTGGATCACCCTCGGCCGACCGTCGCTCGATCCCCATGGCATCGATATCGCACGTTTCTACCCGGTGCAGAAGACGCCGGACTATGTCCGCGGGCGCTGCCTGGAGATCGCCAGGAAGATCTACGACCCGCCGGTGCATCCCCGCGAGCCCTTCGAATCGGGCCGCAACCTGCGGCGCAGCCCCTTCTGGCCAAGGGAGAAGGCGCTCGGGGGGCACTTCATGGAAGTCGCGGGCTGGGAGCGCGCCCATGGCTATGCCGCCAACGAGGCGCTGCTGGAGCGCTATGGCGACCGCGTGCCCGAGCGGCCCGACGAGTGGGACGGCCGCCACTTCTGGCGGGTCTCCAACGCCGAGCATCTCGCCCTGAGCGAGGGCGTGGGCATGATCAACCTCTCCCACTTCGCCATCTTCGATGTCGCCGGCCCCGACGCCGAGGCGCTGCTGGAGTACCTCTCGGTGGCGCGGGTGGGGGGCGAGACACCGCTGGGCAAGGGCATCTACACCCACTTCCTCGACGACGCCGGCGGCGTCCACTCCGACCTCACCGTAGTCCGCCTCGCCACGGACAGCTTCCGGGTGATCTGCGGCGGAGACACCGGCCATCGCGACGTCGTGTGGATGACGCGGATGGCCGAGGCGAGGCAGCTGACGCGCCTGCACGTCGAGGACCGCACCGACAGCCTGGCCACCCTGGGACTATGGGGCCCCGAGGCCCGTCGCACGCTGCAGGCGGTCGCCGACGAGCCATGGGCACTGGAGGACGCGCCCTTCCCCTTCGCCACGGCGCGCGAGATCCGGGTGCGCGGGCTTCCGGTCTGGGCCTTTCGCATCTCCTATGTCGGCGAGCTGGGCTGGGAGCTCTACACGCCGTTCAGCTACGGGCTCACCCTCTGGGACCTGCTCTTCGAGCAGGGCGTGACTCCCGTGGGCATCGAGACCTACGCCAACAGCCGCCGTCTCGAGAAGAGCCTGCGGCTGCAGAACGTCGACCTGCTGACCGAATACAACCTCGTCGAGGCGGGCCTGGAGCGCCCCAGGATCAAGCCGGCGGAGTTCCATGGCAAGGCCGCCTATCTGGCGCAGCGCGAGCGTCATGAGCAGCCGGCCTACCTCTGCACCCTGACCCTGGACGACAACCACGACGCCCGTGGCGTGGCCCGCTATCCCGTGGGCCACTCGCCGATCCTCGACCGGGACAGTGGAGAGGTGCTGGTGGATGCGCTGGGGCGTCGCTCTTATGTGACGAGCATCGCCTACGGCCCCTCCGTGGGAAAGATCATCGCCCTGGGCTACCTGCCGGTGACCCATGCCCGGGTGGGCCAAGTCATGAACATGGAGTACTTCGGCGAGCATTATCCCCTGACCGTCGAGGCCGTCGGCTATCGCGCCCTGTATGACCCGGACAACCGGCTGCCCAGGGGGTGACAGCCCCTGGTGGGCAGAGGGAGAGCGTCAGACCTCCCCGACACTCGGAGCGCTTGGGGATGTCGCCATGCCGGCCACCCGGTCACTGCGACGCGACCGCTCTCGACTGGGTGAGTGACCGAAGCGGTCGTGGTAGCACTTGGTGAAGTGCGGTGGCGAAATGAAGCCGCAGGCCAGCGCCACGTCGGTGATCGGCATGTGGGTCTGGCGCAGCAGCAGGCGCGCCCGCAGCAGGCGCAGATCCATGTAGTATTTCAGCGGCGGACAGTCCACGTAGCGCTGAAAGAGCCGTTCCACCTGCCGCCGCGAGAGATTGGCATAGTTCGCCAGCTCATCCAGGGACAGCGGCTCCTGCAGGTTCGCCTCCATCAGGGTCGCCACTTCCTCCAGCTTGGGATGGGTACGGCCTAGGCGCACGCGCAGCGGGGTCCGCTGGCGGTCGCCCAGATCCCGGATCCGCTCGTGAATGAACTCCTCGGCGATCGCTTCCGCCAGTTCCAGGCCCTGCTGGCGGCTGATGAGGGTCAGGATCATGTCCAGGGGCGCGATACCGCCGGAACAGGTATAGCGGTCACGGTCGATGACGAACAACTGCGGAGTGAAGGTCACGGCGGGGAACAGCAGTGCCTCGTGAATGCTCGAGATGTGCTCCCAGTGCAGGGTACAGCAATAGCCATCGAGGACCCCGGCCTGGGCGAGCACGTAGCCACCGGTGCAGACCCCACCCAGCGGGATGCGACGCCTGGCCAGCCGGCGCAGCCAGCCGAGGGTATCGCGATCGCAGCGGTGCGGGACATCCACGCCGGCACACACCAGCACCAGGTCCAGCGACAGCTCATCCTCCATGGCGCAGTCCACTGCCATCTCGAGACCGCTGCTGCCCTTCACGGGGCAGCCGTCCCGGCTCACCAGGTGCCAGGTGTAGAGCCGACGGTCGGCGAGGTGGTTGGCCATGCGCAAGGGTTCCAGTGCCGAGGAGAAAGCAAGCAGGGAAAAGCCCGGCAGCAGGACGAAGCCGATATCGTAGTGGTCCTTGATCGGTGCGCGCACGGGGTCCATCTGTCATCCTCCTCGCCACAACCTACTACCTGCACTCTAGTCAGAGTCTTGACATGGCAACAGCGGCACGGCTTGTCCATTCACGACCTGGACTTTCCTCGTGACGCCGGGCAGGGACTCTTCGACTCGTCGACGCTTTCCCGGCTCTCGTTTTCAGCCCAGGTCGAGGTGTCGCTGTGGCCAAGCCCGCCGACGCACGCGGGCAAGCCCCTCCCCTGCCGGGCACGAATACTGTGGCTATCGATGTCCCGGTGGATGAATCAGGAGACGTGGTGATGACGAGCCAACCGCAAGACCTCGGCCAGGCGCGACAGTGGATGCCAGACAACCTCACGATCGCCCGTGACGCCCGGCTCTGGCCCATCGAGGAGATCGCCCACCGCCTGGGCGTGCCCGGCGAGACGGTGGAGCCCTATGGGCGGGGCATCGCCAAGCTGGACCTTGCCGCCGTGGACGCGCTTGCGGAGCGCCCACGGGCACGCTATGTGGTGGTCGCGGCGATCACCCCCACGCCTCTAGGCGAGGGCAAGACCACTACCTCCATCGGCCTCGTCCAGGGCCTGCAGCAGCTTGGCCACAGCGCCACCGTCGCCCTGCGCCAGTCCTCAATGGGCCCCACGCTTGGCATCAAGGGCGGTGCCGCCGGCGGCGGCTACAGCCAGGTGATCCCCATGGAGCGCATCAACCTGCACCTGACCGGGGACATCCATGCGGTCTCCGCCGCCCACAACCTGCTGGCGGCGATGGTGGACAACCACCTTCACCATCGCCTGGGCATCGACCTGGACCCGCAGGCGATATGCTGGCAACGGGTGATGGATATCAATGACCGCGCCCTGCGCCATATCGTCACGGGCCTCGGCCCGGCTGCCGACGGCGTCACACGCCAGAGCAGCTTCGAGATCACTGCGGCCTCCGAGGTCATGGCGGTGCTCGCCCTGGCGACGTCGCTCGCGGACCTGAGGCGCCGACTGGGCCGGATAAGGGTCGGCTACACCCGCACCGGCGAGCCGGTCACCGCCGAGGAAATCGGCGCGGCGGGTGCCATGACCGTGCTGCTCAAGGAGGCGATCAAGCCCAACCTGCTGCAGACCCTAGAACACGCACCGGCGCTGATCCATGCCGGACCGTTCGGCAACATCGCCCATGGTAACTCCTCGATCGTCGCCGATCGAATCGGCCTCCACGGCGGGGAGTACCTCGTCACCGAGGCGGGCTTCGGGGCCGACATGGGCGCAGAACGTTTCTTCAACATCAAGTGCCGGGCCTCGGGGATGATCCCGGATGCCGCGGTGCTGGTGGCCACGGTCCGCGCATTGAAGTTCCACTCCGGGCGATACGCCGTGGTCCCCGGCAAGCCGCTCCCCGCTGCCATGCTGGCGGAGAACCCCGAGGACGTCCGCGCGGGCGCCGACAATCTCATCAAGCAGATCGACAACCTCCGCATCCACGGTGTCACCCCGGTGGTGGCCATCAATGCCTTCCCCTCGGACCATGCCAGCGAGCACGCCGTCATTCGCGACATCGCCGAGGCCGCCGGGGTCCGGGCCGCAGTATCGAGTCACGTGCGTGACGGCGGTGTCGGTGCGCTCGAACTGGCCCAGGCCATCGTGGAAGCCGCCGAGAGCGGCAGCACCTTCCGTTTCCTGTACCCGGACGAGATGCCCCTGGACGCCAAGATCGAGCACATCGCCACCCGTCTCTACGGCGCCGCCGACGTCGCCTTCAGCCCCGAAGCCCGTCGCCAGATCGACAGCTACCAGCAACAGGGCCATGGCCACCTGCCGGTGTGCATCGCCAAGACCCACCTGTCACTGTCGTCCGATCCAACGTTGCGTGGCGCCCCCACCGGCTGGACCCTGCCGGTTCGCGAGGTGCGGCTTTCTGCCGGGGCGGGCTTCGTCTATGCCCTCTGCGGTGACATGCGCACCATGCCAGGCCTCGGCCGCGATCCGGCCGCCGCGCACATCGACATCGACGATAACGGCGAGATCACGGGACTGTTCTGACATCCGCCGTCACTGGGCTCCACGGGTGGCGATCGCCACCCTCAAGGGAGATCGACCCGCACCTCGACGGTCACATGCACTGTCGGAACAACGCCTTGAGATCATCGACGCTCAACGCCACCGGATTCCCGCCACAGCTGGGATCCTGAATGGCCATGTCCGCCAGATGGTCGATATGGTCAGGGGTGGCACCGATCTCGGAAAGGGTGCGCGGGATGCCCATCTGATCATTGAGCTCCTGCACGAAGGCCCTGAAACCATCGAAGCCGCCTTCGATACCCAGATAAGCGGCGGCCATGTCGAATCGCTCGCGGATCCTGTCGGCGTTGAACGCCAGCACCGCCGGCATGCAGATCGCATTGGTGGTGCCATGGTGGGAATTGAACACCGCGCCAATGGGGTGGCTCATCGCATGGATGGCCCCCAACCCCTTCTGGAACGCGGTGGAGCCCATCATCGCCGCGCTCATCATGTGCGCACGTGCCTCGAGATCCGTGCCGTCGGCATAAGCGCGCGGCAGGTAGTCCTTGACCAGCCGCATGCCTTCCAGCGCGATGCCCTGGCTCATCGGGTGATAATGCGGGCTCGAGAACGCCTCGACGCAGTGGGCAAAGGCATCCAGCCCGGTACCGGCGGTGATCGGCTTGGGCATGCCCACCGTCAGTTCGGGATCACAGATCACCTCCGTGGGCAGTACCTTGGGGTGAAAGATGATCTTCTTCTCATGGGTTCGGGAGTTGGTGATGACGCTGGCCCGGCCCACTTCCGCACCGGTGCCGGCGGTGGTGGGCACCGCCACGATGGGCGCGATCGCCTCGGCATCGGCTCGCGTCCACCAGTCGCCGATATCCTCGAAATCCCACACCGGGCGCGCCTGGCCGGACATGAAGGCCACCATCTTGCCCAGATCCAGCCCCGAGCCACCGCCGAACGCGATCACCCCATCATGGCCGTCTGCCCGATAGGCCTCGACCCCTGCTTCCAGGTTCTGCTCGTTCGGGTTGGGGTCGACCTCGGCAAACAGGCACCGGCCAAGGCCTGACGCTTCCAGGATATCCAGCGCGGCCCGGGTGATCGGCAGATCGGCCAGGCCTCGGTCAGTCACCAGCAGAGGACGGATGATGTCCGCCTGGGCACAGGCCTCGGGCAACTCGTTGAGACGGCCCGCACCGAACCGGATGGCGGTGGGATAGGTCCAGTTTCCAGTCAGCGTCATTTCGTCACCTTCTTCAGGTAGTAGGACTTGGGCCGTGTCAGGTTGTGATAGCCGATCACCGACAGGCCGCCGCCGCGGCCCGACTCCTTGCAGCCGGTCCAGCACAGGCCAGGGTCGAGATAATCCGCGCGGTTCATGAACACCGTGCCGGTCTCGACCCGATCACCGATACGCTGGGCGCGCTCGATATCGGCCGTCCACAGGCTAGCCGTCAGGCCGAACCGGCTGTCATTCATCAGCCGGATCGCCTCGTCATCGCCGGCGACCTTCATGATGCCGACCACCGGGCCGAAGCTTTCATCGCGCATCACGCGCATGTCATGGGTCACCTGGGTCAGGATCTGCGGAGTCAGATAGGTACCACCGTCATCTTCGGGCTTCTGCGTGATATGGGCCCTGGCACCGGCGGCAACGGCCTCATCGATCTGGGCACGGACCTCCTTGGCAAAACGTATATTCGCCATGGGGCCGATATCCGTATCGGCGGCCAACGGATTGCCCAGCTTGTAGCCTTCGACAATCGCCACCGCCTTTTCGACAAAGGCCTCATAAAGGCTCTCGTGCACATAGATCCGTTCGATGCCACAGCAGCATTGCCCAGAGTTGAACATCGCCCCATCGATCAGGGTAGCGACCGCTGCACCCAGGTCGGCATCCTCCATGACATAGCCCGGATCCTTGCCGCCCAGCTCCAGCCCCAGCCCGGTGAAGATACCGGCCGCCGCCTTTTCCATGGTACGCCCGCCGCCCACGGAACCGGTGAAGTTCACAAAATCGAACGCCCGATCGGCAATCAGTGACGAGGTGGTATCGTGATCCAGAAAGACATTCTGGAACACATCCTCGGGCACGCCGACAGAGTGGAAGGCGCGCGCCATCCGCTCGCCGACCAGCAGGGTCTGGGTGGCATGCTTCAGCAGTACCGTGTTGCCCGCGATCAGCGCGGGCGCCACCGTATTGATCGCCGTCATGTAGGGATAATTCCAGGGTGCCACCACCAGCACTACCCCGTGTGGGATGCGCTTGATATAGCGTTTGACCGTGGCATCCTCACCCACCGCGATATCGGCCAGCGCCTCCTCGGCAATGGTCGCCATGTGGCCGCCACGCTCCTCGAAGCCACCGAACTCGCCACCGTAGCGAACCGGGCGGCCCATCATGTGCGCAAGCTCCAGCACCACCTCGTCATTCATCGCGCCCACAGCGGCGATGCCAGAACGAACCAGGTCGATACGCTCCTGGATGGGCCGTGCGGCCCAGCTGGCCTGCGCCGACCGCGCCCGTTCGGCCGCCTGCCGTGCGGCCTCAGGCGACAGCGCGTCACGCTCGGCGAAGACCGACCCGTCGATCGGTGAGATACATTTCAGAATGTGACCCATCGTCATCTCCAGTTTCTGCAAGGCCTGATGTTCGTGGTCCCTGACCCGACACCATCCCGCCGCGAACATGCCTTCCGGCAGCACTCGCTTGCAAGGACACCCCCCGACATCAGCGGGCTAGCG
>NZ_JBDNGD010000385.1:0-3560 GCF_041689495.1 Halomonas sp. | reverse complement strand
TGGCAGGCCAACCCGCACTTCGGACCCTTCCATATCCTGAGCATGGTGTTCATCGTCGCCGGGTTTTACCTCATCGCCGCGGGCTGGCGCGTGCTCTATGCGGCCCAGCGCCGGGGTGTGCTGGCGACCGGTGGACCCTATGCTCGGGTGCGGCATCCGCAGTACATCGGCTTCGTGCTGGTGATGTTCGGCTTCCTGCTGCAGTGGCCCACGCTGCTGACCCTGGCCATGTTTCCGGTGCTGGTATGGATGTACTCGCGCCTGACGATCCTGAAGAGCTCGAGATAGTGCGCCAGTTCTCGGTGAGGAATGGCAGGCCTACGCGGCACAAACGCCGCGATTTATTCCCCATTGGCGGACAGCTCGTACGTGCGATCGGCGCACCTGAGGGCGAGATATTCGGGAGGTTGTCATGAAACGCAGACGCTTTCTCGTCGGCGCGACGATGGTGGTCGGCGGCATCGGAGCGGCATTCACGGCGGTGCCCTTCATCGCCTCCTGGCAGCCCAGTGCGCGTGCCCGGGCCGCCGGCGCCCCCGTCGAGGTCGACATCAGCAAACTGGAGCCGGGCCAGCAGGTCACCGTGGAATGGCGCGGCAAGCCCATCTGGGTGTTGCGCCGCACCCCGGCGATCCTTGATCGCCTGGCGACGCTGACAGATTCCGACCGGCTCCGCGATCCGCTCGCCGAGGTGGAATCACAGCAACCGAGCTATATCACCGGGCCACTGCGCTCGCTCAAGGAGGAGTACCTGGTGGTCATCGCCATATGCACCCACCTCGGCTGCGTGCCCCTGTTTCGGCCGGAGCTCGGCTCGGTCACCGACGACTGGCCGGGCGGCTACTTCTGTCCCTGCCACGGCTCCAAATTCGACTTCGCCGGCCGCGTATTCAAGGCGGTGCCGGCGCCGACCAACCTGGTGATTCCGCCATACCGTTTCCTGTCCGATACCCGGCTCGAGATCGGTGTCGACCCCCAATTAACGACATCCTGAACACTAGAGGCAATTCTCCATGACAGCCAAAGCACCCTCGGCTTGCCACGCTCCGCGCAAGCGCCAGCGTGCCGACAACATGCTCGAGCATGAGCAGGCCGGCAAGCCGCCACTGCTCGACTTCGACTACGAGATGATCCTGGACGGGCGCGGGCCATGGCCCGGGCATCGGCGGCTTCAAGCGCGACTCCGAGGTCGGCATGGCGCTTATTTTCAGGACCCAACACAACTAGCTGCCGTGTGGACAGCGCCCTGTGGGCCTGACATCCCGCGGCGTCTCTGGCAAAAAAGAGGTACCAACGATGGAACGCAACTCAACGAGGCAATGGCTCAACGCAATCGTGGCGGGTGTCATGATGGGCGCATCGATGACCGCGATGGCAGCCGGTAGTCGCGCCTTCGTGCCGATGGGCTCGGCAGATGCCGTAGGCGTCATCGACCTGGAGAGCTACCAGGTGACATCCACCATTCCGGATACCCTCAATACGCACGGGTCGGCACTGACGCCGGACGGTCGATACCTGGTCGCCGGCAGCCTCACCGCACGCGATGTCGAGGAAAGCGTCAGTCGCCCGGAGGACGTGACGGAAGACGAACATGCAGCCCATCACGGTGGGGGAGAAAAGGCCGCGGCGGATGAGCAGAACACCGGCCTGCTGTATGTGGTGGATACGACCACCAATGCCATCGTGCGAAAGCTGGAAGTCCCCGGTCCGGTTCACCATGTCCTGGTGACGGCCGATGGCCGCTATGCCGTCTCGACTCATCCCATGGGGGGTGGCATCAGCGTCGTCTCGCTGGATTCCGGCAAGCTTGTCGAGACGGTGGCAACGGGACCGGCCCCGAACTACGTCGTCGAAGCCGAAGACGGTCAATCGCTTCTGGTCAGCAACACGGGTAACGGGACGGTCAGCGAGATCGATACCCAGCACTGGTTCGTCGAGCGAAACATGCGTGTCGGCGGCAGCCCAGAGCATATGGTGCTCTCGCCTGGCGACGAGCGGCTCTACATCAACGATGGCTCGGCCGGTCGAGTCGTTGCACTCGACCTGCCTACCGGCAGCGTGGCGGGTGAGCATGAGGTAGGCGACGCTCCCCATGGTGTCGGTCTGAGCCCGGACGGCCGAACCCTCTACGCGACGAGCCAGGGTGACAACCGCCTAGTCCGCATCACGCTCGGCGACGGGACTCGGCAGAGTATCGACCTGGCCCCGGCCCCTTACCATCTGGCGGTGGCCCCGGACGACGGTCGCTTGCTGGTCACCAGTCGTGAGGAAAGCAAGCTCTGGGTAATCGACCCGACTTCCCTCGACGTCCTGCACACCATTGCGCTCGATGGCATAGGCCATCAGATATCACTCGACGCGCGATAGGATCAGCTTTTTGCTGCCAACCGGGAGGGGCAGACGACAGATAGTACACATCAAGGGGGCCATGGCCATGCCGGGCATATGCCGTCGAGCGATCGTGGCATGGCCATCTCCGCTTGGCAGACGAAGATCGCAGCTTCGGCTGGTATCGCGCCGAGATCATCGGCGCGCTGGTCATCGGAATGCCGCTGCTGAACAGGCAGCCCATACGATCACATTCTGGTCGACGAACTTCAGGTGCCGGGTGACCAGGTTGATGTCGGACACCCTAGTCATCAAGTCGATGGGCGTGGCTTGTCGACCCGTTTCGTCGCTTCCATGGGCTGATAGCGCGACCAAGCGACCAGTGCCATGCCTGCAATAAGCATCGGGAGCGTCAGCAACTGCCCCATGGTCAGCCAGTCGAAAGCGATGAAGCCCAGTTGTGGGTCGGGCAGGCGCACGAATTCCACCACAAAGCGGAAGGCCCCATACAGCAACAGGAACAGGCCGGAGATCAGGCCACGCCGGCGCCGCTGCCGGGAGAACCACCACAGCACGACAAATAACACCACGCCCTCCAGGGCGAACTCGTAGAGCGCCGAAGGATGCCGTGGCTCCGGCCCGAGGTGGGCGAAGGCCATGGCCCAGGGCACCTCGCTGACACGACCCGGCAACTCGTGATTGATGAAGTTGCCGAGACGGCCGGCACCGAGCCCGATCGGAACCAGTGGTGCGATGAAGTCGCTCAACTGAAGGAAAGCCAGGCGATGCTTGCGGGCAAAGACCACCGTCGCGATCAATACCCCGATGAGCCCCCCATGGAAGCTCATGCCGCCCTCCCAGATCTTGAATAGCCAAAGGGGGTCGGCCAGCAAGCGCTCGAGCCCGTAGAAGAGCACATAGCCGAGGCGTCCCCCGATCACGACGCCCAAGGCGCCATAAAAGAGCAGATCGCCGATATCATCGTGCTTCAAACCTACACGATGGGCACGCCGTCGACCCAACCACCAAGCGGCGATAAAGCCAACGACATACATGAGGCCATACCAATGGATCTGCAGTGGTCCAAGGGAGATGGCTACGGGATCGATTATAGGATACTGGATCATATATCACCCTTGTTTCATTCACTATGCCGTTGACCCGGCTTCCTACAATTAACCCTATACTCTTCTCCTGAATTCAGGCTGAATGCCTTCTGTCGTGAGACTAAG
>NZ_JBDNGD010000384.1:0-3049 GCF_041689495.1 Halomonas sp. | reverse complement strand
GCCGGGCTCTTCAACCTCCAGCCGCTCACACTCGTTCGCGTAGTAGCGCAGGAAATCCACCGCTTCACGCACCTCGGCGATGCCATCGAACATCATCTTGCCGGCCTCGCGGGTCGCGATCACGGTCAGCTCGGCGATGTGCTGCTCATAGAGACCGGCGGTCCGGCGCAGGGCATCGGCCCGCTCCGCCACCGGACGCGCCGACCAGTCGCTGAAGCCGTCCTCGGCGGCGTCGAGCGCGGCCGCCACCTCATCCGGGGTCGCCTCATGCACCTTGCCGACCACACGAGAGCCGTCGGCGGGAGACACGGCATCGCGAGCCGTCCCGTGTGGTGCCGGGCTTCCCGCCAGCATGGGCCCGGCGGTCCAGGTAGTCTCGGCGAAGTCTTCGCGCGCCGCCAGTAGCGGCAGGATCGAGGCGGGTTCATTGATCCGGTAGCCGCGGGAGTTCTTGCGCTCGGGGGCGAACAGCTCGCCGGGCTGGCGAATCGACGGGCTGGCGATGGCGTCGCCCAGGCGCTGCATCTCGGCCACCGGGTCCTTTGCCACCTCGCTCGCGGGAATCGAGTCATCCACCACCTGATTCACAAACGAGGAGTTCGCCCCGTTCTCCAGCAGACGGCGGACCAGATAGGCCAGCAGGTCACGGTGCGCGCCGACCGGCGCGTAGAGACGGCACCGGGAGCCCTCCGACTGCTTGACGATGTGGTGCAGCGACTCGCCCATGCCGTGCAAGCGCTGGAACTCGAAGCTGTCCTTGTCGTCGCCCGCCATGGCGACGACGGTGGCACAGGTATGGGCGTTGTGGGTGGCGAACTGCGGATAGATGCGGTCGCGCCGGTCGAGCAGCATCTGGGCGCAGGCCATGTAGCTGACATCGGTGTTGACCTTGCGGGTAAAGACCGGGAAGGTCTCGACGCCCATTTCCTGCGACAGCTTGATCTCGGTGTCCCAGTAGGCGCCCTTGACCAGCCGCACCATGATCTTCCGGTCGTGCTGCTCGGCAAGGTCGTAGAGCGATTCGATCATCGGCGCGGCGCGACGCCCGTAGGCCTGCACCACGACACCGAAGCCGTCCCATCCGGCGAGTCCGGGGTCGGACAGCAGCGCTTCGATCACGTCGAGCGACAGATCCAGCCGGTCCTGTTCCTCGGCGTCGATGTTGAAGCCGATATTGGCCTTGGCCGCCTGCTGCGCCAGCTCCAGTGCGCGTGGCACGAGGTCGGCCATCACGGTGTCGCGGTGGGTGTATTCATAGCGCGGATGCAGCGCCGAGAGCTTAACCGAAATCCCGGGGCTTCCGCGCACATCGCCCTTGGCCTGCTTGGCGATGGAGGTGATCGCCTTGGCGTAGGCATCGTGATAGCGCACCGCATCTTCGTCGGTACGCGCCGCCTCGCCCAGCATGTCGTATGAGTAGGTGTAGCCCTGCTTCTCGAGCTCGCGGGCATTCTTAATGCCCTCCTCGATGGTCTGGCCGAGCACGAACTGGCGTCCGAGGATCTTCATCGACTGGCCGACCGCTTTACGCACCACCGGCTCACCCATCCGGCGCACCAGGCTGCGCAGCGCGCGCACCGGCCCCTTGGGATCGTCTTCCAGCACCTTGCCGGTCAGCATCAGCGCCCAGGTCGAGGCGTTGACCATTGATGACGAGGACTTGCCCAGATGCGCGCCCCAGTCGGATGGCTCGATCTTGTCATGGATAAGATCGTCGATGGTCTCAGCGTCTGGCACGCGCAGCAGCGCCTCTGCCAGGCACATCAGGCCGACGCCCTCAGCGGTCGAGAGCCCGTATTCGGCCAGGAACGCCTCCATCATCGAGGGTGACTTTTCCTTGCGCACTCGTTCCACATACTTGGCGCCGACATCGGCTACCTTTCGACGGTCGTTATCCGAGAGCTTGATCTTTTCGACCAGACTATGCAGCACATCTGCCTCGTCGGCTGCATAGTTGGCGCGGATACGCGCCCGCAGCTCGCTCACAGCGCCCTGCGCATGAAGGTTTGCTTGGTTCATGGTCGATCTCTCCTAGCTACCCGACACAAAGCGTCGATGCATCGGCTCGGATTTGTCTTTCTTGTCGAAAAGTAATTCTCTCTCACCTTTGACGAGGCCGAAAGTGTGCTGACGTCAGGGACTCTCTTCCCCCAGCATGTCTCCGGCAAGACCATCCCGGTCGTTCAGCGGGATACAGATGACGTCGTGGCGTTCTGCGCCAAGTAGTAAACCATTAACGAGACACGGGAGTGTGCAATCTACCACGGCCAAGCCGTGCGTGATTTCAACGATTCCCAGGCGGGTCGTGCCGTCCGGATGTTGCTTGGCGATCAGAAGCGGTAGGTCACCCCACCGCCGATGGTCATGGGGTCGATCTTCGCTTCGCCGATATCAGTGCCACCCTGGCGTACGGCGGAAGATACGTCCGCGTAGCTGACGAAGCCGTTGAGCATCAGGCCCTGTGCCACGGCCAGGTCGAGCCTCATCTGGCCGATGGCCCCATAGCTGCGCTGGACGTCGAGATCAGCCAGCTGCGCCTCATCGAAGCGGGTATAGTTGACGCTGGCACCGACATAGGGCTGAACGCGAGAGTCGAGGCCGCCCAGGGGGTAGTAGTTGATCAGCAGATTGACCGGCAGGCGGTCGATGCTGCCGATGGGTTCACCAGAGAGGGTCAGGTCATGATCGACCTGCTCCTGGCCGTTGAGCTCGATGCCGAACCGGTCGGTGAAGAGATACCCGAGGCCGTAGTAGAGCCCACGCTCATCGGAGGCATCCAGGCGCCGCTTGTCAGGGGTAAGGTCACCGTTGTTGGAAGTGATTTCGGTCTTGGCGATGCCGCCGCGAACGAACATATCTGCAGCACTGTAGGCCAGGCTGGCTTGGCTGGCGATCAAGCAAGCGGAGGTGATCACGCCGGTGGCTGTCCATCTGGTGTATGACATTGGGCTATCCTCTCATGATGGCCAGGACAGGTTGTCTAGGCGAAAATACTTGTACAGAAATTATAATAGACTGATTTCTGAAAGACCTCTTGTTAAAAATTCTT
>NZ_JBDNGD010000383.1:0-2068 GCF_041689495.1 Halomonas sp. | reverse complement strand
TTACCAGCTTTCATCGGCGGGTCAAGAGCGCCTCTGGATCAAGGCGTTAGCCACGGCATCGGGCCCGAGGTACTATAATTCCGAACGCAAGCCAGGCAGGTGTCATGCCCGAATCATTGTTGCCACTTCCGCTACGCCCGATTCCAGCCGTCTCGGCTGCCGTGATTCGCCATGGACGAATTCTGATGGTTCGTCGCCGAAACCCGCCCAATGCGGGGCGACTCGCCTTGCCGGGTGGCAAGATAGAAATGGGCGAGAGCCTGTATGAAGCGGCTGCCAGGGAACTGGAAGAGGAAACCGGTATCCAGGCAACACCAATTGAGGTCATCACGGCCATAGATGTCATGCATGTCCATGAGGGGGAGTTGCTCGCCCATTTCGTGATCGTGGTGATTGGCATGGCCTGGCAGGGCGGTATCGAGGCCGCCGGTGACGATGCCACCGAATTAAGCTGGATGGATGCCACCAGTCTCCAGCAGGCCGGCGACGATGTCAGCGAGACCGCCGCCAGGGTGGCCTATCGGGTTCTCGAGGAGGCCTCAGGGAAGAATAATCGTTGATATCCTTCCAGGCAGGGGCTTGCGTAGGGAACCTTGAATGGGCATTCTAGGTCAATTGCCAAGACCACCATCACACGGAGTTTCGGATCAATGGCCTACCAAGATACGCATCTGACACAACAGCAGACGCAATCGGTCAGTTCCAACAAGGTCCTGCGCAACACCTATGGCCTTCTGGCCATGACCTTGCTGTTCTCGGCCGTAACAGCCGGTGCTGCAGTCACCATGGGCATCGAACGAATGAACATCCTGGTGTTCTTCCTCGGCGCCTATGGCTTGATGTTCCTGGTTCACAAGACCGCCAACTCGGCCTTTGGGCTGCTCTCGACCTTTGCCTTCACCGGCTTCATGGGCTTCACGCTGGGGCCGATCCTGAGCGCCTACCTGACCCTTCCCAACGGGGCGGCCTTGATCATGAACGCCCTGGCGATGACCGGTCTGACCTTCATCGGTCTTTCCGCCGTGGCCCTGGTGACCAAGAAGGACTTCAGCTTCCTGAGCAATTTCCTGATGGCAGGCGCCATCGTGCTGATACTCGCCATGGTCGCGGCGATTGTCTTCCAGATTCCTACCCTGTCGTTGATGGTTTCCGCCGGTTTCGTGTTGTTCGCCTCGGCGGCCATCCTCTACCAGACCAGCGAAATCGTTCACCGGGCCGGCGAAACCAACTATATCCTTGCCACGATCACGCTTTATGTGTCGATCTATAACCTCTTCGTCAGCCTGCTGGCCCTGCTCGGCATCATGAGCAGCGACTGATCATCCTGACGGCATGACACGACTGGCCCCGCTACCCGGCGGGGCAAGCCTGTTTGTGGAGGAAAGGTTCCCTCATGCGTTATGCCATCCTGCTGCTTGCGGCGCCCTATAGCCACCAGGCCTCGCACTCTGCCCTGCGATTCGCACGGTCCCTGCTGGCACGCGGCCACCAGCTTGAAACGGTATTCTTCTATCAGGAAGGCGTGCAGAATGCGGCCCGTCTGGCCTCGCCACCCCAGGATGAACCGCACCTGATCGATGCCTGGGCAGCCTTGAGCCGGGAACATGGAACCGCCTTGCAGGTCTGTATCGCGGCGGCCCTGCGACGTGGCTTGCTTGATGAACGTGAGGCGGCACGACATGGCAAGCAGGGATACAGCGTGGAACCCCCCTTCGAGCTGACCGGGCTCGGCCAACTGATCGATATCGGGCTGCGTTGTGACCGCCTCATCACCTTCGCCCCCTGAGGTTCATCCATTACCCGGAGACAGCATGCCTCAAGTCCAACCCCGGGATCTGCTGGTAATTCTGCGCCGAGGGCCTCACGGCAGCAGTCGACTGCGAGAGGGACTCGACACGGCGCTTGTCGCGGCCGCCTTCGGTCGCACCGTGACCCTGCTGTTCATGGGTGAGGGCGTGACGGCCCTCGTGGCTGGCCAGAAGGCAGGGCCGCTGGGCCAGAAGGGAACGGCTGCCACCCTGGAGATGCTGGAGATGTATGATATCGACAGACTCCTGGTGGAGGCATC
>NZ_JBDNGD010000382.1:0-18532 GCF_041689495.1 Halomonas sp. | reverse complement strand
TCACCCTGGTCAACGCCCGCTGATGGAGCCCGTGATGCCCCTTCATGGAACCGATGACCCCCACCCCGACAACGATCTGGCGGTGATACGCATCAAGAACCTGCGTCTGCGTACCCATATCGGCATCAAGGAAGACGAGATCCGCAACCGTCAGGATGTGGTGATCAATGCCGTGATCCGGTATCACACCGACAGGGCGGTGGCCTTCAATCATATCGAGCAGGCCCTCAACTATCGCACCATTACCAAGGAGGTGATTGCCCATGTGGAGGACAATCGCTTCCTGCTCCTCGAGCGCATGACCCGCGAGGTGCTCGACCTGATTATGGCCCATGAGCCGGTGCTGACCGCCCAGGTGGAAATCGACAAGCCCTACGCCTTGCGCTTCGCCGATTCGGTCTCGATCACCCTGTCGGCGGCCCGGGATGCTCGACGCGGCCGCTGAGCCGTTTTTGGGTCCGGGTTTCACGCTCACGAAGCTTGGAGCCTCCCGGGCTTTGCGCGTAGCATAGGGGGCAAACCTGCAATGCGCCGTTCGGACGGCTTGGAGACAAAGATGGAAGCCCTGAAGGAAACACAACTCTATTGCCCCTTCGCCTATATCGACGGTAGTTGGGTCGCCGCGGACAGCGGTGAGCAGATCGATGTCATCAATCCGGCCACCGGCGAGACCATGGGCAACGTGCCGCGCCTGGGACGCGCCGAGACGGAGCGCGCCATCGCCGCGGCCGATGCCGCCTTGCCGGCCTGGAAGGCACTGACCGCCCAGGAGCGTGCCGATATCCTGATGAAATGGCATGACCTCATGATCGAGCATCAGAACGATCTGGCCATGATCATGACCCATGAACAGGGCAAGCCGCTCAAGGAAGCCGCCGGGGAAATCGTCTATGCCGCCAGTTTCCTGCGCTGGTTTGCCGAGCAGGGCCGGCGCATCTATGGCGAGACCGTACCGGCCGCCAAGTCCAACCAGCGTATCGTGGTCACCAAGCAGCCGGTGGGAGTGGTGGGTGCCATCACGCCCTGGAACTTCCCGGCGGCGATGATCACGCGCAAGGCGGGTGCCGCCCTGGCCGCTGGTTGTACCATCGTGGTCAAGCCGGCCAGCCAGACGCCTTTCTCGGCCACGGCACTGGCGCTGTTGGCCGAACGGGCCGGCGTGCCTCGCGGCGTCTTCAATGTGGTGCCCGGTCGCGCCTCGGAGATCGCCGCCGCGCTCACCGAGTCAAAGAGGGTGCGCAAGATCACCTTCACCGGCTCCACCGAGGTGGGTCGCACGCTGATGGCGCAGGCCGCCCAGAACATCCAGAAGATCTCCCTGGAACTCGGCGGCAATGCCCCCTTCATCGTCTTCGAGGATGCCGATCTGGATGCGGCGGTGGAAGGCGCCATGGCCGCCAAGTTCCGCAATGCGGGCCAGACCTGCGTCTGCACCAACCGCTTCCTGGTGCAGTCCAGCGTGGTCAACGCCTTCTGCGAGAAGCTGGCGGTGGCCATGAACAGCGAACTCAAGGTGGGCGATGGTACCGAAGCCGGCATCAACATTGGTCCCTTGATCGATCAGGATGCCGTCATTAAGGTCCGTGAACATGTCCATGATGCCGTGGGACACGGTGCTCAGGTCCTGCTCGGCGGTCATCCGCACCCCTTGGGGGGCAACTTCTTCACGCCGACCCTGATCAGCAGCGTCAACGCCAGCATGATGGTGGCTCACGAGGAGACCTTCGGTCCCCTGGCCGCGGTCTTCCCCTTCGATGACGAGGAAGATGCCATCACCATGGCCAACGACACCGAATACGGCCTGGCCTCCTACTTCTATTCCCGTGACCTCGCCAGGGTGTGGCGCGTGTCGGAAGCTTTGGAATACGGCATGGTCGGCATCAATACCGGCCTGATCTCCAACGCCGCCGCGCCCTTCGGCGGTGTCAAGGCCTCGGGCTTGGGCCGCGAAGGCGGCCATCAGGGGCTGGACGAGTTCCTGGAGACCAAGTACCTCTGTATTGACCTTGGATAGCGCCAGCGCCCTTCGAGCACCGCCTAGCGCCCGGCGCCCAGCTGCTCCGTGACGGGCGGCGGGTGTCGGGGAAAGAAACAAGGAAACCCCGTCGGAATGCCTCCGGCGGGGTTTCTTGTTGACGTCTGCCAGGTGGGCAACATCATCCTGCGGCGCGCGGCGCGCGGCGCTCAGTGCCTGAAATGCCGCATCCCGGTAAATACCATGGCGATGCCCGCCTCGTTGGCGGCGTCGATGACTTCCTGGTCGCGTATGGAGCCGCCGGGCTGGATGACGGCGGCGATGCCGGCGTCGGCGGCGGCGTCGATGCCGTCGCGGAAGGGGAAGAAGGCGTCACTGGCCATCACCGAGCCGGGTACCGAGAGGCCCTCGTCGGCGGCCTTGATGCCGGCTATCTTCGCCGAGTAGACGCGGCTCATCTGGCCGGCACCCACGCCGATGGTCCGGCCGTCCTTGGCGTAGACGATGGCGTTGGACTTGACGTACTTGGCCACCTTCCAGGCGAAGGCCAGGTCGCGCATCTCCTGCTCGGTGGGTATCCGCTCGGTGACCACGGTGAGTTCGTCGCGGCCGACCATGCCCAGATCACGGTCTTGTACCAGCAGTCCGCCAGTGACCCGCTTGATGTCATGGGCATACCCTCGCTCGCCCGGCCAGTGTGCGCCGACGTCCAGCAGGCGAACGTTCTGCTTCTCGGCGATGATGGATCGGGCCTCCTCGTCGATTCCCGGCGCGATGATCACCTCGACGAATTGACGGGCGATGATGGCGCGGGCGGTCTCGGCATCCAGCGGGACATTGAAGGCGATGATGCCGCCGAAGGCACTGGTCGGGTCGGTGGCGAAGGCCTTGTCGTAGGCCTGTCGCGCGCTTTCACCCACCGCCACGCCGCAGGGGTTGGCGTGCTTGACGATCACGCAGGCGGTCTCGGTGAAGGCCTTGACGCACTCGAAGGCGGCATCGGTGTCGGCGACGTTGTTGTAGGAGAGTGCCTTGCCCTGTAATTGGGTGGCGGTAGCCACGCCGGCCTCGCTGGCATCGGCGTCGGCATAGAAGGCGGCATTCTGGTGTGGGTTCTCGCCGTAGCGCATGGCCTGCTTCTTGTGGAACTGCAGGTTGTAGGTTCGTGGAAAGCCATCCTCGCCCCCCGGGACCCGCTGGCCCAGGTAGTCGGCGATGGCGGCGTCGTAGCCGGCGGTATGCTCGAAGGCCTTCACCGCCAGGTCGAAGCGGGTCGCGTCGGACACGGCACCGTCCTTGTCGGCGATCTCCGCGAGCACCCGAGCGTAGTCGTCGGCATCCACCACGATGGTGGTATAGGCATGATTCTTGGCGCAGGCGCGCACCATCGTCGGGCCGCCGATGTCGATGTTCTCGATGGCCTCCTCGAGGGTGCAGTCGGGCTTGGAGACTGTCTGGACGAAGGGGTAGAGGTTGACCACCACCATGTCAATGGGGGGGATGTCATGCTTGGCCATGACGGCATCATCCTTGCCGCGGCGACCCAGGATGCCGCCGTGAATCCTGGGGTGAAGGGTCTTGACGCGGCCGTCCATGATCTCGGGAAAGCCGGTGTGTTCCGATACTTCGGTGACCGCGATGCCGTTCTCCTCGAGCAGGCGAAAGGTGCCGCCGGTGGAGAGCAGTTCGATACCCTGTGCGACGAGGCCTCGGGCGAAGTCGACGATGCCGGTCTTGTCGGAAACACTGATCAGGGCTCGGCGAACCGAGGGGATGGAGGCGTTGGCCATTGAAGTCTCTCTGGTCTGGAGGGAAAAGGGTCGAAAACGCGACGGGAGCCTCGCGGACGCCCCGGGTCAGATCAGGCCATAGTGCTTGAGTTTCTTGCGCAGGGTGCCCCGATTGAGCCCCAGGATCTCGGCGGCACGGGTCTGATTGCCTTCGCTATGCTCGAGCACCGAGGCAAGCAACGGTGCCTCGACCTCGGCGATGACCATGGCGTGCAGGCCGGTGACATCGCCGCCATCGAGATGGTCGAAGTAGCGTCGCATGGCGAGATTGACGGCCTCGCGTAGCGGGAGCTCTTGCATGGCGTCCGGACCGGGATCGGTTTGCAGTGGCGTCAGTCCGGAAACCTCACTGTCGGGAGGCATTTCTCCTCCCACTACTTGGGGATTCTGTGGAAAGATCTGGCTGTTCATGCGGCACTGGTTCCATCCGATGACACGGGCCTGGCCGCTCCAGAGGCGGCCTGGGTGAAGTCGTGACTCAACAGCTTGACGATGAAGCGATACTGGGTGGCTGGTGCCTCGAGACCGTTGAACTCGGCCTTGAGTCGGCGGCGATCACTCTCGGTGAGGCGAGAATCGCCGTTCAGGTACCAGCCTAGATGCTTGCGGGCGATGCGTACGCCCATGGGCTGACCATAGAAATCATGCAGGTCGGCGAGATGCTGATGCAAGACCCTGGCGCGTTCCCGGTCGCTCGGTGGCGCCCGGTGTTCGCCATGTTGCAGGTAGTGGTCGATCTCGCCGAAGATCCAGGGATTTCCCTGTGCGCCACGCCCGATCATCACGGCATCCGCCCCAGTATAGTCGAAGATTCGGGTGGCCTTCTCGGGGGAATCGATATCGCCGTTGGCGAACACCGGGATTTCGACGGCGGCCTTGATGGCGGCGATGGTCTCGTACTCCGCTTCGCCGGTGTAGCGCTGCTGGCGGTGGCGGCCGTGTACGGCCAGGGCCTGGATGCCGGCCGATTCGGCCAGGCGCGCCACCCGCACACCGTTGTTGCTGTCGGCACACCAGCCGGTGCGGATCTTGAGCGTCACCGGGACATGCACTGCGGCCACCACCGCCTCGAGGATCTCGGTTACCAGGGCCTCGTCTCGCAGCAGCGCCGATCCTGCGGCCTTGTTGCAGACTTTCTTGGCCGGGCACTCCATGTTGATGTCGATAATCTCGGCCCCCATGGCGACATTCCGTCTGGCCGCTTCGGCCAGCATGGCGGCGTCGCCCCCGGCGATCTGGACCGAGCGAGGGCCGGGTTCACCGCGATGATCCATCCGCAGTCGCGACTTGCGGGTGTGCCAGAGGCCAGGGTCGGCTGTGACCATCTCGCCTACCACCAGGCCGGCTCCCTGCTCGCGACACAGCCGGCGGAAGGGGCGGTCGGTGACGCCTGCCATGGGCGCCAGGATCACCCGGTTGGGGAGGGGGTGGCGACCGATCCGGGGCAGTGGGCGAGCGTCTGGCATGGCATGATCCGATGAGCCTGAGAGGGATCACATCATACGCTGCGACTGGATGATGGTGAAGGTCTCGGCCCAGTGTCTCGATCAACCGGCGCGATGTCCCGACAACCGTACCCAGCCCTCTCGGGTCGCCGGCGCTTCCATGACCAGGCCCTGATGATGGTAGGCCTCGAGGACGTCTTCCGCCTGGGAGGCGAGAATGCCTGAAAGAACGAGTCGGCCACCCGGGGCGACATGGCCGGCGATCATCGGGGCGAGTTCGATCAGCGGGCCGGCGAGGATGTTGGCCACCACGATGGGGAAGACGTTCCCATCGTCGAGCTGCTCGGGGTAACAGAGTCGCAGTGCGTCTTCGGCAATGACATTACGCTGGGCATTGTCGCGGCTGGCCTGCAGCGCCTGGGGGTCGATATCCGTGCCCACGGCGCCAGTCGCCCCCAGTTTCAGGGCGGCGATGGCCAGGATGCCGGAACCGCAGCCGATGTCGAGAATCTTCCGGTCCGGGAGGCTGCCTTCTACTGCCAGTCCGTCGAGCCATTCCAGGCAGAGTGCCGTGGTGGGGTGGGTGCCGGTACCGAAGGCCAGGCCGGGGTCCAGGTGCAGGTTGACGGCATCCAGGTCGGGGGGCTCGTGCCAGCTGGGCACGAGCCACAGGCGTTGTCCCATGCGCAGTGGCTGGAAGTCTTCCATCCATCCCCGTTCCCAGTCGCGGTCGGCGATCAACTCATAGTCGATCTGCGGCGTCGGTTCACCGGGCATCGACTCGGCCCAGGCGGCCGTCAGCCGGTCGAGCATCGCCTCGATGCCCTCCAGGTCATCGTAGAGGCCGGTAAGCACCGTTTCTTCCCACAGCGGGGTGGTGCCGCGCTCGGGTTCGAATACGGGCTTGTCGTGGGCGTCCTGGAGGGTAATGGCGGTCGCGCCCTCGGCGAGGAGCAGCTCTTCGAGGGTCTCGGCCTGTTCGGGGGCGATCTGCGCCTTGAGTTGTAGCCAGGGCATGGGGCGGGTCCGTGGTCGGTCGGAGAGAGGCTACAGCCCCAGCTTCTTCTCCAGGTAATGGATATTGACGCCACCCTGCTGGAAGTAGCCGTCGCGCACCAGGTCCTTGTGCAGGTCGATGTTGGTCTTGATGCCTTCCACGAGTAACTCGTCCAGGGCATTGCGCATCCGCGTCAGTGCCGTTTCCCGGTCGGCACCCCAGGTGATCAGCTTGCCGATAAGGGAATCGTAATGTGGCGGTACCGTATAGCCCGTGTAGAGGTGGGAATCCATGCGTACGCCCAGGCCGCCCGGCGAGTGGTAGAGGCTGACCTTGCCGGGGGAGGGCATGAAGGTTCGAGAATCCTCGGCATTGATACGGCACTCGAAAGCGTGGCCGCTGAGCTTGATGTCCTCCTGGGAGATCGACAGCGGCAGGCCCGAGGCGATCCGTAACTGTTCCTTGACGATATCGACACCCGTGACCATCTCGGATACGGGATGCTCGACCTGGACGCGGGTATTCATCTCGATGAAGAAGAACTCACCGTCCTCGTAGAGGAATTCGAAGGTACCGGCGCCGCGATAGTCGATGGTGATGCAGGCCTCGCGACAGGCCTCGAGCACCCGGGCACGCGCCTCGGGCTCGAGCATGGGCGCGGGGGCCTCCTCGAGTACCTTCTGGTGACGCCGCTGGAGGGAGCAGTCGCGGTCATAGAGATGAATGGCATGCCCCTGGCCGTCGGCCAGAACCTGCACCTCCACGTGACGCGGTTTCTCCAGGAACTTCTCCATGTAGACGGTGCCGTCGCCGAAGAAGGAATGGGCCTCGTTACGGGTCACGTTGACCGCCGACAGCAGATGGGCCTCGGTATGCACCACGCGCATGCCGCGACCGCCGCCGCCGGCCGCCACCTTGATGATGACCGGATAGCCGATGCGTCGGGCCACGGCGACGATCTCGCCCTCGTCATCCGGCAGGGGGCCGTCGGAACCCGAAACTGTGGGGACGCCGGCCTTCTTCATGGCCGCGATGGCACTCACCTTGTCGCCCATCAGGCGGATGGTCTCGGGGCGGGGACCGATGAAGACGAAACCGGACTGCTCCACCTGTTCGGCGAAGTTGGCATTTTCCGAGAGAAAGCCATAGCCGGGATGAATGGCGCTAGCGTCTGTGACCTCCGCGGCACTGATCAGGGAGGGGATATTGAGATAGGACAGCGTCGAGGACGCCGGGCCGATGCACACGGCCTCGTCGGCCAGGCGCACATGCATCAACTCCCGGTCGGCCTTGGAATGGACCGCGACCGTCTTGATACCCAGTTCCTTGCAGGCCCGGAGGATACGCAGGGCGATCTCGCCACGATTGGCGATGAGAACCTTGTCCAGCATGTTGAATTCGCCAATGTCGGTTGATGGAGGACGTCGGATACGTCAGGCGATGATCATTAGTGGCTGGTCGAATTCGACCGGCTCGCCATCCTCGATCAGGAAGGCTTCGATCACGCCATCCCGGTCGGCTTCGATCTGGTTCATCATCTTCATGGCCTCGACCAGGCAGACGGTGTCGCCCTTCTTGACCGTTGAGCCGATCTCCACGAAGGGCTTCGAGCCGGGGGCGGGTGATCGATAGAAGGTGCCCACCATGGGCGAGGTCAGGGCCCTGTCCTGATAATCCGGGGGGGGCTCCTCGGCAGGTGCACTCGGCTGGGGCGCAGGAGACGGCTGGCTCGGGGCGGGGTGGTACTGTGGCGTCGGGGGCTGCCAGTTCGTCCCGTCAGGATTACGGCTGATGCGCACCGATTCCTCGCCTTCCTGGATCTCGATTTCGCTGATATTGGATTCTTCAAGCAGCTCGATCAGCTTCTTTACCTTGCGGATGTCCATGATTCTGTCTCGATCGATGGGTCTCGGTGATTGGCGGTTGGCAGGGGCGTGTCGTCCCGAGCCAACTTGCGATGGATCGCGGCAAGATGGCGACGCTTTTCGCCAAAACTGGCCTTGATTACGAAGTAAAGCGAAGTGTGCCGAAAATCCAGCGGTAAGTCCAGCCAGTGGAAACAGTGTTCGATTGTGCCCGTCGGGGTCAGCTTCGCTCGGTTTTCAACCACTCGAGCAATGACTCGAGGTGGTTGGCCAGGGCGGGTGCACGGACCTCCCCCTGGATCCGGGCCTGGCGAAGTTCCCGGCGCTCGTCGAAGAAGAGCAGGCTGGGCGGGCCGAAGAGCTCGAAGTGGTCCAGCAGAGCACGGCTGTCCTCGTTCGTCTCGGTGACGTCGAGATCGATGCGGGCGAAGGCCGAGAGGGGCTCGGCCACTTCAGGTGTCGGGTAGACCTGGCGTTCCATCACCTTGCAGGAAATGCACCAGTCGGCGGTGACGTGCACGAAGGCGGGGCGATTGGCTTGCGAGGCTCGCGCGAGTGCCGCTTCGAAATCGTCCATGTTACTGACGGTGGTGATCTCGGGCGGCGCCGGGGTGTCGGTTGCGTCGTTTCCGACGATGCCCGCCAGGGGGCGAAGGGGGTCCTGGCCACCGGCGGCAGCCCCGAGCACCAGGGCTAGGCCCCAGGTCAGCAGCAGGACGCCGGCGGCCTGCCGGACTCGTGGCCATCCTGCTGGCTGGTTAACCGTGAGTGCCCCCAGTGCCAGGGCGCTGCCGATGGCCAGGCCCGCCCAGAGCAGCAGGGCGACCGAAGGCGCCACCAGGCGCTCGATGAGCCAGATCGCGACCCCCAGGAGCAGTATACCGAAGGCGATCTTGATGCCGTTCATCCAGGCCCCGGTTTTCGGCAAGAGGGTGGTGCCGAAGGTGCCGACGACCATCAGCGGTACCCCCATGCCTAGGCTCAGAGCGAGCAGGGCGGCGCCGCCCATCAGGGCATCGCCGCTGGTGGAGATGAACACCAGGGCTCCGGCCAGCGGGGCCGAGACGCAGGGTGACACCACCAGTACCGACAGCGCCCCCGCCAGCGCCAGGCCGGCCGGTCCGCTGCGCTGTGCCCGTGCTTGCCAGGCGTCGATCCGGCCCGCGAGGGCGGGAGACAGTCTCGGGCTGAAGGTCCCGAACATCGCCATGGCAAAGAGGGCGAATAGGACGGCAAAGCCGATCAGCACCGGGGCGGACTGGAGACGTGCCTGGAGGTTCAGGCCGGCCCCGAAGAGTCCCATGAGTACGCCAACCGCGGCATAGGTCAGTGACATTCCGGCCACATAGCTGGCCGAGAGAGCGAAGGCCCGCGGCCGCCCCGGGTTCTGGCCGACGATGATCGACGACAGAATGGGAATCATCGGCAGGACGCATGGCGTGAAGGTGAGACCCAGGCCCGCCAGGAAGAACAGGCCCAGAATCAGCGGCAGGCTGGCCTGGTTCATCAGGGCGCTGAAACGGCCATCCTCGCTCTGGGGGGCGGAGGGTGAGGCGATCTCGCTGGATGAGGCTCTTTCGTTGTCCGCGCTTACGTCATCGGCGTTCCAGCCAACGAAGGCCGCGGGTGTCGAGCGCTCGGCGGCCTCGAGGTCAACCCGCTCGGGAGGATAGCAGAGCCCGGCATCGGCACACCCCTGGAAGCCGAGGGTGAGGGAAAATGGGCCGGCGGCACCCTCGTTGATCGGCAACTCGAGGACCACGCGATCATAGAAGACATACACGTCGCCGAGGAAGTCGTCACTCTTGAACTCCCCGGGTGGCAGCTGAAGCTCGCCCAGGGAGACGTCGGCGTCGCCTGTTTCCACGGCGAACCGGTGGCGATACAGATAGTAGCCATCGGCATTCTCGATACCCACGTAGAGGGTCTCGCCGTCGTGCCAGGCAGTGGGCTGGAAGGCCTCCAGTACCGGCAGGAAGGCATCGTTGGAGGAACTGGACGAGAACCACTGAGCCTGTCCGCTCACTGGCAGACAGAGCAACAGAATCAGATAGATGAGACGACGCAAGTTCAAGATCGATTCCTTCCCCGGACATGGCCCCGCTCTGGCGAGGGCGCTTTCAAGGGCATCCGCAGACCTCGATGGTTCCACAGGACAGACGGTCGACTGTTAGGATAGAGCCTTGACGGGCATAGTCTACCCTGCTCTGTTGACCGTGGCTGCGCCCCATTGTCGCGCTGCCTGATTCTCACCCATTGCAGGACACCATGACCATGGCGATGACAGGGAAGCGCGTCCCTCGGCGCAACCGCAGGACGGAAGCGCTGGAGCGCCCGGATTATGGTTGGATCTGGAAACCGCTACTAGCGCTGGCGGTGATCTATCTGCTGGCGACCCTGGCACTGAGCACCTGGTGGAGCCTTGAACCTTCCCGCTTCGATGTCGAAGGCGCCACCGCCGAACGCCGTGGCCAGGTGGCCGCCGAACCGGCCTCCCGCGGCGCCGTCACTACGGCGACCCTGATCACCACGGTGGCGACGCTGCTGGAAAAGCCGGGCGGCTATGTCCGCAATGATCTCGCGCCGCCGGGTCTCTGGCTCGACAACATGCCCAATTGGGAGCTCGGCGTCCTGAATCAGGCCCGTGACCTCGCCGACTCGCTGCCGCTCATGGAAAGCGAGGCAGTTCCCGCGCTGGACCTGGTCGGCGAGTCATTGCGGGACGACAGCCGCGATTGGTTAATGCCGTCCACCGAGGATCGGCTGGAAAGCGCACTGGGTGCCCTCGACGGCTACCTGCTGACGCTTTCCGAGACCGGTGACGCCGAGTTCGTCGCCGGGGCGGGCCTGGATGCCTGGCTCGACCGGGTGGCGGGGCGCCTGGATGATCTGGGACGGCGCCTCTCGTCCAGTGTGGCGAGTCGCGAGCAACTGGGCGACCTGAACCTCAACCAGTTGCCGCCGCGAACGCCTCGACTGAGAGTGGACGATATCTTCTACGAGGCGCGGGGTAGCGGCTGGGCCCTCGTGCATTTCTTCGAGGCGGTTCGCCGTGATCAGCAGGATGCGCTGGTGGATGGCGATGTCCAGGCGCAATGGGAGCTGTTGATCGCCGAACTCGAGCGCACCCAGCGCCGCCTCTGGAGCCCTATGGTGCTCAATGGCTCGGGTTTCGGGATCATTGCCAACCATTCACAGGTGATGGCCAACCATATGATGCGTGCCCGTGACCTGGCCAGGGAAGTGTCCGAACGCCTCGAGGCGCCGGCCCCGTCCTCTTGAGCGCTTCCCGCTCGGGTCCCGATCAACACCTCGCCGATCACAGAGTGCCGGATCAGGGATGATCAGGCCTTCTGGTAGGCGGCCACGGCCTTTTCGATGGCCTTGCGCGCCGCCTCGGCGCCATCCCAGGATTCCACCTTGACCCACTTGCCCTTCTCGAGATCCTTGTAGTTCTCGAAGAAGTGGGCGATCTGCTGGCGAAGCAGCTCGGGCAGGTCGGTTACCTCATGGACATCGTCGTAGAGGCTCGAGAGCTTAGGATGGGGGACACAGATCAGCTTGGCATCCTCACCGGCCTCGTCGGTCATGTTGAGGATGCCGACCGGGCGTGCGCGAATGATGCTGCCGGGGGTCACTGGGCAGGGTGTTACCACCAGCGCATCCAGGGCATCGCCATCATCGGCGAGGGTGTGGGGGATGAAGCCATAATTGGCCGGGTAGAACATCGGCGTGGCCATGAACCGATCGACCATCAGGGCGCCCATGTCTTTGTTGACCTCGTACTTGATCGGGTCGTGGTTGGCCGGGATCTCGATGACGACGTAGACGTCGTTGGGGAGTTCCTTGCCAGCGGGAATGTTGTCGAAGTTCATTGTGGCTACCTTCGTTTGACGTTTCGAGTGGGCGAAAAAAATCCGGCCAAGTATAAGGAGGCGTCCGTATGATTACCAATGCAACCTTGGTGTCGAGGTGCCGCGAAAGAGGCCTGGGGTGCCATGCGGCCTTGGTAGAGCTCCCGGGACGGGTCGAGCCGTGTATCATGATCGTCTGTTGGAATGGCTCGGCCTGGGCCCGACGCGCCATCCTGTCGTGAGGAGATTGACTTGGCTTCTGCCCAGTTGTCGTTGAGTTATGGTCAGGCCTTCGTGGCCCCGGATCGACGCCGCCACCGCAGCTCGATGTCGGTGCGCTTCCCCGAACCGCCGCTCTTGTCCACCAAGGGTGCCTGCGCACTGATCAGCGATTCGACCTCGAGTAACGCCATCGCCAAGCAGGCAGGAGACCTCAGTGTACGCGGATTCCTGTCCGACTATTTCTCTACCCCCGACTACTGGGATGTCAAGACATCGGCCACTCGGGTCCTGAATGCCCTGAACGGCTGGAGCTTCAGCCAGAGCCAGCTTCTTCGCGAGGGCAACTACGTCTCCTCCCTGTCGGTCATGGTCTATCGCGGTCGCGAGGCCCACCTGTTCCACATGGGCGATACGCTGGTCTTTCGTCTGCATGGCGCCGAGTTCGAACAGCTGTCCCGGGACCATGTCACCGAACTGGGCGGCTATCGCTACCCCTCCCGGGCCCTGGGCATGGACGGCAACATCGATATCGATTGCCTGCGTATGCCGCTCAATCAGGGTGACCTCTTCCTTTTCACTACCCATGCCGTCCAGGGTACCCTGTTACCCTCCGACTATGTCCAGTTGATCCGCGAGGACGCCAGCGATCTGGATGCTGCCTGCGAGCGACTCGCCCGGGCAGCGGATCAGCGCGCCCAGGCCAGGGGATACGGCGCCGAGCAGTTCTGTTTCCAGCTGGTACGCATCGACCAGCTGCCCGAGGAGAAGAAGGATCAGCCCGACCGGCTGTATGGCGACCTGCCCATCCCCCTGGAATTGGTCCCTGGGGACCGGCTGGATGGCCTGGAGGTCCAGGCGGTGATGTCACGGACCGCGCACTCGCGGGTCTATCGGGTGCGTGACCGCGACACTGACCGGGAGATGGTGATGAAGGCACCCAGCCCGGAACTCTCCAACCGCAATGTCTATCTGGAGCACTTCCTGCTCCAGCAATGGGTGGTGGAGCGGGTCAGGTCACCCTTCGTGGTCAGGATCGTTCTGCCCCCGCGACCGCGTCACTTTCTCTACTACCTGATGGCCTATGTGGAGGGAGAGACACTGGTCGACTGGGCCCGTCGGCATCCCCAGGCCAGTCTGGCGCAACGCCTGGATATCGCCAACCAGCTTGGCAAGGCCGTCCAGGCCCTGCATCACCGCGACGTTCTGCATCAGCAGATCCACCCGGTAAATGTCCTGATCGATACCCACGGCATGGTGCTCCTGATAGATTTCAGCGCTTGTCACCTTCGCGACGTGGACGGCCACAAGCGCACTCGGGAGCTGGTTCGACAGGTAGGGCTTACTGAACACAGTGCGCCCGAGTACGCCCTGGATGACAGCGTGGGTCGCCGCAGCGACCAGTATTCCCTGGCCTCGACGGTCTACTGGCTGCTGACCGGGGACTTGCCCTATGCGCTGGCGCCCCACCGGCTTCACGGCCATACCGATCTGGAACAGCTAGCCTATCGGAGTGCCCGTCTGCGCAACCCGGAGGTGCCGCCGGCGCTCGACGAGGCCCTGAGGCGTGCCCTGGATCCCCAGCGGGCGCTGCGCTTCCGGCGCATGTCGGAATTCCTGCACGCCCTGCGTCGGCCTCTCCGGGGAGACCGGGGAGAACACAGCCGAGGGGCCGGCTCACGATTGCTCCGCGAGCCGTCCAACTTCTGGCAGGGGGTGGCGGGGATTCTGCTTCTGCTGCTGGTGCTTTCCTGGTTGCTGAGATAGGACATTACCCTGATTAAATCTTGAAGTCGGGCAGCTTGCGCTCGACGCGATGCTTGACGAGCTTCGCGACTCGGGGCAGGCCGTTGTCGAAGGGAGGGTAGTCCTCGCCCTGGATCAACGGCGACAGATAGCGTCGGCAGGACTCGGTGATGCCGAATCCGTCCTCACGGATGAACTCCCGGGGCATCAATTTCTCGCGGTTGGCCACTTCGAACAGGGGGGCTGCCTCGATGCGCCATTCGTAGGGGGCGTCAGTGACGCGCTTGATGGTCGGCATCATGGCGTTCTTCCCGGCGATGGCCAGTTCCACGGCCTTCTCGCCGACGGCATAGGCCTGTTCCACATCGGTCCTCGAGGCCAGGTGTCGGGCGGCGCGCTGCAGGTAGTCCGCGACCGCCCAATGGTACTTGTAGCCCAGGTCCTGCTTGACCATGCCGGCCAGGGTGGGGGCGACGCCACCCAGTTGCCGGTGGCCGAAGGCATCGGTGTTGCCGGAATCGGCGAGGAAGGTGCCGTCCTCGTAGATGGCGCCCTCCGAGACCACGATCACACAGTAGCCATAGGCTTTTACGGCCTCTTCGACACGCGCCATCACCCTGGCGCGATCGAAGGCGATCTCGGGGAAGATCACCAGATGGGGAGGATCGCCCTCGCCGTTTCCGGCCAGGGCGCCGGCGGCGGCGATCCAGCCCGCGTGGCGACCCATCACCTCGAGGACGAAGACCTTGGTGGAGGTCGCGCACATGGAGGCGATGTCCAGGGAGGCTTCCAAGGTGGAGGTGGCGATGTACTTGGCGACGCTGCCGAAGCCGGGTGAGTTGTCGGTGATGGGCAGGTCGTTGTCCACGGTCTTGGGCACGTGGATGGCGGTGAGGGGGTAGCCGAGGCGCTCGGAAAGCTGCGAGACCTTCAGGCAGGTGTCGGCGCTGTCGCCACCGCCGTTGTAGAAGAAGTAGCGGATGTCATGGGCCCTGAAGACTTCGATCAGGCGCTCGTACTGGGTTCGATGGGTCTCGATGTCCTTGAGCTTGTAGCGGCAGGAGCCAAAGGCGCCGCCCGGCGTGTGGCGAAGTGCCTCGATGGTCTCGTCCGACTCGTGACTCACGTCGATCAGGTCCTCGGTCAGGGCGCCGATGATGCCGTTGTGACCGGCATAGACCTTGCCGATCTGATCCGCATGGCGACGGCAGGCCTGAACGACGCCACAGGCGCTGGCGTTGATCACGGCGGTGACACCGCCCGACTGGGCGTAGAAGGCATTGTGCTGGGCCATGGGGCTATTCCGCTCCGGGTCTCGTCGAGGGTGGTAAAGGACTCGTGATTCTAGCCGAATGCGACCTTGCCTGCATCCGGGCGGGGGCTTGGCAGGGCAGCAGGGTGCTGGAGCCGGGCTCCGGCAGCATGCTAGTCTCGCGTCTTCCCCGGCAAGCGCCCATCGGAGAGAGCATGCATCTTCATATTCTCGGCATCTGCGGTACCTTCATGGGCAGTCTGGCCTTGCTGGCCAGGGAACAGGGGTTCGCTGTCAGCGGCTCGGATGCCAATGTGTATCCGCCCATGAGCACTCAGCTCGTCGAGGCAGGCATCGTCCTCTGCGAGGGTTATACCGCCGAGAACCTCCATCCCCGGCCTGATCTTGTGGTCATCGGCAATGCCCTGTCCCGTGGCAATCCCGAAGTCGAGGCGGTGCTGGATGCCGGCCTGCCCTATGTCTCCGGCCCCGAATGGCTGGCCGATCATGTCCTGCCCGGGCGGCGAGTGATTGCCGTGGCCGGGACCCATGGCAAGACCACCACGGCGAGCCTGCTGGCCTGGTTGCTGGAATCCGCCGGTCTGGCCCCCGGTTTCCTGATCGGCGGAGTGCCGCGCAACTTCGGGATATCCGCTCGCCTGGGTGACCCGGATGCTCCCTTCGTGGTGGAAGCCGATGAATACGATACGGCCTTCTTCGACAAGCGCTCCAAGTTCGTGCATTACCGCCCCTGGACCGCCGTTCTGGCCAACCTCGAATTCGATCATGCCGACATCTTTCCCGATCTGGCGGCAATCGAGCGGCAGTTCCACCATCTGGTGCGAACCGTGCCCGGTAGCGGCCACCTTCTGGCAGGCGATGGAGAGCCGGCGCTGGAGCGAGTGCTGGAGATGGGGTGCTGGACCCCGGTCGGGCGTTTCGGCACCCGGGAAGACAGCGCCTGGCGACTGGTGCTGGAGCGGGAGGACGCCTCACGATTTCGGGTCATTCACCGGGAGGGCCGGGTCGACGAGGATGCCGTGGTTGACTGGCCATTGACCGGTGCCTACAACGCTCGTAATGCCCTGGGGGCCCTGGCGGCGGCGCGTCTGCTGGGTGTCGATCTGGCCCGGGGATGCGCGGCGCTGGCCCGCTTCGCGACGCCGCGGCGGCGTCAGGAATTGCGGGGAGAGGTGGCGGGTATCCAGGTCATCGATGATTTCGCCCATCATCCCACGGCGATTACCGCGACCCTGGAGGGGTTGCGAGCGGCTACCCCGCGAGGCCGGCTGCTGGCCGTGATCGAACCCCGCTCCAACACCATGCGCCTGGGTACACTGCGCGACCGCCTGGCGGCCAGTGTAGCTTCGGCAGATGCCGCCTGGTGGTTCCAGCCGCCGGGCCTCGACTGGTCGCTTGCCCCGATCCTCGCCGCGAGTGCGATCCCGGCGAACCAGTCGGATGACCTCGATGCACTGGTGGCAGCCCTGGTGGCCGAGGCGCGTCCCCTGGATCGTATCGTGGTGATGTCCAATGGCGGCTTCGGTGGCATCCACGAGAAGCTGCTGGCGGCCCTGGAGGCGGCCCATGGCTGAATCCCTGTCAACAGCCGACTTCAAACCACCGGTGACCGTGGCCCTGACCGGTGCCTCGGGCGCCCAGTACGGCTTGCGCCTGATCGAGGCCCTGGTGGCGGCCGACCACCAGGTATGGACGATGGTCTCAAAGGCGGCGCATCTAGTGATCGCTACCGAAACCGATATCGAGCTGCCGGCGCGTCCCGATCGCCTGGCCCAGGAACTGACCCGGCGAAGCGGTGCCGCCCAGGGCCAGATTCGCTGCTTCGGCCGCGAAGACTGGATGGCCCCGGTGGCATCGGGCTCCGGTGCACCCTCGGCCATGGTGATATGCCCCTGTTCGACGGGGACCCTGTCGGCGGTGGCCTGCGGTGCCAGCAACAACCTCATCGAACGCGCTGCGGATGTGGCGCTCAAGGAACGGCGTCGCCTGATTCTGGTCCCCCGTGAGGCGCCATTCTCGGCGATTCACCTGGAACACATGCTTTCCTTGACGCGGATGGGTGCGGTGATCCTGCCGGCCGCCCCGGGTTTCTACCACCGGCCGACCTGCGTCGATGACCTGATCGACTTCATCGTCGCGCGGATCCTCAACCAGTTGGGGATCGAGCACCGCCTGATGCCCCGCTGGGGAGAGTCGTGATCAGCCCGGCCGTTTTGTCGGTCTTCATTCCGACCTTCCTGCTTGTTTCCCTGACACCCGGTCTGTGCATGACGCTTTCGATGGTCCTGGGCATGACCCAGGGCGTTCGACGGACCATTTGGATGATGGTCGGAGAACTGGTGGGCGTGGGACTGGTGGCCGTGGCGGCGGGTGCCGGGGTCGCGGCCCTGATGCTACGCCAGCCGGAGCTGTTCGCGATCTTCAAGTGGGTTGGCGGGGCCTACCTCGCTTACCTGGGTGTGATGATGTGGCATTCCCGGGGACGCATGGCCATTCCCGCAGGGGACGTCACCTTGCCGAGGGCCTCGCGACGTCATCTGGTCATCCAGGGCTTCGTCACGGCCATTGCCAACCCCAAGGGCTGGGCCTTCTTCGTGGCCCTGCTGCCCCCCTTTCTCGATGCCTCCCGGGGGATGGTCGGTCAGCTTCTGGTTCTGGTCGCCATGATCCTGACTATCGAGTTTCTCTGCCTGCTGCTCTACGCCGCCGGCGGTCGTACCCTGCGACGCCTGCTCGGTGAGCGTGACAAGGTGCGCCTGCTCAACCGCATCGCCGGGTCGCTGATGGTCGGCGTGGGCCTCTGGCTGGCACTGGGGTAGGCGCTAGATAGGTGGCAACCAGACCAGCCGCGCGGCGACCAGGATCAGCGAGGCACCGGCCAGCCATGCGGCAGGGCAGGGGCTCAACGGCTCCCGGTGAGACTCTTGCCAGGACAGACGGACCAGGGCGCAGACCACCAGGCCGAGCAGGGCACCCCCGACCAGGTCACTGAACCAGTGAACCCCGATGACCAGGCGCGACGAGGCCATCAACATCGTCATCAGAATGGCGACCCAGTAGACCCCGTGCCCGCGGTGACGGGGGACTTCCTGGCCGATGAAGGCCGCGGCCAGCCCCACGACCACGACGGTGGCGGACACATGGGCACTGGGATAGGCGAAGGAGTCGACGAGATGCGCGGGAAGGTCGGGACGCTCACGCCCGATCAGCGTCTTTCCGAGGGTGTTGAGCAGGGCAATGCCGACCAGGCCGGCGGTGAGATGCCAGAAGGCCGCCCTGTGTCCTTCCTTCAGTAGCCATAGGCCCCAGGGCAGGACTAGAGCCAGGATGCCGTAGGTGTCACCGCTCCGAGCCAGGGCTTGTCCGAT
>NZ_JBDNGD010000381.1:0-35588 GCF_041689495.1 Halomonas sp. | reverse complement strand
TGATCCATGCCGAACTCAGCAGTGAAACCGCTCAGCGCCGATGGTAGTGTGGGGCTTCCCCATGCGAGAGTAGGTCATCGTCAGGCACCTTATTCAGACACCCCCGAGTTCATGAGAGCTCGGGGGTGTCGTCGTCTGGGGCCTCATCAAGGAGAAAAGGGTGATGATCACCCCCACTGAACTCTTGTTCTACTGTCGTCCCGGTTTCGAACCGGACCTTGCCGCCGAGCTTGCCGACAAGGTGGCCGATCTCGGTCGGGAGGGGGAGAGCCGATTCGAGTTGGATACCGGATTTCTGCGTTTCGTGTTGGCCGACGGCGAGCCGGCGAACGTCTTGCATCGGGTCTTGCCCCTTGCCTCCCTGGTCTTCGCCCGGCAGAGCCTGGTGGCCTTGCCGACGCTGTCGCTCTCTCGCGAGGATCGCCTGTCGCCGATCGTCGATCAGGTCGTGGAAAGTGGCTGGAGCTTCGATTCGCTCTGGCAGGAAACGCCTGATACCAATGAGGCAAAGACACTGGCCGGCTTGATCAAGGCGTTGGATCGGCCCCTCGAGTCTCTGCTCAGGAAACGCAAGGCACTACGTCGGAAGGCGGGCAGGCGTCGATTGCACCTGCTGTGGAGTGCCGGGGACAGGGTGCAGATTGGCATGAGTTTTCCCGGTAACCGGAGTGATCTCTCCGGCGGCATTCGTCGTCTTCGTTTTCCTCATGGCGCCCCGAGCCGCTCGACTCTGAAGCTCGAGGAGGCATGGCATGAGTTCGTGCCGAAAGAGGCATGGGATAGCCGGCTAGCCGAGGGCATGCAAGCGGCTGACCTGGGTGCAGCACCGGGGGGATGGACCTGGCAACTGGTCAATCGGGGCATGAATGTCTATGCCGTCGACAATGGTCCCATGGACCGGAAGTTGATGGCGACGGGTCTGGTCGAGCACGTGAAGGAAGATGGTTTTGTCTGGGAACCCCCGATGTGTCTGGACTGGCTGGTCTGTGACATCGTCGACAAGCCATCTCGCGTCGAGTCCATGGTAGAACGCTGGTTTGTCAATCGTTGGTGTCGCGAGGCCATCTTCAACCTCAAGCTGCCGATGAAGCGTCGCTGGCCGGAGGTGTCACTTTGCCTGGGAAGGCTGGCGGAGGCCTTGCAGGAAGGTGGGATCGAAGGGAAAATCCAGTGTCGTCAGCTTTATCATGACCGTGAAGAAGTCACCGTCCATGTCAGAGTCAAGGAGTAGGGGCGTGCGGGTCACCGGGTCGGTTCATAGATACGGATGCTTTCATCCTCGGTCAACAGTGGTAGCAGCTTTTGCATGACCCGACTGCGCTGCTCGCTGGTGTACCATTCCTTCCAGGCACGCATGTCGCGCCACTTTGTGATCATCAGGCGCCGGTCCCCATGACCCATCTCGACGAGGCTCTCGCCACCGATGAAGCCACGGGCCGTCAAGGACTCTCGCATGGCTTCTCGGGCAGCGGCTTCGTATTCCTCCTCGAGACCGGGCATGATGCGGCGCTCGATAATGATCTTGATCATCCAGTGACTCCTGTTCTTTGCTGTCAGTCGGTGGGTACAAGCCGACTGTTTATCTATTCCTGTTATCGACGATGAGGTCTTCGATGATTGATTATACCGACGTCGACTCGCGGGCCGGTCTGCCGGATCATGCCGTCGAACTCGATACCACCGGGTTGTATTGTCCCGAGCCGATCATGCTCATGCACAACAAGGTGCGTGACATGCGCTCAGGCGAGGTGCTCAAGGTGATTGCCACCGATCCGGCAACGACCCGTGATGTGCCCAAGTTCTGTAGTTTTCTGGGTCATAAACTCATCCAGCAGATCGAGGATGGGGAATATTTCGTATATTTCGTTCGGCTGGGATAACGGTTCTTGACCCGCCCGGTGTAACGCATCGGGCGGGTCAAGTCGGGTGAGTGTGCCGTTCGCCTACTCGGTTGATCCACCATCGTCGTCATCGGCCATCACCATCAGTGCCAACGCCTCGAGGGTGGCCGGGTCCTCATGGCGGATCCGGTTGGCGATCTGGCGCTGGAAGAAGTAGACCACCCGGTGCCGGCTATGCCCAGGATACAGGCAAGGATCACTGGGCAGGATGGGTGTGGATTCCACGCGAGATTCGTCGGCGAGCAGTGCCTCGACCTTGCCATCATTGTACAGTCGCCAGCCGAACACCTGCTTGAGCTGCCAGGGAGCGCTCCCTTTGTCCATGCACAGGGCATGGGTGCCCTGGGATTCCGGGAGTTGTTGGATCAGGGTAGTCTCGTCGGTGTCTTCGTAGTCGAAATAGGCCGCTGCATGCTCGAGCTCCATCACCTTGTGCTCGGGGGCGACCTCGAAGAGTTCCTCTGTCTCGGGATCACGATAGCCGACGAAGCTGCCATGTTCCGCATCATCCAGACAATGGCAGGCGGTCAATGCTTCCATCCAGGGAACCAGACCGACCACCTCACCATCCTCGCGCAGGCCCCAAGCCAGCAGGGGCATGCCGTAGAGGGTGTCGGCGCTGGAAGAGAGCCGGTAGACCATTTCCAGTCCATCCAGTTCGGGGGACAGACGAATCAGACGACGCCTGGCGAGTTGACGCTGGCGCATGGCTTCCAGATCGATGATCTGGGCCGGACGAGGTGACAGCGGGATACCCATGACGTCCCTCCACATGCTTCATGATCACGGCATCGGCCTGGTGGCCGGGCATTAGCGCTTGGCGTCACTGTTTCACAACCAATAGCACAGACTCACCCTCAAGGTTAAGTCCCCGAGATCAACGACACTCTGAGACCATAGTCTCTCGCAAGATGTCATGGCGTTTCCTCGCGGAGGAGAAGGCAGAGAAGACGGCATCGGGTGACTGCGAGGAAAGCCAGCGTCGACGGTAGTCTGCCACTTCAGTCGTTCCTTCAACCTGTGCCTCGAGTAGGCCGTCGACGGCCTCCAGCCAGCCTCGCGCGGTCGTCTCCAGTTGTGCCAGCCAGGCATCGAGGTCTTCTGCCTCCCTGGCCTCATAAAGGGCTTTCAGGGGTGAGGACAACCGACGGCAGGGGTCGGCTTCCATCAGGGCATGTTCCAGAAGCGCTGATGCTTCCGACAGACGTTGCTCGGCCAGCAGCAGGGTCCGCAACAGCTCTGCCGCATAGGGGCGGGTCTGCAGCGTCTGCAGATGGCCTTCCAGGGTCGATGAATCGGGCTGCCAGTCCGGGTCGAACTGATGCAGGGTGACGTCGCGGAGATACGCCAGAGCCGCCAACTGGCCCTCCTTGGGCTCGATCTCATCCCGGGGTAATGGCGAGCTGGCTCGCGAGAAGCTGCCGACCCACTCGCTGGAATCGAAAAGCGCATTCCAGCTGACCCTCGGCAATTGCTCGGTCTTCATCTCGACCAGCGTGGCCAGACGCTGCCGATTGGCCTCGGAGAGTTCCTGTGGGACCTCGCTGCGCCAACAGGCATCGAGCCGATGCCAGAGCTTCAATTCGTACAGCCAGCGTTGACTGGCTCTGGCGACTCGGCCCAGCTGATTGTTGCGTTGTGCCACCAGTCGGCTGATCCGGCAGTCGCGCAGGGCATAGACGTTGAGCAGTCCTTCCCGAGTCTCGGGAATCGCCAGCAGGCGTTCATCGGGGGCCGGGAAGGCATCAATATTATCAGGCGTCCGAGGTGTCGGAGCCTCGAGGTCCAGGGACTCGGCAAGGTGTCGCTGGTAGTCGACGAGCAGCGCATCGAGCTCACCGCCGTTGCCACAGCCGGCGAGTACCGCCACGCTGAGAGCTGCCGTGAATCGCCACTTGCCGTTACGGCGTCGGGAGTGTCCGTTGAGCATCCATCACCGCCTTGCCGATTCGTCGCAGTCGTAAGCCCAGCAACAGGGCCGCTGCAGAAAGCCCCGCGATCAAGCCGATCCAGTAGCCGTGTACACCCAGGGGGTCGATGATACCCGATAGCCCGCGGACACCCAGCCAGTGGCCGCCTCCCAGACCCACGAACCAGTAGGCGACAAGAGTGATCAGCATGACGACACGGGTATCCTTGTAGCTGCGCAGGGCGCCGGCCATGTTGACCTGCAGCGAATCCGATAGCTGAAAGATCATAGCCAGTATGACCAGAGACCTTGTCAGGCGTTGCACCGCTGCATCATGGGTGTAGAGGGCGATGACCGGTTCCGCTGTCAGCCACAGCAGGAGGCTGTTGAGGGCCGCAATGGCCAGACTGATGAGAATGCCGTTCCAGGCGACCAGGCGAGCGAAGTCGGGCCGACCCTGCCCCAGGGTGTTGCCGACCCTCACGGTCAGCGCCATGCTCAAGGAGAGCGGCAGCATGAAGAGGATGGAGGTGTAATTCAGGGCTATCTGGTGGGCGGCCACCGTTACCTCGCCAAGACTGGCGACGAACAGCGCGATCAGGGTGAAGAGTGTCACCTCGACGAAGATCGCCACGCCGATGGGTATGCCCACATGCAGCAATTCGCCGATGATTCGCCAGTTCGGTGGCGCGGGGCTGTGCCAGAGTTCCACCTCGCCATAGGCCGGGCTGCGGCGAGTGTAGAGGATCATGGCCAGGGCCATGACCCACATCGAGAGGGCCGTGGCGATGCCACACCCGAATGCACCCAGTGCGGGCAGCGATTGTATCCAGTCGGGGAGCCAGTCGCCGAGGAGTCCCGTCAGGCCATCACCCCCATAGATCAGGACGAAATTGCTGGGGATGTTAACGCACAGCCCGACCAGGCTGATCCATAATGAGGGTCGCGTATGGTTCATGCCGTCCGAGAAGGCCCTCAGGGCCTGGAAAAGGGCGACCCCGGGCATGCCGAAGGCGACGGCGGCCAGGTAGGCCGCGGCGCGCATGGCAACCTCGTCGGGTACCGACATCAGACGGAAGACCGGCATGACGGTGAAATACAGCAAGCCGGCGGCAAGCAGGCCCAGCACCAGGGACACCCACAGGGCCTGGTGGACGTTGGGGCGAATGTGCCCGAGGCGTCCGCCCCCCAGGAGTTGGGCGACGATGGGTGTGAGGCCCATGAGGGTGCCGGTCATGAAAAGCATCAAGGGCAGCCACAGGCCGGAGCCCACAGAGACGGCCGCCAGATCGGTGGCGCTCAGGCGGCCGGTCATCATCACGTCCACGACACTCATGCCCGCCTGGGCGAGTTGCGCGCCGCAGATCGGCAGGGCCAGGCGCAGCAGAGGACGCGTCTCCTTGCGATTGGCAGCCAGAAGATCGGCGGCAAACTGAGCCAAGGGCAAGTCTCCATGCAGCTGGATCGAACGGGGGCGTGTCTGCCCATAAAGCCAGCAGTCTATCAGCGACAGCCGTGCTTCGCCTCGCCCGTCGCTCGCCCTATAATGTTCCCAACGTCCGTTTCGATTCGATCATCAAGGGAGGATTCGTGTCCCATCGCCTCGAGGATGTCATCGCGCTTTTCGACGGTCTTTTCGACGATACCTACCACACCCGGCTGGTGCGCGGCGACGCTGACCCTCTTTACCTGCCGGCCGACGACGCCTGCCCCTGGCATCGGGTAATCTTCGCCCACGGCTTCTATGCCAGTGCCTTGCACGAGATCAGCCACTGGTGCATCGCGGGTGCCCGCCGTCGTGGACTCGAGGATTATGGCTATTGGTACCTGCCCGACGGTCGTGATCCTGCCCAGCAGGATGATTTCGAGGCCGTGGAAGTGACGCCGCAGGCCCTGGAGTCACTGTTTTCCTGTGCATGCGGTCTCGATTTTCATGTCAGCGTCGACAATCTGGGTGGCGAGGGAGAGGTCGATCGTGATGCCTTCCGTGCTCGGGTCGAGGCACGAGCCTCGCGCTTCGAGGAGGTGGGGTTACCCAGGCGGGCCGCGGCCTTTCGCGCGACTCTGAAGGCCTTCTACCGGGATCGACGCGATCTGGACCAGTCGCTGGCCGCCGGACGGACTGAGTTGAGAGCCTCCCGCCTTGCCATGGGGTAGGATGGGCTTACCTGCCCTGGCTGGAGCCCGTCATGTCGGTCGACCCCCTTCCCCAGGAAGTGCGTTTCCTCGCCGCCCTGCAAGGGGATGAATGGCCGGCATCGGACACATTCTGGTCCCTCTCTGAGGTCGGTCTCGAGCCTCATGGGCTGATCGAGCTCTTCGAGTCACAGCTGATGAGCCGCCATCTGGACCTCCAGGCCCGGCGTCTGCAGGCGCGTGGCGAGGGCTTCTACACCATCGGCAGTGCCGGCCATGAGGGCAATGCCGCCATCGCCCTGGCCCTGCGCTCGACCGATCCCGCCTTTCTCCACTACCGTGATGCCGCCTTCATGATCCAGCGCAGCCGTGCGGCAGGAGACCAGACGCCACTCTGGGACCTGCTGCTGAGCCTCGTGGCATCGAGTGAGGACCCGATCTCCGGTGGCCGCCACAAGGTCCTGGGTTCGGTTTCCCTGAACATCCCGCCGCAGACCAGCACCATCGCCTCTCACCTCCCGAAGGCGGTTGGCGCGGCCCACGGCCTCTCCCTTCGACGTCGCCTGGGAAGCGCTGGACGCTGGCCGGAAGACAGCGTGGTGATCTGCAGCTTCGGTGATGCGTCCTTCAACCACTCCACCGCCCAGGGGGCGATCAACGCTGCGGGCTGGGCGGCTTTCCAGGGCCTGCCCATGCCTCTGGTGATGGTCTGCGAGGACAACGGTATCGGTGTCTCGATGCCCACCCCGCAAGGCTGGATCGAGGCCAGCATGCGCTCGCGCCCCGGGTTTCATTACCTCGCCTGCGATGGCCTGGATCTGCTGGATACCTGGCGTGTGGCGCGTCAAGCGGAGGTGATGGCGCGCCGTCGGCGTCAGCCAGTCTTCCTGCACATGCGTTGTGTGAGGCTCTTCGGCCATGCCGGCTCGGACGCCCAGCAGGCCTATCTGTCGGCAGAACGTATCGAGGCTGACGAGGCTCGCGATCCACTGCTGATCAGCGCCGGCCTGCTGCGTCGCCATGATGTGCTGACTGTCGAGGAGATCGCCGGACGTTACCGGACAATCGGCGAGGAAGTGGCCGAACTGGCCGAAAGAGCGATCCGTCGGCCGAAACTCGAGACCGCCGAGCAGGTCATGGCCAGCCTCCTGCCTCCCCACAGGAGAGGACAGGCAAGGCCTTGGCAGGGTGAGATCGACACCACGCCGACGCCCATGGCCAAGCTCATCAATCGGGCGTTGCAACGTCTGATGGAGCGCTATCCCCATCTGGTGATGGCCGGAGAGGACATCGGCCGCAAGGGGGGTGTCTATGGCGTCACCCAGCGCTTGCAGGCCCTGTTCGGTTCTCATCGGGTCATCGACACTCTGCTCGACGAGCAGACCATCCTGGGGCTCGGCATCGGCCTGGCCCAGAACGGCCTGGTGCCGATCCTCGAGATCCAGTTCCTGGCCTACCTGCACAACGCCGAGGATCAGTTAAGGGGCGAGGCGGCGACCCTGAGTTTCTTCTCCAATGCGCAGTACGCCAACCCCATGGTGGTGCGCATTGCCGGATTGGGTTACCAGAAGGGGTTTGGTGGTCACTTCCACAACGACAATGCCATCGCCGTGCTGCGCGACATCCCCGGGCTGCTGGTGGCGTGTCCCTCCAATGGTGCCGACGCCGTCGGACTGCTGCAGGAAGCAGTTCGCCTGGCCGATGAAGAGCAGCGCCTGGTGGTCTTCCTTGAGCCGATAGCGCTCTATCACACGAGGGACCTCTTGGCGGAAGGAGACCGGCAGTGGTGTTTCGCCGACCCGGGGGTGGAGTACCGCCTGGCGGTGGGTGAGGTCGGCCAGTGGGGAGAGGGAAAGGATCTGGCGATCGTCAGCTATGGCAACGGGGCCTATCTCTCCCGCCAGGCCGCCGTCAGGTTGGAGGCCGAGGGCATCGCCCTGCGCCTCGTCGACCTGCGCTGGCTGACTGCCATCGATCACGATGCCCTTCTGGCAAGAGTCGCCGATTGCCGGCAGATACTGGTGGTGGACGAGTGCCGCCGCACTGGGTCGGTGAGCGAGGAAGTCATCACCGCCATGGTCGAGCGCGGGCTGCAGAGTCATCGGCTGCATCGGTTGACTGCCCAGGACAGCTTCATTGCCCTGGGCCGTGCCGCCACCTTGACCCTGCCCTCGGTGGCGGGAATTCTCGAGAGGGCCAGACGCCTGGTGGGCTAATCCCGGGACCCCGGGAAACTAGCCTTCGTCGGTGCCGTTGAGGCGTTGATGAAGGTGCAGCATCACCTCGACCTCGTGTTCGGGTCGCAACGGCTCCAGGCCCAGTATTCCGAACAATTCTCCCCTTGCCCGTGCCCAGTCTCCGGGGGCCAGGGACGCATAGAGGGATTCCGCAGGCGCCAGCTCGACGAAGGGATCCAGTCCATAGGTGTCGAACAGGCGTGACAGCGCCGATTCGTCATCGCTGATTCCCGCCGTGAATAGCGTCTCGTTGAAGTGGTCGGTCTCCAGCTCACGGATCACGTCCAGGGGACTGACGCCCAGGCTCGAGAGCTCTTCCAGGCTGTACCCGCCCAGAGAGATCAATTCCTCGGTCAGCCAGTCGTCATCGGGCTGGATCAGGGTTTGCTTGATGCGCCCATCGCTCAGTGACCAGGCGATGGCCAGCGGCAGGCCGCCATCATCACCGGTTTCCACGGCGATGAAGCCGGGTATTTCGCTTGTCTCAGTGCCGCTCATGGTGATTTTCCTCGCCTCCAGGGCTCGAGTTCATGTCGTTGGCTCCAGATGGAAGAAGCGTCTGGCGGTATCCGTGGTGGCCTGGGCCAGTTCGACTTCCGCGATGCCTCGCCAATGGGCGATCTCTTTCACGATCCAGGGCAGTAGTGCGGGCTCGTGTCGTCTGTCCTTGAGTTTGGCAGGTAAATTGCGCGGCAGCAGGTAGGGGCAGTCGGTTTCCACCATCAGATGCGCCAGCGGTATCTCCTTGACCAGGTCACGCAGGTGATGGCCACGCCGCTCGTCGCACAGCCAACCGGTCAGGCCGATATGCAGGTCGAGGTCCAGGTAGCCAAAGAGGGTATCGCGATCGGCGGTGAAACAGTGCACCACGGCATCGCCGATGTCGTCGCGGCAGGCATGCAGCATCTCACGCATGCGCTGGCCGGCATCCCGCTCGTGGAGGAACAGCGGCTTGCCGCTCTCCGCCGCGAGGGCGAGCTGGGCCTCGAAGGCGCGTTCCTGGTCGGCGGGCGTCGAAAAGTTGCGGTTGAAGTCGAGACCGCATTCACCCACCGCGACCACTTCCGGCTGTCGATGCAGGTCACGCATCGCCTGTTCCAGGACGCCATCCCAGTGGCTGGCATCATGGGGATGTACCCCGGCTGTGGCGAAAAGCCCGGGGTGGCGGCGTGCCAATGCCACGGCCTCCTCGGCGTGCTGGCGATCCGTTCCGGTGAGGATCAGGGTAGTGATATTGGCGGCCCTGGCGCGGGCGAGCACCGTATCGAAATCCCCGGCGAAGCTCGCGTGAGTCAGGTTGGCCCCGATATCCACCAGGGGGGCGGGCGAACGGAAGCGAAGCGCCTCGGGCAGAACGTCGTCGAAGCGTTGATCGTGGTCGGCCAAGGTCGAGCTCCTCAGGGAATCGGCATGCATTGTACCCGCGTCCGCGCTACCGGGGCCACGACGAGCCGGCCATGCGTTACACTAGGCGCCTTCGCGATCAAGAGAGGTATCTGCGTGACCCTGTTACGTCTGGAACAGCTGCATCTGGCCTATGGCACCCAGGTATTGCTCAATGGTGCCGACCTGGTTCTTGAAAAGGGTGAACGCCTGGCTCTGGTGGGACGCAATGGTACCGGCAAGTCGACCCTGCTCAAGTTGGTGGCCGGGGAGATCCAGGCCGACGGTGGCAGCATCTGGCGAGCGCCCGGGCTTAAGATAGGTCTGCTCGCTCAGGATCTGCCCGATGCCACGGGCCAGACTATCTTCGACATGGTGGCCAAGGGGCTGCCCGAGGCTGGTGAATTGCTCTCGGACTACCACCACCTCATCAACGAGGCAGAGCCGGACATGCGCCGCATGTCCGATTTGCAGACACGCATCGAGGCCATCGACGGCTGGTCCTTTCACCAGCGCATCGATGTCGTGCTCACTCGCCTGGGGTTGCCGGCGGATGCCGAGATGTCTGGCCTATCCGGTGGCTGGCGCCGACGCGTGGCTCTGGCACGCGCCCTGGTCGCCGAGCCCGACCTGCTGCTCCTGGACGAACCCACCAACCATCTGGACCTCGACACCATCGCCTGGCTGGAGGAGCAGTTGCTGGCCTTCAACGGCGCGGTACTGTTCATCACCCACGACCGCACCTTCCTGTCGCGGCTGGCCACATCGATCCTCGAACTCGATCGTGGACGCCTGGGGCGCTATCCCGGCGACTATGCGAAATACCAGGAGCAGAAGAGCCATGAGCTCGACGTCGAGTCGCGCGAGAATGCGCTATTCGACAAGAAGCTGGCCCAGGAAGAAACCTGGATCCGCCAGGGTATCAAGGCCCGCCGGACCCGCAACGAGGGCCGCGTCCGTGCCCTGGAGCAGATGCGCCGTGAGCGCAGCGAACGTCGTGAACGCCAGGGTCGAGCCAACCTCTCGGTGGATAGCGGGGAACGCAGTGGCAAGCGGGTGGTGGAACTGGCCGGGGTGACACACCGCTTCGGTGACGAGGTGGTGATCCGGAATCTGAATCTGGAGATCCAGCGTGGTGATCGTATCGGCTTCGTCGGACGCAACGGCGCGGGCAAGACCACCCTGCTCAAGATCCTGCTCGGCGAGATCGAGCCCAGCGAAGGAACGGTGAGACTCGGCACCAACGTCAAGGTCGCCTACTTTGACCAGTTGCGCGCCGGTCTCGAGCTCGAAAAGACGGTTTACGACAACGTGGCCCAGGGCAGTGACAGGGTCAGTGTGGGCGGACGTGACCGTCATGTCATGAGCTACCTGCAGGACTTCCTTTTCACCCCTGAGCGGGCTCGCCAACCGGTCAAGACACTGTCAGGCGGAGAATCCAACCGCCTGCTGCTGGCGCGACTCTTCACTCAGCCGGCCAATGTGCTGGTGCTCGACGAGCCGACCAATGATCTCGACGTCGAGACCCTGGAACTGCTCGAGGAGTTGTTGCTCGACTTCGATGGCACCCTCTTGCTGGTCTCCCACGACCGCGCCTTCATGGACAATGTGGTGACCAGCGTACTGGCCTTCGAGGGCGAGGGGCGCGTGCGGGAGTATGTGGGAGGCTACAGCGACTGGGTCCGCCAGGGCGGCCGGCTTCCGCCGGCCCCTTGGGAAGGCGCGGCCCGTCAGCAAGTCGAGCCGACAGCCGAGGTAAGCCGGACCGGAGACGCCCAGGGGGGAGGATCCAGGCCGTCGCCGGCCAGCAAGGCCGTCAAGCTCTCCTACAAATTGCAGCGAGAACTCGATGGGTTGCCGGAAGAGATCGAGCGACTCGAAACCGAGATTGCGGCCTTCGAGCAGGCGATGGGGGATCCCGCCTTCTATCAGCAGGACGCCAAGCGGGTGGCGGCGACCATCGAGGCATTGAACGAGCGACAGGCCGAACTAGAAGCCGCCATGGAGCGTTGGATGGCGCTCGAGGCGATGGCCTCAGGCGACACCTGAGCACCGAGCGGCTGGCCGCTCGGGCGCGCTGGCTTACTCCTCGGTTTTCTCGCCCTTCTTGCCGACGCGTACGGCCAGCACATCGCACTGGGCACCGTGCAAGACACCGGTAGAGGTGGAACCCAGCAGCAGGGCGAAGCCGTGCCGGCCATGGGACCCCACAGCGATCAGATCGACACCCTGTTCCTCGGCGAAGCGGTGGATCTCGGTATCGGGCATGCCCACCAGGACATGCTGGTTTTCCATGGCGACGAGGGGGTCGGCGATCTCGGCCAGGCGCTGCTTGGCGTGTTCGTCGAGCTGGTCCTGGATGCTGGTGAGATCCATGGGAATGTCGCCGCCGTAGGCAAAGCCGAGTGGCTCCAGGGTGTGCATGATCGACAGCTTGGCATTGTTGCGTTCGGCGATTTGCGCGGCCCGCTCCAGTACTCGGTGGGAGTCCTTGGTCAGGTCGACGGCGACCAGGACGTGACGATATTCATGGCTCATGGTTCGAGTTCTCCGTTACGGCATTTATCGGTGATGGCGATGCCTTCACTCTAGGACGCTTGACGAACCAAGACAACGACTTGCATCAAGGCATCGAGAAATATGCCTCGAATCCCAGGGAGAGAAGCATGGAGTGGCTGATCATCGTCTTCGTATTGATGCTGGTGGTATCGCCGGTGATGTGGATTCGGCCGAGTCCGAAACAGCAACGGGTGGCCGCCTTGCGCCGCGATGCCATGAAGACCGGCCTCTCGGTGAAGCTGGAAAAACCCCCGCTGCACGGTGAGCAGACCGCCATGCCGGTTTATCGTTGGCATTACCCCCAGCAGCGGCCTGGGCCCGATTTCGTGCTGGTGCGCGATACCCACGCCGCCGAGACGCTCAAGCCTCTGGCTCATGGGTGGCGCTGGCGTCAGGAACCCCTCCGCCCGCTTCCCCTTGACGTCGAGGAACGGCTCAAGCGGTTGTTATCGCGCCTGCCCCTGGATGCCCTGGTGATCGAGTCGAATCGCCACGCCCTGAGTCTCTGGTGGTGGGAATCACAGGATTTCGCCCGTTTCTCCACCTATCTCGATGACATCGAGGCGTTGCGGGATGGGCTTGCGGGGCGTCCCGATGACCCCGGCCTCGGGGCCGATTTCCAGGCTGGCCGCAAGTGACTGCTCCTTCCGGCAGCAGACACGAAGGAAGCCTCGACTCAGTCGCTGGATTCACGTGCCTGAATGGCCAGACCGTTTTCCTCGATTCGCGATAGCAGCTTGGCGAGCTGCGCCACGTCCTCATCGCCGATCCCGGCGAGCATCTCGCCCCTGGCCTGGGTGACCACGGCGTCTATCTTTTCGAGCAGGGGAGAGGCCGCTTCCGTGAGGAAGACACGCTTGGTGCGACGGTCCTGGTCACAGGATTGGCGCTCGATCAGTCCTTGATCGGCAAGCTGGTCCAGGGTACGCACCAGGGAGGGCGCTTCGACGCCGATGGCGCGGGCCAGGTCACACTGAGGCTGGCCGTCACCGAGTCGCCACAGGGTGTAGAGGGTGATCCAGCGCGTCTGCGTCAGGCCCAGGGGGGCCAGGCGGTGGTCGATGACGGCACGCCATAGGCGTGGGGCCCGGGATAGCTGTAGACCGATGTTCTGATGCATGACGCTCTGCAGTCGATTGGCGTCTCCGAATTGTCCGTAGACCCAGGGTTTAATGCAAGCCTGCTCACGATTGACGCCGAGCCGTGTGAACTCATGGCGATCTGGCTGGCCTGATCATAAAGAAGAGGCGATGCTAACCGTCTGTTGGCAGGTGTTGTCAGTCGTCGGGTAGCGACGCTGTGAGCGGGCTCGAGGGCTTGACGTCCCGGTTGGGCTGCACCAGTCTGACCAATATTTAAACGCCCGTATGAAATCGTGGAGATTCGCGGATGATCTATCAAGGCAATGCCATCAAGGTGGAAGACGTTATCGTGGATGGCGGCGAGGGTATCGCCCGACTGACCTTCGATCTGGCGGGCGAGTCGATCAACAAGTTGTCGAGTGCGGTGGTTGGTGAGCTGGACGCCGCCGTCAAGGCGATCCAGTCCGAAAAAGGCCTGAAGGGTCTGGTGATCGGGAGTGCCAAGGACGTCTTTATCGTCGGGGCCGATATTACCGAGTTCCATGGCCTTTTCGAGAAGGGTGGCCAGCACATCGAGGAAATGCTCGAGCGAACCCATGGCATCTTCAATGCCATCGAGGATCTGCCCTTTCCCACTTGCACCGCCATCAATGGTCTCGCCCTGGGAGGCGGTTTCGAACTGGCGCTGGCCACCGACTTCAGAGTAATGGCCGAGTCGGCGCGGGTTGGCCTGCCGGAGACCAGGCTGGGCCTCCTGCCGGGATGGGGAGGATGCGTCCGTTTGCCGCGACTCATCGGCGCCGACAACGCCATCGAGTGGATCGCCGGTGGAACCGAGAATTCGGCGGATACCGCTCTGGAAATGAATGCCGTGGATGCCGTGGTACCGGCGGTGAAACTCGAAGCGGCCGCCCTGGATCTCCTGTCCCGCGCCATTCGCGGTGAACTGGATTATCGGACCCGACGTGCCGAGAAATCGAGTCCCCTCAGACTCAATCCCATCGAGCAGATGATGGCCTTCGAGACCGCCAAGGGCTATGTGGCCGGCAAGGCCGGGCCGCATTATCCGGCACCGGTGGAGGTCATCAAGGTCATTCAGAAGGGTAGTGGCGAGGCGCGTGGCCGTGCCCAGGCCATCGAGACCACGGCCTTCGCCAGGCTGGCGATGACCGAAACCTGCTATCACCTGGTGGGCCTGTTCCTCAATGATCAGGTGGTCAAGAAGAAGGCCGGCAATCACGCAAAGCAGGCGCGTCCCGTGAGCCAAGCCGCCGTGCTGGGGGCCGGTATCATGGGCGGCGGCATCGCCTACCAGAGTGCGTCCAAGGGCACGCCGATCCTCATGAAGGATATCAAGGCCGAGGCCATCGAACTCGGCCTGAAGGAGGCGCGCAAGCTGTTCGCCAAGCAGGTCGAGCGTGGCAAGCTCTCCAGCGAGGGGATGGCCGAGAAGCTCACCAAGATCCGCCCGACGCTCTCCTACGAGGATTTCGGCAATGTGGACCTGGTGGTCGAGGCGGTGGTCGAGAATCTCGGGATCAAGCAGAACGCGCTCAGTGAGGTGGAAGGCCAGGTGGGCGAGGACACCATCCTCACCTCCAACACCTCGACCATCTCCATTACCCGCCTGGCCGAGAGCCTGAAGCGCCCGGAGAACTTCTGCGGGATGCACTTCTTCAATCCGGTTCATCGCATGCCCCTGGTGGAGGTCATTCGCGGAGGAACATCCGGTGACACCGCCGTGGCGACCACCGTTGCCTACGCTCGCGTTATGGGCAAGACACCCATCGTGGTCAAGGATTGCCCGGGTTTTCTGGTCAACCGTGTGCTCTTCCCCTATCTCGATGGCTTCAGCCGGCTGGTGGCTCAGGGCGCGGACTTCCGGCATGTCGACAAGGTCATGGAGGCCTTCGGTTGGCCCATGGGTCCGGCTTACCTTCTCGATGTGGTGGGCATGGACACGGCGGTCCACGCCGGCGAGGTTATGGCCGAGGCTTACCCCGACCGCATGGGCGGTGTCGGCGGCAACAAGGGGGTGATCCAGGTCATGGTCGATAACGACCGCCTTGGCCAGAAGAACACCAGGGGTTTCTATGCCTACGAGGAAGACAGGAAGGGTAAGCCCGTCAAGGTCATCGACGAGGCTGCCATCGATTTGGTCAAGGGCGTGGTGACTTCGCACAAGACATACTCCGACGAGTCCATCATCTCCCGTATGATGGTGCCGTTGTGCCTGGAGGCCGTGCGCTGCCTGGAGGACGGTATCGTCGAGACCCCGGCAGAAGCCGACATGGCACTGGTCTATGGTATCGGCTTTCCGCCCTTCCGCGGCGGTGCCCTGCGCTATATCGATACCATGGGCCTGGCGGCCTTCGTCGACCTGGCCGAGGGGCTCGCCGATGAGCTCGGTCCGCTCTATGCCCCCACCGAAAACCTGCGGCGGATGGCCGAGGCAAATGAGTCTTTCTACTCTGCGGTCGACCGGCATTGACCTCCATCAAGAAGAGGAGTCGCGAGTCATGAACTTGAATCCCAGAGATGTCGTGGTGGTCGATGGTGTACGCACTGCCATGGCCAAGGCGAAGCACGGCGCCTTTCGCCACGTGCGTGCCGAGACCCTTTCCGCTGCGGTGATGCAGGCGCTGCTCGAGCGCAATCCGGGACTCAACCCGGCCGAGATCGATGATGTGATCTGGGGCTGTGCCAACCAGACCCTGGAGCAGGGCATGAATATCGCCCGCAATGCGGCGATCCTGACCGGCATCCCGCGTAGTGTCCCGGCCCAGACCATCAATCGCCTGTGCGGGTCCTCGATGAGTGCGCTGCATATCGCCACGGCCAACATCAAGGCCGGCATGGGAGACGTCTATCTGATCGGCGGCGTGGAGCACATGGAACATCTGCCCATGACCCATGGCGTGGATGTTAACCCGGCCGCCAGCAAGCATGTCGCCAAGGCGGCCATGATGATGGGGCTCACCGCCGAGTTGCTGGGCAGGATGCATGGCATCTCCCGCCAGGATCAGGACGCCTTCGGCGTGCGTTCCCACCAGCGTGCCCAGGCCGCCAAGGAAAAGGGCGGCTTCGACAACGAGATCATCGGTGTCGAGGGCCATGACGCTCGAGGGTTTCGGGTGATGGTCTCTGACGACGAGGTGATTCGTGCCGATGCCAGCCTGGCGGCGATGGCCGACCTCAAGCCGGTATTCGACCCGCGTCACGGCACCATCACGGCGGGGACCTCCTCGGCACTTTGCGCAGGGGCGGCGGGGCTCGCGGTGATGAGCCACGAGCGTGCCCAGGCACTGGGGCTCGAGCCCATTGCCCGGGTGGTCTCCACCGGAGTGGCCGGTTGCGATGCCTCGATCATGGGCTATGGTCCGGTGCCGGCCTCGAGGAAGGCCCTCAAGACGGCGGGATTGACCCCTGATGACATCCAGACCGTCGAACTCAACGAGGCCTTTGCCGCCCAGAGCCTGCCGGTCCTCAAGGACCTGGGCTTCCTCGAGGCCATGGACGACAAGGTCAACCTGCATGGTGGCGCCATTGCCTTGGGCCACCCCCTTGGCTGCTCGGGAGCACGCATCTGCACCAGCCTGCTCAATGTCATGCAGCAGAGGAACACCACCCTGGGTCTGGCCACCATGTGCATCGGCATGGGCCAGGGGGTGGCGACCGTCTTCGAACGCCTCAACTAGCTCCCGTTCATCAGCGGAAATCGGCGGATACTCTGTGATTGACAGTTCGTGGCCTTTCTCCGAGGCTAAGTCTTCGATGCCCCCAACCGACATGAACAGGAGCTAGACCAAGATGGCCTTTGCACTATCGACGATGACTCTGGAAAGTTCGGCCTTCGGGCCACAGGGCGCGATTCCCACCAAGTACAGTGCGGAAGGGGATAACGTCTCGCCCGCCCTCTCCTGGCGGGATGCGCCAGAGGGCACACAGGGCTTCGCGGTGGTATGCCATGACCCGGATGCTCCCCTGGTGCAGAACGGTCGCTACGGCTTCGTCCATTGGGTGCTCTACAACCTGCCGGGCGATATCACTAATCTGGAAGAAGGCACCTCGGCCGGAACCGTGGGCAACAATGACTACGGCAAGACCGGGTATGGCGGTCCCATGCCGCCGGAAGGCCACGGGATTCACCAGTACTATTTCTGGGTGCTGGCACTGGACAAGGCCACCGAGCTGCCTGAGGGACTCTCCCTGGGCGAGCTCTTGACCAAGGTCGAACCCCACCTGCTCGGCATGAACCGTCTGGTGGGGACTTACCAGCGCGATTGAAACGAAGCACTTCTGTCCACGGGAAGGAGGGCACCATAGCCCAATTATCGACTCTCAAGGTCTACTATGATGCCGCCTGTCCTGGCTGCCGCCGGGACCGTTTGCGCTACGAACGCTGGGCGGGACAGACCGCTGCTGGCGTGAAGTGGCTGGACGTGAACGCCCATGAGACCCATTTGAGGGAGAAGAGTATCGATCCCCGAGCGGCATTGCTTTCCCTGCACGTGGAAGACGAACAAGGTCATATCCGGGATGGCCTGGATGCTTATATCCTGCTCATGCGTCGGGTGCCACGCCTCAAGCCGATGGCGGGCGTGATCGGATTGCCCGGGATCAAGACTCTGCTGAGCTGGTGCTATGGGCACTGGGTGAAGCGTCGACTTGCCCGGGAAGGGCGTTTGCCCACTGACTAAGCGTTGACTTTCATAAGGAAAAATAGGGAGTTGGCTGATGAGCCTCTATAGCAAGCTGTTACGCTGCGAGTCCGAGGGTAAACCGATCCGCGTGGGCCTGATCGGTTCCGGCAAGTTCGGTTCCATGTTTCTGGCCCAGGTACGCAACACACCCGGCATGCACTTGATGGGCATCGCCGATCTGTCCCTTGATCGCGCCAGGGCGGCACTGGTCAATACGGGGTGGGATGCCGAGGCGGTGGTGACCCGGTCGTTCGATGACGCCTTGAGGAGCCGCAGGACCTGCCTTACCGAGGATGCCGAGGCACTGATCCGGGCGGATGGCCTGGATGTGGTGATCGATTCTACCGGTAGCCCGGCGGCGGGCATCCGGCATGCCCTGCTGGCGGCCGAGCATGGCCGTCACATGATCATGGTGAACGTCGAAGCCGATGTACTGGCCGGCGCCTACCTGGTCGAGGCGTTCAACCGGGCGGGCCTGGTCTATTCCATGGCCTATGGCGACCAGCCGGCGCTGGTCTGCGAGATGATCGACTGGGCCCGTACCTGTGGACTGCGCGTGGTGGCCGCCGGCAAGGGAACCAAGTACCTGCCCGGCTATTCCGCCTCGACGCCTGATACCGTCTGGGACCACTATGGCCTGACCGCCGAGGAGGCGGCCAAGGGGGGGATGAATCCACAGATGTTCAATTCCTTCCTGGATGGAACCAAGTCGTCCATCGAGATGGCGGCGATCTCCAATGCTGCCGGGCTGCTCGCCCCCAGCCAGGGCCTTCAGTTTCCGCCCGTAGGGGTGCAGGATCTCGCCGATATCCTCAAACCATCGGCGCATGGCGGCGTCCTCGAGCAGTCCGGTATGGTCGAGGTGATCTCCAGCGAGGAACGGGATGGCCGCCATGTTGTCGGCGACCTGCGCTGGGGAGTCTATGTCACCTTCGAGGCAGCTGAGGATACCGGTGTGAGTGCCGACTATATCCGGCGCTGTTTCCGCGAATACCAGGTCTCCACCGACCGTTCAGGGCGCTACGGGGCCCTTTATCGGCCCTCCCACCTGATTGGCCTGGAACTGGGCGTCTCGGTGGCGAATGCCGCCTTGCGCGGTGAGCCTACTGGCACCCCGACGGGCTTTGTCTCCGATGTCGTGGCCGTCACCAAGAAGGCGCTGACCCCAGGCGACATACTCGACGGGGAGGGCGGCTATACCGTCTGGGGACGCCTTGCTCGTGCCGAGGACTCCCTGGCCATGGGAGGTCTGCCGATCGGCCTGGCCCATGGCGTCAAGATCACTAGGCCCCTACCCGCTGGGCAGATGGTGACCTGGGATGACGTGGAACCCATGGAAGGCCAGGCCGTCCGCGTGCGTCGAGAGATGGAAACCATGGCAAGAACCAAGGCCACGGCCCTCTGATCCGGTCCTGCCCGGAAAGGGTCGAATGGCTCTATTCATGCAAGCCACCCTTAACACCGACTCTCCCGGCCATGGCTTTGCCGTCAGGGGTAGAGCGTCAGATTATGGACGAGCCTATGTATCGCTCGCCCTGATGCTCCGTGCACGACTGCCTGCCGGCGTGTGAGCAGCCAGTGTCGCTTTTAGTCGCCAAGGGACGCCAAGCGGTCGGCCTGCACGACTTCGATCCAGTAGCCGTCGACATCCTTGATGAAGACCACGTTCTTCATCTTGCCCTGATCGGAGCGCTTGACGAACTCGACCTCGTTGGCGTCGAACCAGGCCTCGGCCGCCTCCAGGTCCGGCACCGAGAAACAGATGTGCCCGAAGCCCTGGGGCTCGGCGTTACCGTCATGGTAGATCCGCCCCTGTTGATCCTCGGTGCCCCAGTTGTGGGTCAGTTCCAGCACGCCGCGCTGGCTGAAGGTCCAGACGGTACGCTCGCCAGGATCCTCCGGCAGGATATCGGTTTCCTCGAGCCTGGCGAGAAAATAGAGCGAGAACTGCATCGCCTCGAAATCGAGACGACGCACGACGCTCATGCCGAATACTCGACTATAGAAACCCAGGGACGCCTGGGGATCCTTGACTCGCAGCATGGTGTGGTTGAGGCGAAAGCCATCGGAATCGCCGGTGGGCGCCTGAACGCCTTGATGTTGTTCACCCTGGTGACTCATGGGGGGCTCCGTGAGATTGAAAACATGCCTGGTCAGAACGCGACCGGGAAGCACGGACGCGTCCTGGGAAGGTTAAATGTCTCCGCGTTGCATTAACTGGCCAATATGCTCAGCCTGGCGGATGGCCAGGGAGACGATGGTCAACGTAGGGTTCTCCGACGCGGAGGTCGTGAATTGGCGGCCATTCGAGATGAACAAGTTGCGGATCTCATGGGCCTGGCCATAGCCGTTGCAGACGCCGTCCTCGGGGTGCTCGCTCATCCGGCAGGTGCCAAGGTTATGAGTCGACGGATAGGGGGGTACCTCATAGATATCTTTGCCCCCGACAGAGCGGTAGAGCTCGGCGCCCTGACGAAAGCCGTGCTCCCGCATAGCGATGTCGTTGGGGTGATCGTCGTAGTGGACGTTGGCCACCGGCAGACCGAAGCGGTCGGTGACCTCGGGGTTGAGCGTGACACGGTTGGTCTCCTGGGGTAGATCCTCGCCTATCAACCACATGCCGGCCATGTTGTCGTACTGATCAAGGGCATTGGTGAATTCCGGCCCCCAGGCACCCGGATCGAGGAAGGCGGCCATGAAGGGAAGCCCCAGCGAGATGGTTTCCATCTCGTAGCCACCCACGAAGCCACGGGAGGGATCATGCCGTGCCTCATCGGCAATGATGCCAGCCATGGTGGTGCCTCGGTACATATGGACTGGATCATCGAAGGTGGCATAAATCGAGCCGGTCATGTGGCGCATGTAGTTACGGCCTACCTGGCCGGAACCGTTGGCCAGCCCTGCCGGGAACATGGGGCTCGCCGAGTTAAGAAGCAAGCGCGGCGTCTCCAGGGAGTTGCCCGCCACCGCGACCAGTCGTGCCTTCTGGCGCTGTTCGTTGCCCTCTGCATCGAAGTACACGACACCCGAGGCTCTTCCCTCCTCGTCATGCTCGATTCGCGCGACATGGGACTGGGGACGCAGCTCCAGATGGCCCGTGGCAATGCCCTCGGGCAGCTCGGTGTAGAGGGTCGACCACTTGGCGCCGGTCGTGCAGCCTTGGAAACAGAAGCCACGCTGCTGGCAGGCGGCACGGCCATCACGGGGATCGCTATTGATCGCCATATGGCCGGTGTCACAGGAATAGCCGAGGTTCTTCGCGCCGTTGTACATCACCTTGAAATTATTGTTACCTGGCAGCCCCTTGATGTCGTTGGTGCGGGTGACGCCCATACGCGTTTCGGCACGATCATAATAAGGTGCCAGGTCATCGTAACTCAGCGGCCAGTCCCGCAGGTTGGCGCCTTCCACTTCGCCATAATGCGTCAGCGCCTGGAACTCATGGGGCTGCAAGCGCAGGCTGGCTCCCGCCCAGTGCACGGTGGTACCACCGACCGCCTTGACAATCCAGGCCGGCAGATTGGGGAAATCCCGTGCCAGGCGGAAGCTGCCTGAGGTCGTGCGAGTATCCAGCCAGGCGAGCTGACCAAAGGAGGCCCACTCATCGGCGAGGAAATCCGCGGTGGTGTGCAGGGCGCCGGCTTCCAGCACCACTACGTCGATGCCCTGCTGGGCAAGTTCGTTGGCCAGGGTACCACCCCCGGCACCTGAGCCGATCACCACGACCACTTGGTCGTCGTCGTGGGAGAAGGTCTTCTGATTGTCCGTCATGGCCATCTTGGCGTCTCCGAAGTCGTTGTTGTTCTATCCGTTCACGAGGGGCCGCGCGGATCAGACCGCGGGCTCCTCGAAGGGCAGGTAGCCGCCTTGCGGCTTGGGCGGGTCGGGCAACCAGGTCAGGTCATTGAAACCCTTGGTCAGGTAGCCACCGTCACCTTCCGCGCCTTCATAGCCGAAATGCGCATAGGCCAGGGGATTGTCGTAGAGGGAAACCACCGCATCGCCGCGAATGCCCTCGAAGAAGGGGGTTCCCGCCATGGGAGCGAGAATCGCCAGGCGTTGCGCCTCATCCAGTGCCGCCCAGTCGCCATCGGCGGCATCGTCCAGGGCCACGACGCCGTCATGCAGCACCTGATGCAGGTCTGCGTTCACGGCCTTGCGATCCAGACTCTTGACGACCATGGCATAGACCGCATCCTCGAGCTCGGCATGGGGGAAGATATGCCGAGTTACCGTCAGTAGCACCTCGCCCTGGCGGGAACTCAGTGTGTCCAGGGACATGGCCCAGCTTCTGGAAGGCGCCAGCAAGGCGATCGGGCCACTGGCGAATGCCAGAGTGCCTGCCAGGACGCCACCGCTTCCCTTGAGGAAGATGCGGCGGGAAATAGGGGATGTGCTCATCACTGATCTCTCCTGGGTGTATGACACAGCGGTTCCATCGTCTGCTGCGCCTTGTCTGTTCTTGTTGTCACCATCCGGTCCTGTGCCGGATATCACCTTCAAGACTATGCCCAAGTGAGGTGTATTGGGTAATAGCGGGGTACTACTGAGACGATGGTCTAATGCTCTTGTGTCGCGACTACGGGCAATGTCAGGAGAAGCTGGCGTAGAACAGCCCCTGCCATTCAGCATCACCGCAGTTCTGGCTTTTTTTGGCACCAGGCTAGCCTGGCCCTGAACTGCTGAAGGAGAAAACGCCATGTGCCATGTCTATGCATCTACCGACCCGGGCCGTTATGAGTGCACCACCCGGTCACTGCGTCTCAAGGGTTGCGTCACCAGTGTGCGCCTCGAGAATGAATTCTGGGAGATCCTTGACGGACTGGCTCGCGACCAGCAGATGTCGGCAGGGCAGTTCATCAGCGAGCTCTATGAGGAAGTACTGGCAACCAAGGGTGAGGTGGCGAATATGACCTCCATGCTGCGGGTCACATGTGCGGTTCACCTGCATATCCGAGCGGAGCCGACCGCACGCAGCGCCTGAGCGCCCCAGATACTGCCCGCCTTGCCCCAAGCGATTAAGTGCGAGTCGGAATTAACTGATGAAGGTGTGACATTCGAGCCGCACCAACAAGTGACGCCCAGGGTCAGGTTGCTATCCAGCCAACTGCTCGCCTAAGAGTCGGCTGGCGATGATTGAAAGGGATTTCATGTCCCCAGCATTGACGCTTGGGGCCGCTTCTGACGATGAGTCAATAGAAGTGCTAAGGCTTGGAAGGTGCCAGACACTCCAGCAGGCTGTCGCGTAGCGCACGGGGGCGGATGCCCAGGTCATTAAAGGTGCCCATTCGGTCATCGACCCGATTTTCGCTCTGCATGAGGATCACCTGATCGCGGGTCAAGGGCGGACTGGGCAGCCACGAGATCATGGCTGCCAGGGTTCGCCAGGCGAGGAAGGGTACAGCGACCATGGGCCGCTCGACCTGGTAATGGGCCAGCACCAACGACAGGATGTCCCGATAGGTCATGATATCCGGCCCACCCAGTTCGAAGAATCGCCTCTTCGTCACTGGCTCGCCCAGCAGGCGGATCAACGCCCTGGCCACGTCCACCACATGCACCGGCTGCAGGCGGGTTTCACCGTCGCCGAACAGCGGGATTACCGGCAGTCGGGTCAGAGAAGCCAGGGTGGCAAGAAAGCTGTCTCCCGGGCCGAACAAGACACTGCAGCGGACGATGGTCGCCCTGGGCATGGCGTCGAGGACGGCGTCTTCGCCCCTGGCACGGACACACACATAGGCCGATGGCGAGTCGATGGTGGCGCCGATGCCGGAGATGTGTACCAGTTTCTCTATGCCGGTTTGATGAACCAGTCGGGCCAGTTGTCCGGCGCCGTCCACATGGATGGCCTCGACGCTCAGCTCAGGCGAGGCGACATAGCGACTCACCGCATTGACCACACTGTCGGCACCGACGATGGCAGCATTGATGCTTGTCGCGTCGGTGATGTCGGCACTGACCAGCTCGATCCGATCGTCATCCTCCACCCAGCCGGGCAGGACCGGGTTCCGGACGGCGATCCGCACCCGCTGGCCGGCATCGACGAGCTCGCGGGCGAGGACGTTGCCCAGGAAGCCGGTACCTCCGAAGATCGTGATCAATTGTGACGACATGGTGGGTACCTGCGCATCGGCTCAGCTTATTGCATGACATCCAGCAGCCGCTCGATTGCCAGGTAGAGTTGGCGTCGCGGCTGGGCACCTTCGAGAACACCGGCATGCTCGCCATCGAGGGAAAAGCGCAGGCCCGGTACGCCGCCGATGCCCGCCAGCATGGCCTCCCGCTGATCCTCCAACACCGTCTTCCGGTAGCGGCCTTCCTCCAGAGCTTGCCCAAGCGAGCTCGCGTCCAGTCCCAGGCCATCGGCGAGTTGCGTCAGGGCTTCCGGATCGGCGAGATCCAGGCTCTCCTCGAAGAATCCACGAAACAGCGCTGTTCGCAGTCTGTCGCTGCTGCCGGGATCTACCCTGTCCAGGTCATCGGCCCAGGCGCTGGCCTCATGGGCCAATCGTGAGCGGGGCTGAATGCTCGGCAGGTGAAGCGTCATGCCGCGTTCCGCCGCCATGGGGTAGACCGCCCGCGCCCAGATATCATGCAGGTAGTCGCCGTCGGGGTCGAGGGTGGGTTGTGGCTCGGGACGCAGCTCGAAGGCCCGCCAGCGGATGGCCAGGCGGTCACCGAAACGTGCCGCAAGCGCCTCTATCTCGGGGACCTCCAGGTAGCAGAAGGGGCAGACGTAGTCGCTGAACACGTCCAGGGTGATGAGGGGGTGGTGCATGTCTTGGCTCCTCGGGATGATTCGGCGATGGCCCACCATTACTGCCTACCTTATCAGAGCCTCATATCTCTTTGTTTCTGTGGATGAGAATGATTAGCGTTATTTCGGGTAACGGCGGCGATCGTGCAGTGATCCTGTCAGTTTGTGTGGGGCAGGGCTTTACATCAAATTCATACAGGACTAAAGTGGTCCGCAATACAACTGGCGGGAGTGTCTAGTCCACTCACGCCGATCAGGAGTCCCACATGCTGAAGCTTTCACGACTGACCGACTATGCCACCGTGGTGATGGCACAGATCGCGCGCCACCCGGAGCAGTCCCACGCGGCCGCCGAACTGGCGGAGGCCGTGAAGCTCCCGCATCCCACGGTCAGCAAGAACTTGAAGATGCTGGTGCGTGCGGGGCTTCTCGAGTCACGTCGCGGTGCCCAAGGAGGGTATTCGCTGTCACGGCCGGCGTCGCGAATCTCCGCCATTGACATCATCTCGGCCATCGAGGGTCCGGTGGCCATGACCGAATGCAGCCAGGCCGAGGGGGATTGCGAGCTGGCAGCCACCTGTAGCGTCGCGGACAACTGGCAGCGTGTGTCATTGGCCGTCCGTGCCCTGCTCGACAGCGTGACCCTGGCGCACCTGGCCGATACGGCCCCCATCAAGCTGCCCGTTCAGCTACCCATTCAGAGCGTGAGCCTGGCCGCCGATACGGCCTGACCACGTAATCGAATCACGACGCGAGCAAGTCTCGCCGACACAACCGCCCGGGAGGGGATGCAAAATGAAAATGGCAACAGAGGAAATGGAACAGCTGGTCCGTCGCGAGTACAAGGCAGGCTTCGTGACCGACATCGAGAGCGACACGGTTCCACCGGGTCTCGACGAGAGCACCATCGAGTTCATATCCATGAAGAAAGGAGAACCGGACTGGATGCTCGAGTGGCGCCTCAAGGCCTACCATCAGTGGCTCAAGATGACGCCGCCCTCCTGGGCACACCTGGACTATCCATCCATCGATTACCAGGCGATCTCCTATTTCAGTGCGCCCAAGCGTCCCGAGGATGGTCCCCAGAGCCTCGATGAGGTGGACCCCAAGCTGCTCGAGACCTACGAGAAGCTGGGCATTCCGCTGCACGAGCGCGCGGCGCTGGCCGGCGTGGCGGTGGATGTCGTCTTCGACTCCGTCTCCGTGACTACCACCTTCAAGGAGAATCTGCACGAGGCGGGCGTGATCTTCTGCCCCATGTCCGAGGCGATCCGCGACTACCCGGACCTGATCAAGCAGTACCTGGGAACCGTGGTGCCGCAGGGCGACAACTATTTTGCGGCATTGAATTCCGCGGTGTTCACCGATGGCTCCTTCGTTTTCGTCCCGGAAGGCGTCACCTGCCCCATGGAGTTGTCCACCTATTTCCGCATCAACGAAGCCAACACCGGCCAGTTCGAGCGGACCCTGATCATCTGCGAGAAACGGGCCCAGGTCTCCTATCTCGAGGGCTGCACGGCCCCGATGCGTGACGAGAACCAGTTGCATGCGGCCGTGGTCGAGCTGGTGGCCCTGGAAGATGCCTACATCAAGTACTCCACGATCCAGAACTGGTATCCGGGTGACGAGGACGGCAAGGGTGGCATCTATAACTTTGTCACCAAGCGCGGTGACTGCCGCGGCGACCGCTCGCGCGTCAGCTGGACACAGGTCGAGACAGGGTCGGCCATTACCTGGAAGTACCCTTCCTGCATGCTGCGTGGCAAGGACAGCATCGGCGAGTTCTATTCCGTAGCGGTGACCAACGGCCGCCAGCAGGCCGATACCGGTACCAAGATGATACACATCGGTGAGGGAACCCGGTCCTACATCGTTTCCAAGGGGATCGCCGCCGGGCGCGCCAACCAGTCCTACCGGGGTCTGGTCAAGGTCGGCCCTCGAGCCAAGGGCGCGCGCAACTTCACCCAGTGCGATTCGCTGCTGATGGGCGACAAGTGTGGAGCCCATACCTTTCCCTACCAGGAGATCGGCAACAGTACCGCTACCGTGGAGCACGAGGCGACCACCTCCAAGATCGGCGAGGATCAGCTGTTCTACTGCCAGAGCCGCGGTATCTCCGAGGAGGATGCGGTCAGCATGATCGTCAACGGCTTCTGCAAGGATGTCTTCCAGGAACTGCCCATGGAATTCGCGGTGGAAGCCGAGGCCCTGCTGGGCGTCACCCTGGAAGGCGCCGTGGGCTAGAGGCGGTTGCGCTCGCTCACCGTGCCTTCCGTGCGGCTGTAAACGAACTCATTCATCTGAGCTGCTGTGGCGGCTTAGCGATCAGAAGGTTATCAAGATGCTCGAAGTCAAGGATCTGCACGTCACGGCCGAGGGGATCGAAATCCTCAAGGGCCTCAGTCTTACCGTCAAGCCGGGTGAGGTCCACGCCATCATGGGCCCCAACGGCGCCGGCAAGTCCACCCTGTCCGCGGTCATCGCCGGCAAGGACGGCTATGAGGTGACCGCTGGCTCGATCACCTTCGAAGGCCGGGATGTGCTGGAAATGGAGAAAGAGGAGCGCGCCCAGGCGGGGATGCTGCTGGGTTTCCAGTATCCCGTGGAGATTCCCGGGGTGAAGAACGTCTACCTGCTCAAGGCGGCGCTGAACGCACAGCGAGCCGCGCATGGTGAAGATGACATCCCGGCACCGGAGTTCATGAAACTGATCAAGGAACGCCTCGCCCAGATGAAGATGGATGCGAGCTTCCTGCAACGCGCCGTCAACGAGGGCTTCTCCGGTGGCGAGAAGAAGCGTAACGAGATCCTCCAGATCCTGGTGCTGCAGCCCAAGCTCGCGATGCTCGACGAGATCGACTCCGGCCTGGACATCGACGCCATGCGTGTGGTCGCCGACGGCATCAACAGCCTGCGTGCCGAGGACCGTTCCATCCTTCTGGTGACCCACTACCAGCGCCTGCTGGACTTCGTGGTGCCGGACAAGGTGCATGTGCTGGTCGATGGCCGCATCGCCAAGAGCGGCGACGCCGAACTCGCCAGGGAACTGGAGGCTCGGGGTTACGAATGGGTCCAGGAGGAATCTGCCGCATGAGTGATGATGTTCAGCGCTTTCTCGCTCGACTCAACGAGCGCAATGCCCAGCGTCTCTCCTCCCAGGGGGCCGAGCCGACCTGGATCGCCGCACGGCGACAGGCGGGGGCGGCCCGCTTCGAGGCACTGGGTTTCCCGACCCGCCGCGTCGAAGCCTGGAAGTACACCGATGTCCGCGCCATCGCGCGGGGTGATTTCGCCCTGGCGACCGATGCCGACTTCTCCCAGGCCAGTGCGGCAGCCCTGACCCTGCCGCTGGAGGCCTATCGGCTGACCTTCGTCGATGGCGTCTTCTCTGCGGCCCTGTCGCAGATCGACGATCTGCCCAAGGGGGTTCAGCTCCTGCCGCTTTCCCGGGCACTGGCCGAGAATCACGAAGCGGTGGGCGGGCCACTCGGTCGCCTCACCGGCGTGGACTTCTCCCCCTTTTCGGCCCTCAACACGGCTTTCATGGAGGAGGGTGCGGTGGTTCGCCTGGCACCTGGCACCCGGGTCGATAAACCGATCCTCCTGCAGTTCCTGTCACGCGCCAACGAGACGCCGGTGATGAGCCATCCCCGAGTGCTGGTCGAAGCCGGTGATCGTAGCGAGGCCACGATCATCGAGCACCATGTGGGTGAGGAGGCGGCCGCCAACTTCACCAACTCGGTGGAGGAAATCATTCTGGGCCGCGGTACTATCTTGACCCACTACAAGTTGCAGGAATTGCCGCTCTCCGACCTTCAGGTGTCGAGTATCCAGGTGGAGCAGGGACGCGACAGTCGTTTCACCTCCTTCAACATCAACCTGGGGGGTGCACTGGTTCGCACCGACCTGGTATCGGACCTCAATGGCGAGGGGGCCGAGGCCAACTTCAACGGCCTCTTCTATGGTCAGGGTCGACAGCATGTCGATAATCACACCCTGGTCAACCATAACGCCCCGCACACCTTCTCTAAAGAGAACTACAAGGGCATCCTCGACGACCGTGCCCATGGCGTCTTCAACGGCAAGGTCATCGTCAAGCGTGATAGCCAGAAGATCGAGGGTTTCCAGAGCAACGCCAACCTCCTGCTCTCGGATCGCGCCGAGATCGATGCGAAGCCGGAACTCGAGATCTATGCCGATGACGTCAAGTGCTCCCACGGTAGCACCACCGGCCAACTCGACGAGGAGGCGGTCTTCGTCCTGCGGACCCGCGGTATCGACAAGCAGACCGCCCGGGGGCTCTTGACCCTGGCCTTCGCCGGTGAGGTCATGGAGCAGGTGGAGCTCGATGCCGTCTCCGAGCGGATCGAACTCGCCGTGGCAGGCAAGCTGCCCGAGCGCTTCAACCTGGCTGGCCTGGTGGAAACCGCCATGGCGCTGGGTGATGAATGAGGCGAGGAGCAAGCCATGACTGAACTGGCCACCCGTACTACTCTGCTGCCCAGCCTGGACGTGGCGGCCGTGCGTGCCGATTTTCCGATCCTCTCGCGTCAGATCCACGGCAGGCCCCTGGTCTATCTGGACAATGCCGCGACCAGCCAGACGCCACGTCAGGTGATCGAGGTCTTCGACGACTACTATGGTCGCTACAACGCCAACATCCACCGTGGACTGCATACCCTGGCCGACGAGGCGACGGCGGCCTTCGAGGAAACCCGAGAGCGCGTGCGGCGCTTTCTCAACGCCTCCGAGTCCCGCGAGATCGTCTTTACCCGCGGGACCACCGAGGCGATCAATCTGGTCGCCAATGCCTGGGGGCGGGCGAATCTGGTAGCAGGCGACGAGGTGCTGGTATCGCGCCTGGAGCACCACTCCAACATCGTGCCCTGGCAGTTGCTGGCCAGTGAGCTGGGTATCCTGATCAAGGTGATTCCGGTGGATGACCGCGGAGTCCTGGATCTGGCGGCTTATAGCGGGCTGTTGACCGACCGCACCCGTCTGGTGGCCGTGAACCATGTGTCCAACGCCTTCGGTACCATCAATCCGGTACGCGAGATGGCGGCGATGGCCCATGATGCCGAGGCGAAGATCCTGGTCGATGGTGCCCAGGCGGCGCCTCACCAGCCCATCGACGTGCGCGTCATCGACGCCGACTTCTATGCCTTCTCCGGTCACAAGGTCTATGGCCCCACCGGTGCCGGCGTCTTGTATGGCAAGGCGTCCCTGCTCGAGGCGATGCCCCCCTGGCAGGGCGGCGGCGAGATGATCGAGACCGTTTCCTTCGAGGAACCGACCACCTTTGCCGGCATTCCCCACAAGTTCGAGGCGGGGACCCCGGCGATTGCCGAGGTCATCGCTCTGGGCGAGGCCCTGGCCTGGGTCGAGCGTACGGGAATCGAGGCCATCGGCGCCTGGGAGGGACAGCTGTTGGCGCATGCCACGGCAGGGGTTTCGCGGATCGACGGCCTGCGCATCCTGGGTACGGCCCCTGACAAGGCCGGAGTGCTGTCCTTTGTCGTCGACGGCGCCCATTCCCAGGATATCGGTCTGCTGATCGACCAGCTCGGGGTGGCGATCCGTACCGGCCACCACTGTGCCCAGCCGTTGCTGGCGCAGTTCGGTGTGGACGCCACCTGCCGAGCCTCGTTCGCCGCTTACAATACCCTGGAGGAGGTCGACATTTTTATCGATGCCCTTCATCGGGTTATCGGCATGGTGCGTTGAGTTCCGAGGTGTCAGGGAGAACCATGAGCGATATCGAACAGATTGCCCGCCTGGAAAAGGGGAAGTCGCTGCCTCTGCAGCGAGACGTGGAGGCGATCTCCATTCCCTTCGGCAAGACGGTGGTCCTCAATGAGGACAGTATCGTCAGCGTCATGCAGGCCAAGGGCAGTTCGGTCAGCGTGGGGCTGGAAGGGCGCCTATACCTGATCGAAGGGTCCAATCTGGATGCGTTGGGGCTGGAGTCACTCCCTCGACCGACCCTGCAAGAGGATGACACGGATGAGCAGATAGAGCATTTCGTCTGGGATCAGATGCGTACCTGCTTTGATCCCGAGATCCCCGTCAACATCGTCGATCTGGGCCTGGTCTATGGCTGTCGCATCGAACGATTGATCTCCGGGGAGCGTATCGTCACCATTCGCATGACCCTGACAGCACCAGGATGCGGCATGGGTGACGTGATTGCCGCCGATGCCCGCAACAAGATCCTGGGTGCTCCTCAGATAAGCAAGGTTCACACCGAGATTGTCTTCGATCCGCCCTGGAGCCGTGAGATGATGAGCGACGAGGCAAAATTGGAACTCGGGATGTTCTGAGTCTCGGGTGGGGGCCTGAATGCGGGCGTGGTTCTGGAATTCTTTCAGGGTCGTACTGATGTCGCTGGGAGGCGTGTTGCTCCTGGCGGCCCTGTCGTTCGTGGGAGCCAACCTCTGGGTGCTGGGAAAGACCCAGGCGCGCATCGAGCACGACTTGCCGCAGTGCAGTGTCGAGCGGGTGGGGATCGTGTTTGGCACCTCGCATTGGACCCGCAGTGGTGTCAGCAATCCCCACTTCGATGCTCGCATGAGCGCCGCCGCCAGACTGATTCAGCTTGGCAGGGTCGAACACCTGCTGCTCTCCGGTGATAACCGAACCCGCTTCTACAATGAACCCGTGACCATGTGGCGGGATCTGCGCGATCGTCATGTTCGCGATGTGGACATGACGCTGGACTACGCCGGTTTCAGCACCTTCGACACCCTGGTGAGGGCGCGGGATGTCTTCGGCGTTGAACGGGCGCTATTGATTACCCAGGCGTGGCATTTGCCCAGGGCTATCTTCATCGCCGATGCCATGGGGCTAGAGGTCAGGGGCTGTGCGGTGCCGGCACGGCCTGTCACTGGTGTCTGGCGTCTGAAGGTACGGGAATGGCTGGCGAGGGTCGCGACCCTGGGGGATCTTTACCTCTGGAAGCGTGAGCCGCATTTCCTCGGCCCCCTGGAACCCCTGGAGATCAGCCCGCGGGGCTGGGAAATTCAGTTGGATACCCCCGGTGGCCCCCGGTGACACCCTGGACCTTGCCTCAACTAGGCTCCTTCTGCTTCTGGAGCTCATAGAGTTCCCGGATCAGGGACCGGCAGCCCTTCCAGCACTCCTCGATGATCGGCTCGATGGGGTCCGGTAGCGGATGGGTAAAGAGGGTGGAAAGCGACTGCATCAGGACGCGTTCCTGTTCCAGCAACTCGCCGATCAGAACCTGGCTGTCGTTGCCGACGAAGCTCTTGATACGGCTCCACAGCCACAGGTAGTCATCGCGTTCCACATCGGCATCCCTGGGCAGCAGGTTGAGATGCTTGCGTGCCAGTTCCTGTAGTTTCCGCATCGACTTGGCACGGGCCTCGTACTGGGGCTTGAGGGCATCGCGCAGGTCGGGACGCAGGCGTTCCATGTTGTCCTGGAAATAGTCGATACTGTCGGCCAGGGCCTCCAGGGCGCTGTCCATCGCCACCTGGCGATTGTCGAGAAACATGAGCGTTCACCTCCTCCGGTGACGCAGATTGTGAAGGGGGGAAGGCCGTTTTGCTACCCCCATGCGCTAAAATGCCCCATTTCCGGCCCTGGCCTTTGAGATCCCTCAGTCGTCAGCCCTTGGGCTTGTTGGGTGCCTTGCGTGTCGTCGCGGCATTCTTCTGGACATGCTCGATGATCAGCCCGGCGATGTCCTTGCCAGTCGCCGCTTCGATGCCTTCCAGCCCGGGGGATGAATTGACCTCCATGATGACCGGACCATGGTTTGAGCGTAGCAGGTCGACGCCGGCCACCCGCAGCCCCATGGCCTTGGCGGCGCGAATGGCCGTGGAGCGTTCCTCCGGGGTAATCCGAATCACGCTGGCGCTGCCGCCGCGGTGAAGGTTGGACCGGAACTCGCCTTCGGCGGCCTGACGCTTCATCGAGGCCACGACCTTGTCGCCGATGACCAGACAGCGGATATCGGCACCCTTGGCCTCCTTGATGTACTCCTGCACCATGATATTGGCCTTCAAGCCCATGAAGGCCTGGATCACGCTCTCGGCGGCCTGGTTGGTCTCGGCCAGGACCACTCCGATTCCCTGGGTGCCCTCCAGCAGCTTGATGACCAGGGGGGCGCCTCTGACCATGGTGATCAGGTCGGGAATGTCGTCCGGTGAGTGGGCGAAGCCAGTGATCGGCAGGCCCAGACCCTTGCGTGAGAGCAGCTGCAGCGAGCGCAGCTTGTCACGGGAACGGGTGATGGACACGTTGTCGTTGACGACATAGATGCCCATCATTTCGAACTGTCTCAGCACGGCGCAGCCGTAGAAGGTGATCGAGGAACCGATGCGCGGAATCACCGCGTCGAAGGGTTCGAGTTCGGCGCCCTTGTAGTGGATCGAGGGGTGATGCGAGGCAATGCTCATGTAGCAGCGCAGCGTGTCGACCACTCGCGCCGTGTGGCCCCGTTGCTCGGCCGCCTCGATCAGGCGCCGAGTGGAGTAGAGGTTGCGGTTGCGGGACAACAGCGCGATATGCATTCGGAACTCCGGGTCGGTGATCGGGGAATCAGGGTTCGCCGTGCATGAAGGCGGCGCCGGGGGCCACTAGCAGACGGCGCAATGCGCGGCGCCCCAGCAGCATGGGATGGCGCATCTCGCGTCGGTCGGTGAGGCTCAGTTCGACCGGATACTCGAGTTCGCCAAGATGCAGAGGGGTGCGTATCACGTAACGCCATTCCGACTGGCCATTGGAGCTGCGCACCTTGCGGCGGTCGTGGAGATGCACCCGGTAGACATGCGCGGGTGTTCCGGGTCCGCCGCTGCGGGTCGTGAAGCTGACCCAGAGGTGATCGTCCTCTTCATAGGATTCGATATCCTCGGCATGCAGGGCCGAGGTTCGGGCACCGGTATCGACCTTGGCGCATAGGGTCAAGCCGAGCTCGGGAAGCGTCACCATCTCACGACGGCCGATGACCGCCCTGGCTTGAAAGGGTAGTTCCTTCATCGAATCACTCCCGTGTGTTCACGCTTATCTGGAAAGTCCGCTCAGCCGACGTCCGATGAGGCTGTCCGGAACGGCTTCACGCAGCGTCATCAGCACCGGTAGTCGCAGCCGGGGGATCAGGGCCAGGTCCCTTGCCAGCACCGTGAAGTCGACATCGGGCTGCTCGGCGAGCCGGTCGAGAAAGCGCGGTAATCGATCGGCGTCTTCCAGGTGTCTCCAGCCGCGCCCCGCGACGGCCGCCAGGAGGTCGGGACCACAGGCGTTCGGATCCGCCAGCAGGGTATCCAGCCAGGCGCCGGCGACTTTCGTCGAGGCGCCTGCCATGCTGCGTACACAAGCACAAAAGGTCTCGATGTCGCCTCTGGCGGCCGCGTATTCTCCTCGCTGGCGCAAGGCGAGGGCGAGAGCATCGTCGATGGCCACATGCTCGAGACAATAGCACAGGGAGGTCAGTACTTCGTCGGGCAAGGTGGCAAGGTTCCGCGACAGTGAGCGGCTCGCGTCGTCGTCGAGGCGCACGACGAAATCGGCCACCCCCTGAAGGCCCAGTGCCTGCCAGTCGACGTGCTGTTGGCCACTGAGATAGGCTTCGACCAGCTCGAGGTGCTGACTGGCGGGCAACCCAAGGTCACGGGTGGCACGGGCATGCATGACCGCCTGGAAGGGCAGGCTCGGCGTGAAGGTCAGGGGGTTGTCCTTCATCAGATTATCGACCCTGGGGCCCGATTCACTGGCCATGGCCTCAGCACTCTGCCCCAGGGTGGTCAGGAGTCGCTCGATGAAGGCGTCCCTGGGGCCAGGCACCAGCTGGCCCGACTCATCGAGGGGCAGGGCGAGAAACCAGATCAGCGGATCGGCAGAGTTGGCGAGGCGAAACACCATCCCCAGTCGAGCTTCCCCTCGCCATGGATAGGGCCAGGCGAGATGACCTGCCTCGAACGCCGCCAGGGTGTCCAGGGCGCAGGGTTCGACGCCTCGACCAAGATGATACAGGCGCACCTCGGACCCGCTGCGCAGGAAGAAATCATGAAGGCTGTGGATCGGTCGCATGCTGTCTCCCGCTCTTGAAGCCTGCACTCTACCTTGGCAGCGCCGTGCTGTCAGCCACCCCCGCCATGTCTGCTGGGCGAGACTGATCAAAGATTGATCGACGGTCGTGATGGCCCATGACGTCTCGCTGTCCGAGGTATTTCCAGAGTTTATCCACAGGAACATTCAGTGTTTCTGTGAGCTTTGTATAAGCTGTCCCAGGGACGCCGGGTGTGGCCAACGGCGGGCACCAACGGGGATAATGGTGCAAGGCTGGAAGAGGAGGAGAAATGAACGTCCACGAGGCACTCGACGACGCGTTGCGCGACCTGGAAACGACCATGGAGGCTGCCAACCTCTGGCGCATGGAGCCACCCCCGCCCGACGCCTATGACAGTGTGGCGCCGTTTTGTGTGGATACCATGGCACTTCCACAGTGGCTGCGCTTCGTCTTGATCCCTCGGCTCGATGCCCTGGTGGAGGCGCGCGGGTCGATGCCGGACAAGTGTGAGGTAGGCACCAGCGGTGGAGGGCCTATCTCGCTCAGGCAAGCATCGCTGGCAGCGAGCGTCGCATGCTGATCCAGTCCGTCGAGGAAATCGATCGACTGGTTACCGAAAATTAGCCGGAGAGGTGGCTCCGTCATGCCCTTTTACTTTGCCTATGGCAGCAACATGAATCTGGCGCGTGTTGTGGCACGGATCGGCAGGACGCGCCGTGCTCTTTCCGGCGTACTGCACGATCATGCCCTGCGCTTCGACAAGGCATCACGTGTGGCGGGCATTGCCCATGCCAACGTCGTCCCCGTGTCGGGAGACAGGGTAGAGGGTGCGCTGTTCGAACTGGAAACGCCCGATCAGATCCAACTGATGGATCCCTACGAGGGGTATCC
>NZ_JBDNGD010000380.1:0-1831 GCF_041689495.1 Halomonas sp. | reverse complement strand
CGCGCCGCCAGGAAGTCGCGGTTGTCGGGAAGCGAGGTGAAGCCCACGCCGGTCTCACGAGCCAGGGCCTGCAGCTCGTCCAGGTCGGCCTCGGCAATCGGTCGAATGCGCATTACAGCTCCCCCTCGTCATAGCCCGGGTCATGCTCATCGCCGCCACCCTCTCCCAGCCCGGGCAGCGCCAGCGGCGAGGCCAGTACCGCACGGCCCTCCTCGACCCCCAGGCGCGAGGCATGCTCGGACGAGAGCATCAGCTGGCCGGTCGGCGACAAGGCATAGCGGGCCACCACACAGCGAAAATCCTCCAGGCGCTGGTTGGCGACCATGGCCGGTTCGGCGTCGGGCAGGGTGTGCGCCGGGCGAATGCGGACCGGGTGCCAGGCGGCCCGTCGAAAGGTCGCCAGCCGATCGCGTTCGCCCTTGACAACCGGTCCGGCATCGAAGATGTCCACGTGGCGCGAGCGCAGGAAACCTTCGCCGAGCATTTCGGCCAGGGCCTGCTCATGATCCGGATGCTCCCGGCCGATGGCGGCCCGCGCCTGGGGCGTGAGCAGTGCCAGATAGAGCGGGAACTGCGGCATCACCTCGGCGATGAAGCTCTTCGAGCGCACCCCGGCCAGATAGTTGATCTCCTGGTAGTCACGCACGAAGAAATGCCGCCCCACGCTGTCCCAGAACGGCGACTCGCCCTCTTCGTCCAGGTAGCCGGGAAACGCCATGGCCAGGATCTCGGCGAAGCGCTCCGGGTACTGGGCGATGAACATCAGCCGCGCACGACGCAGCAGGCTCTCGGCACTGGTGCCCTTGTAGCGGGCGTCCAGCGAGAACGCACAGAGCTGGCTCGCCTCGGAGACCTCGTGGGACAGCGACAGGGTCGGCACCTCACGACGCACGTTGAGCTGTTGCGAGGCGTGAATCAGCGTCTCCTGACGATAGGTGTAATAGGCTTCCCGCGAGCCCGCCTGGGCGCGGATGGTGGCGGTTCCCACCACCGCGTCGCGTTGCAGGTCCTCGAGCACGAAGGTGTAATGCTCGTCGCCGGGAAACTCCACCTCGCGGGAAAACGCCAGCCGGGAGCGCGCGATGCGCTCCTCCAGACGGTCACGGTGCGCCGGCAGGTTGGTCAGCCGTGGCGAGGCGCTGCTCGCCAGGCGTTCCAGGGCCGGCAGGTCCGCCGAGCAGACGGGACGTACGACCAGCATGGCATGGCCTTCGCAGGAAACGTCGTTGCCGGTGTTGTCGGAATAGTCGCGCTGACTCACCGTCCCGCCACCAGCCTTGCCACGGCGCGCTCCAGACGCACCATGCCCTCGTCGATATCGGCCTGGGGAATCACCAGCGAGGGCGCCATGCGCAGCACATTGGGCCCTGCGATCAGCGCCATCAGCCCTTCCTCGATGGCCAGCGGCAGGATCTCCTTGGCCCGTCCCTCATACTCGGGGGCCATCTCGGCGCCGATCAGCAATCCCATGCCGCGGATCTCCCTGAACACCTCGTGCTGGCGGTTGATGGCCTCGAGATGCTCGCGGAAACGATCGTGACGCGCCCTGACGCCCGCCAGCACCTCGGGGGTGTCGATGAACTCGACCGCCGCCAGCGCCACGGCGGAGGCCAGGGCGTTGCCGCCGTAGGTGGAGCCATGGGTGCCGACGGCCATGGCCTGGGCGACGCGGTCTGTGGTCAGCATGGCACCTACCGGGAAGCCGCCGCCCAGCGACTTGGCGCTGGTGAGAATATCCGGGGTGACGCCGTACTCCATGTAGGCGAAGAACGCGCCGCTGCGGCCCACACCGGTCTGCACCTCGTCGAAGATCAGCAGCGCGTCGACGCTG
>NZ_JBDNGD010000379.1:0-7801 GCF_041689495.1 Halomonas sp. | reverse complement strand
GCGCCTCGACGTGCTCCATGTCCTCGACCCCTACCTGCCCAAACGCGTCCTGCAGGACCTCGAGGCGGCAGTGGTGGCCGACATCAAGACCATCCTCACCGATATCCGAGAGGATTACGCCCTCCCCGAACCCCGGACCCTGATCCAGACGGTCACCGGTTCTCCCTACGCGGAAATCATCCGTGAGGCGCATGAGCGTGATGTCGACATGATCATCCTCGGTGCCCATCGCAAGCGCGGCCAACCGGACCTGGTCGCCGGCACCACCCTGGCCCGGGTGCTTCGCAGCGCGCCATGTCCGGTGCTTTCGGTAAGCCACCTGGCAACCCAGGAGTGGCAGGACATCCTGGTCCCCATGGACTTCTCGTTGACCTCCCGCCATACCCTTCGCGAGACCCTAAAGCGCTTTCCCGAGGCACGCCTAACCCTGTTGCATGCCTGGGATATCCCCGGTGAACGGGAACTGGGTTCCGACAGCGACTTCGCCCGCTGGCGAGACCGCGAAGTGGCTCGCCTGCGCACCCTGCCGGAGCGCGAGACCGAGCAGCTGATGAGCGAACTGGAGGATGTTCCCGAGCTCGAACTCGTTCTGGCCCAGGGCGCCCCACTCGACGTACTGTTGACTCGCCTGCGTCGCCAGCCACCCGACCTCCTGGCGCTGGGCAGCCGCGGCCAGCTGGGTCGACATAGCCAGATTACCGAGCACCTGCTGGCCGAGCCGCATTGCGATCTCATGCTCTGCCGTGCCTGGTAGTGTTTCCATACACAACCTTTACAGGTATACATAACCTTTACAGGATAGTGCTGTCCGTAGAACATCTCTCATCCCGAGAGGTTCCTCATGCGCCAGCCAATCGTCGGGGCCATCGGCCTGTTGTGGGTAGTGTTCATTCCCCTGCCCGTCAGCGCTGACAGCGTCAAGGTCAAGGACGCCCGCTTCCCCACCTCGTTCGAGGCCAACGGCAGAATCTACACACTGATCGGTCACGGTCTCTTCGAGTACATGATCTGGGATGCCTGCGCCGGCGCCTACTACCAGGCCGCAGATACCCCGCAGCCGTCACCACAGACCGCGGTGCCTCGCCACCTGGAGCTGGAGTACTTCCACGCCATCGAGGCCGGGGACTTCGCCGAGGCGACCCGCGACAAGGTCCGCGAGACGCTCTATCGGGGAGAGGACCGGGCCCTGGCCAACGCGCTGTTCGGGATCTGGCTGGGCGAGGAACCCTTGAATGCGGGTTTCCGCGACGCCCTGCTGGGCCGATGATCCTAGGCGTCATGCTAACCTTGCCGGCTGATCCAGAGAACAGGAGGCGTTGCGGCGAATGAAAGCCCTGATCCAGCGCGTCAGGCGCGCCAGCGTGGAAGTGAACGGCCGGGAAAGGGGCGCCATCGATCGGGGACTGCTGGCCCTGGTGGGCGTGGAAAAGGGCGACGACGAGGCGCGGGCCGACAGGCTGCTCCACCGGCTGATGCACTATCGCGTATTCAGCGATGGCGAGGGCAAGATGAACCTCGACCTGCAGCAGGTAGAAGGCGGCCTTTTGCTGGTTCCCCAGTTCACCCTGGCGGCCGATACCCGCAAGGGGATGCGGCCGAGTTTCTCCAGCGCGGCCCCGCCCGCCGAGGGCGAGCGTCTCTTTCACTATCTGCTCCATAAGGCTCAGGCCGCCTGGCCCAGAGTGGCCAGCGGGGACTTCGGCGCCGATATGCAGGTAGCGCTGATCAACGACGGGCCGGTGACCTTCCTGCTGGAGAGCTGATAGCGCCGAGCGACCGTCACTGAGCAGCTGAGTGCTTTACGCTTGGCGCTCGGCGCTTTCCAGCGCCTCCTGGGCGGCCAGCCAGGCATCTTCCCTCTTGTCGAGCCGCGACTTGAGTTCGGCCTGACGGGCCAGGAGCCGGGTCAGCTCGGCCTTGCGGGCCTCATCGGTATAGAGGTCGGCCTCTCCGAGGGTCTCTTCCAGCTTGGCGATCGCCGCCTGGGCCTCTTCCACTTCCTTCTCGGCACGATCACTGTCGCGTTTGAGTGGCTGAAGCTTCTTGCGCCGATCAGCCGATGCCTTGCGGGCGGCCTTGCGATCCTTCCTGGGTGCAGCGGCCGTCGTTGCCTGACGTTCGGCCTTGTCGACACGCGCCACACGACGCTCGCCCTCCAGCCGTGCCTTGAGCCAGGCACGGTAATCGTCCAGGTCACCGTCGAAAGGCTCGACCCGATGGTCCGCCACACGCCAGAACTCATCCACGGTGGCCCGCAACAAGTGTCGATCGTGGGAGACGATGATCACCGTCCCCTCGAAACTCGCGAGGGCCTCGGTAAGGGCCTCACGCATCTCCAGGTCCAGGTGGTTGGTGGGCTCGTCGAGCAGCAGCAGGTTGGGCTTCTGCCAGGCCACCAGGGAAAGTGCCAGCCGCGCCTTCTCGCCACCGGAGAAACGACCCACCTGGGAAAAGACATCATCACCGTGGAAACCGAAGCCCCCCAGGAACTTGCGGATATCCAGATCAGCGGCGGTGGGCGACAGTCGCTGTACGTGCTGGAAGGGGGTAGACGCCAGGTCCAGGCTCTCGAGCTGATGCTGGGCGAAGTAGCCGATGGCCAGGTGCTCACCCGGCACCCGCTTGCCGGCCAGGAGGGGCAGGTCGCCGGTGAGCGACTTGATCAGGGTTGACTTGCCGGCGCCGTTGGGACCGAGCAGACCGATCCGCTGCCCCGGCAAGAGGGTCACCTTGACCTCCTCGAGCTGGGCGATCTCGCCGCCTGCCTCATCACGATACCCCAATCGTGCCTCGTCCAGCACAAGAAGTGGGTGGGAGGTCTTATCCGATGACGGAAGGGTGAAATGGAAGGGCGAGTCGGCATGGGCCACCGCGATATCGCCCATGCGCTCGAGTACCTTGAGGCGACTCTGGGCCTGGCGGGCCTTGTTGGCCTGGTAGCGGAAGCGTGCCACGAAGCGCTCGATCTCCTCTCGCCTCGCCTGCTGCTTGGCCGCTTCGGCCTGCTGCAGGGCCAGCTTCTCGGCCCGGGTTCGCTCGAAGGTGGAATAGTTGCCCCGATAGAGCGCCAGCGTCCGGCGGTCGAAATGCACGATGTGATCGCAGACGGCATCGAGGAAATCACGGTCGTGGGAGATCAGCAGCAGGGTGCCGGGATAGCGGATCAGCCATTGCTCGAGCCACAGCAGGGCATCCAGGTCCAGATGGTTGGTCGGTTCATCGAGAAGCAGCAGATCCGAGGGCATGAAGAGGGTCCGGGCCAGGTTGATCCGCATCCGCCAGCCCCCGGAGAAGTCGGCGAGCGGTCGCTCCAGGTCGGACTGGACGAAGCCGAGCCCTACCAGCAACTGGGCCGCCCGAGCCGGGGCCGAGTAGCCGTCCAGGGCCTCGATGCTGCCATGCAACTCGGCCTCGCGGTGGGCATCGCCCGACTCCCTTGCCGCCGTCAGGGCCCTTTCCGTGTAGCGCAGCTCATGGTCACCATCGAGTACATAATCGAGAATGGCGCGATCCAGAGCCTCGACCTCCTGGGCCATGTGGGCGATGCGCTGGCCACCGCTCATCTCGACCTCACCCTTGTCCGGGCTCAGTTCGTTCAACAGCAACTTGAAGAGACTCGACTTGCCTGCCCCGTTGGGTCCGACGATCCCCGCCTTGTGACCGGCATGCAGGGTCAGGTCTGCTCCCTCGAGCAGGGATTGGGTACCGCGTTGCAGGGAAACTTGGCGCAGTGCGATCATGCTTGCTCCACTCGGCAGTGCGTGAGGCTGCCGCCCAGCGGGACGACAACCGTGTCATGACCCACGATTCTACCCAATCTTCCTACGCCTTGAGCATTCCCGATGCCCTCTGGCGTTACGCCTTGACGCAGTATGCCGACCCGGCGGTCGCCAGCGCCTGCCTCGACCTGCAGGACCGAGCCGGCGCCGACGTCTGCGAGCTGCTTTGGCTGGGCTGGCTCGATCACCTCGGCTTGGCGCCGGCCGCAAGCGTCACCGTGGCCCTGGCACCGATCCGCGACCATCAGGCCCGGCAAACCTACCCCTTACGCGCCCGACGCCGCGCGCTGAAACCCCACGCGCGCCCCGGATCGGCGCTGGCGGATTGGCGCGAGCGGCTCAAGCGCGCCGAGCTGGCAGCCGAGCACGAAACGCTGGTTCGACTGCAGGCTCTGACACAGCGTGGAGACGGCATGCGTCCCTGGCACCCAGCCGATGGCGACCTCTACGCTCGCCTGTATCGGCACCTTGCACCGCTCAATGCCTCCCTAGTCGGCTCGCTGACGTCGCTGGCAAAGCACCTGACACGACGCGCCTCCGCCGGTCGCTGAGATGCTGCCTGGTGACATGTGGCACTGATGGCGCAAAGCCTGTAACTTCAAAAAACACGACTACCTTTGGTACATGAGCAATGCTGTCGATGACACTCAGACCCGAGGCTCACCCGCATCGGTTCGCCCACCCCTGACACGACATGGGAAGCTTGCAACATGACTCGATCATCCCCTCCCTCCGACGACAAGCGCGACGAACGCCCACGCGGTCTATTAGGCATCCTGAATACTTTGGATTGCTGGATGGGTGCGGTAGAGAAGACCATCATGGCAGGCAGCATCCTCGCCATGGCCCTTCTGATGAGCACCCACGTGGTCGGCAACTTGATCTTTCATCAAGGCATCCCCGGAACCTATGAGGTCACCGAGATGCTTATCGTGGTGATCACGTTTGTGGGAGTCAGCTATGCGGCACGGCACGCTCGCCACATCAGCATGTCCGCGATCTATGAGCAGCTCAGCGGCCGACTCCGTAAGGCCTTGCTGATCTTCATCTGTATTGGCACGGCCATCCTGATGTTCTATTTCGCCTACAAGTCTATCGGCTACGTCTTGTTCCTCCACGATCATGGGCGCACCAGCTCCTCGCTGCACATCCCCATGTGGATGGTGTATACGGCACTGCCCATCGGCTTTAGCCTCGCGGGCATCCAATACGTAATGACAGCCGTTCGCAACCTGATAAGCGAGGATATTTACCGCACCTTCCGAGAAAAAGAAGAATTTTCCGATGTGCCAACGGATGGTTAAAAACCAATGGACAGGACCCGCCAATCGATCCTGATGCGAGCCTCAGGATCGCACACAACGATTAACGACAAACCAACAACAACACTGAGGATAACCGCATGCTGGCTTGGCTAGGTATTATAATGCTCGTGCTGCTGCTTCTCGGGTTTCCGATGATGGTGCCGCTGGCCGCGGGCACGCTGTACATGATGTTCACCGGCATGACCTTCTTCGGCCCCGACCAGGCCGTGAGTTGGATGATCAACGGCGTGGGTAGCTGGGTACTCGCCGCCGTGCCGATGTTCATCTTCGCCGCCGACATCCTGACCAAGGGGCATACGGCCAACCGTCTTCTGGATGTGGTCGATACCTTTACTCGACATATCCGCGGTGGGCTACCCATCACGACGGTCGCGTCATGCGCACTGTTTGGCGCCGTTTCCGGCTCCACACAGGCTACGGTGGTGGCCATAGGCGGGCCGATGCGCCCTCGCCTTCTGGCCAAGGGCTACACCGATCACTTCACCCTGGCCCTGATCATCAACGCCAGCGATATCGCCCTGCTGATCCCCCCCAGCATCGGCTTCATCATCTATGGCGTGGTGATGAAGACCTCAATCGGCGATCTCTTCCTCGCTGGCATCCTGCCCGGCCTTATGATTCTGCTGATGTTCGCGGCCTACTGCTACATCGATGCGCGTCTCAAGGGCATCGAGCCGGAGCCGCGCGCGTCCTGGAAAGAGCGCGCAAAAGCCATCCGGAAGGTCATCCTGCCTCTTGGCTTTCCGGTGCTGGTCGTCGGCGGTATCTACGGCGGCTTCTTCAGCGCGGTCGAGGCCTCCGCCGTTGCCGTGGCCTATGCGCTTATCCTCGAGATGGTGATTTACCGCCAGGTATCCATTCGCGATCTCGGCGGCTTGGCGCTGTCGACCGGCATGATTACCGCCGTCGTCTTCATCCTCGTGGCAATAGGCGCCGCGTTTTCGCAAACCCTGGGTACAGCCGGCGTTCCCGAGCAACTACTTGGCCCGCTGATCGAGGGCATTGGCGATAGTCAGATACTGGCGCTGATGCTGATCGCCGCCGCCTTCTTCATCGGCTGCATGTTCGTCGACCCGATCGTCGTCATTCTGATCCTGGTGCCGATCTTCAAGCCGCTGGTCATGTCGACAGGCCTGGATCCGATACATGTCGGCGTCATCGTTACCCTCCAAGCGGCCATCGGCTCGGCAACCCCGCCCTTTGGCTGCGATATCTTCACCGCTATTGCCGTCTTCCGCCGGCCCTATATGGACGTGATACGCGGCACGCCGCCGTTCATTGCGATCATGGTGCTGGCCACCTTCATCCTTATCCTGTTCCCCGAGATTTCACTGCTGTTGCCCTCGCTAAGGAGTAATTGAGGTGTTACCCAGGACAGGTGGTGCTGCGGGGAGGCCTTTGGCCTCCTACGAAGACCGGTGCGGTGGCACCCATCCCTGTAGACGCCCCGACCGGAGCCCTCCGACAAGACGTTTTCAGCCTTACTATTCACGCTGCTCTGCGATAAAAAAACCGGGTGGTTTCGCAGCGCTGACTGCTTGACCACCCGGTCTCATTTTCTATTTCACGTGATTCTTTCTGTTACTGCTAGGTCTATGGCACGTCAGAATAGCCGAAGCGCCTAGGCGCTTCGGCTAGCGGACGACTCACTCAGTATCGAATTCCTCCAGCAGGATATCGAGCGCCTGCTCGCCGCGCTCGCCGACATCGTCGATGAACGTCTGGCGCACAGGCTCGGCCATTTCGCGGAACTTCTCGCGCTGCTCATCGGTCAGCTCGATGATTTTAATGTCGCTTTTTTCCTTGATGGTGTCCAGACGCGTGGAGTTGAACTCGTCCTGAATATTGTAGCCCTTTTCAACAAGCTCGGCGGTGACCTCATCGAGCATTTCCTGCTGCTCATCACCCAGGCCCTCGTACCAGTCGAGATTGCCCATGAGCGTGGCCACGAACTGCGCCTGCTTGGCGAAGATCATGTAATCCTGGACTTCATAGAAGCCCATTTCCTCGTGGGCGAACACCGGCTGAATGTTACCTTCCGCCTGGCCCTGCTGCAGGGCGCTATAGAGCTCGCCGTAGGCGATCGAGATGGGGGCGGCGCCATAGGCCTTGTACGCTTCACGAAGCAGACTGTTGTCCATGACGCGGATCTGCAGGCCGTCCATATCGGCGGGTATTTCGATCGGCTTGTTGGTCGTCCACACCTGATAGCCTTCGGTCAGCTCGGCGAGCGGCACCAGACCCCGTTCGCGGAAGGCCTCCTGCCAGGGGTCGCTCTTGAGGAACGCCGGCGAGTTGAGCACCTTGGCCGTTTCCAGCTGATCCGCGGGCGTGACGAAGTTCAAGCTGAGCAGCTGGCTTTCAGGCACGGTACCGCCCAGTGCGCCCGAGCCGAAGGCCAAGGGAATCGAGCCGCTCTGGACAGCATCGTAGAGGGCAGAGTACGTCGAGCCCCAAGAACCATAGGGAAGCAGTTCAACGGTGACCTCGCCGTCGGTTTTTTCCTCGACCAGCTTCTTGAACTCCTCCGCATAGCCATGCTGAACGCTGCCCTCGATTTCCTCGAGACCGAAGCGCCACGTTTCCGCGCTGGCCGATGCGGCCACACTCATCAGACCGAATGCGGTGATACCCAGGGCGATCTTGTTCAATTTCATTTTCATTATGCGTATTCCCCTCTTGTTGATGTGACTCCAG
>NZ_JBDNGD010000378.1:0-1838 GCF_041689495.1 Halomonas sp. | reverse complement strand
GGGATGAAAGCTAAGACGTCACCGAAATTGACATTTGCTTTCGATGGCCAGGACGCCATTGTCGTGGATTATGAGCAATATCACTGAAGAGGAGAGGACCATGCCCCGCCAACGACAGCGCAAGCCTTCTCACCCGGGCATCGTCTTCAAGCTTGATGTACTGGAACCCCTGGGTCTGAGTGTGACGCAAGCCGCCGGGGCCATGGGCCTGTCTCGCAAGCACCTTTCCGCCTTTACCAATGGCCGAGTCGCTTGTTCCAGGGAGCTTGCTCAGCGCCTGGCAAAAGCCACCGATACGTCGGTGGCGAGTTGGCTCAACCTGCAGACGGCGGTGGATGTCTGGGAAGCGGAACACACCGACCGGGAGACCCTCGCGCGGGTGGTTCCCTTGCGCTCACTGGTCGCGAAGGGCCCCGATGAGGCGAATGGAGGATAAGTGCCTCGCGGGGCTAAAAATGGGAGATAACCACACGAGGTTCAATACCGAGGCCGGCCTTATCGTATCCTTTTTGCCTTCGATCCGACACGCCAAGCGGTCATGCTGTGTGGTGGTGACAAGACCGGGAACAAACGCTTCTATCAGACCCTGATACCGATCGCTGAACGAGAGTTCCTTGAACATCTGGCAAGCCTGAATTCGGAGGCATAACCATGGCAAAGCCATTATCGTCACTCGTCAAGCAAGTAAAGCCTGACGTCGTTGAAGCCGCCAGAACGCAAGCCGAGCAGGAGATTTTCGAGTGGCGTCTCGCCAGGCTTCGCGAGCAACTTGAACTGTCCCAGCTAGAGCTGGCAAGTCTGATGGGCATTTCGCAACCCTCGATTGCCAATCTGGAACACCGGGGTACCGAGATCAAATTGTCCACCCTGAAACGGTATATCGAAGCCATGGGTGGCAAGTTGACCATTGATGTCGAATTGCCCGATGGGCAGCATATTGGCATGAGTTGCTGAAGGAAATCCCCATGCTTGACCTTCCCGCCTTCCTGCTCTTGCCGCTGGTCGCCTTCATCGGCCTCTGTATGGGCAGCTTTCTCAATGTGGTGATCGTGCGATTGCCGGTGATGCTGATGCTGGGCTGGCGGGCCGAGGCACGGGAGGCGCTGGAACTACCCGAAGAAGAGCAACCCCGCTTCAACCTGGTGACCCCCCGTTCGCTCTGTCCCAACTGCGAGGCGCCCATCGCCTGGCATGACAACATCCCCGTGCTGGGCTGGTTCAAGCGGCGTGGGCGCTGCGCCAGTTGCGAGGCGCCCATCAGTCCCCAGTACCCTCTGGTGGAGCTGGCCGGCGGCGGGCTGGCGGTGGTCGTGGTCATTACCTGTTCGGCCCCGGCCGGCCCCGGCTGGCCGGGGTTGTTCGTGTTCGGCGCCTGCCTGGCGCTGCTGGCCATGGCGGTGATCGACTTTCGCACCCAGCTGCTGCCGGACATTCTCACCCTGCCGCTGCTCTGGGCCGGGTTGCTCTATCAGCTGTTGTTCCAGCCGCTGCGGCTCGGCGACGCGATGATCGGCGCCATGGCCGGCTATCTGGTGCTGTGGGGCTTCTACTGGCTGTTCAAGCTGGTAACCGGCAAGGAAGGCATGGGCTACGGCGACTTCAAGCTGCTGGCGGCCCTGGGCGCCTGGCTGGGCTGGCAGAGCCTGCCCCTGGTACTGATTCTCTCCGCGGGCGTCGGCGCCATCGTGGGGATTGCCATGCAGGTCGCCATCCCGCGCCTGCGTGGCCTGCCCATGCCCTTCGGCCCTTTCCTGGTGATGGCCGGCCTCATCGCCCTGCTCGCCGGCGAACCGCTGATGGCCGCCTATCTTGGCTTTTTGTTGTGAGTATCAAGCGCC
>NZ_JBDNGD010000377.1:0-13687 GCF_041689495.1 Halomonas sp. | reverse complement strand
TACTCCAGGTAGGTATAGCCTTCGAGTCCCGCCGAGAGGTCATCGAGAAACTCCTGTTGACGTACCTCGTCCAGGTCGCTCTTCTCCAACTGGTCCGCCAGGTTGCTGAGCAGTACCCCGGCATCGAAATTCACATAGCCAAGCACGTCGGCCACCCGGTCGCCCTGCTGATGGTGACTCAGTGACCAGTGGCCCTCTTCGTTCAGGGCGACATCCACCGAGTCGGTGTCCCCGAAGAGATTGTGCAGGTCCCCCAAGATTTCCTGATAGGCACCGACCAGAAAGAACCCCAATAATTTTTCTTCACCCTCTCGCCACTCCGGGAGCGGCAGGGTCGTCTCCACGCCCTGGCCATCCACATAGCCGTCGATACGGCCATCCGAGTCGCAGGTGATGTCCTGTACCACGCCACGGCGCTGAGGCTCCCGGTCGAGGCCCGAGAGCGGCAGCACCGGGAATATCTGCTGAATCCCCCAGACATCGGGAATCGACTGGAACAGCGAGAAGTTCACGAAGAGCTTGTCGGCAAGCTTCTCGGCCAGTTCGTCGGCGATCTCTCTGTGGGCACGGTTGCGGGTATCCAGCCGCCGGCGCAACCGGGCACAGGCAGCGAAGTAGACCCCTTCGCCCTCGGCGCGGGCCTGGATGTCGGTCATGCCGATGACGAAGCGTTCGTGCAATTCGCCCATGGCATGCGCCAAGTCATGCCAGGCCTCGACCAGGCCGCGGGGCTCCGCCTGATCATGCAGCAGGTCGTGAACACGCCACAGTTCGTCGACCTGGGGGTCGCCTTCCACCCGGCGTTCGGGGGCGTTTTCGCTCACCCTTTCCTCTCCGATCACATTGGTGATCAGTACGGCGTGATGGGCGGTGAGGGCCCGCCCCGACTCGCTGATCAGGTGGGGTGGAGGCAGTTCCAGTTCATTGCAGGCCTGGTTGAAGGCGAAGACCACATTGCGGGCATACTCGAGCATCGAATAGTTGGTCGAGCAGAAGCTGCGCGAGCGCGTGCCTTCGTAATCGATGCCGAGTCCGCCGCCCACGTCCACGGTATCCACGGGGGCACCCAGCGATACCAGGCTCTGATAGAAGCGCGCGCACTCGCGCAGGCCACTCTGGATATCGCGGATATTGGCGATCTGCGAGCCCAGATGGAAATGCACCAGTTGCAGGCTGTCGAGGGCGTCGGCCGCGCGCAGCTGGTCGACCACGGCCAGTATCTGGCTGGCGGTGAGGCCGAACTTGGACTTCTCGCCGCCGGTGTTCTGCCATCTTCCGCGCCCTACCGATGCCAGGCGGGCACGCAGGCCGATACGCGGGGCCACTCCGATGCTTGCCGCCTCCTCGAGAATCAGCGGCAACTCGGAGAGCTTTTCGACGACCAGGTAGACCCGGTGCCCCAGCTTCTCGCCCATCAGTGCCAGGCGCACGTACTCACGGTCCTTGTAACCGTTGCAGACGATCAGTGATGAGCCATCGCGGGACAGCGCCATCACGGCCAGCAGCTCGGGCTTGCTGCCTGCTTCCAGCCCCACCCGTCCGCTGCCACGTTCCTGAGTGGCGAGGATCTCTTCCACCACCCGGCGTTGCTGGTTGACCTTGATCGGATAGACGGCGGTATAGCCGCCCGTGTAGCGTTCTTCGCCCATGGCGGTATCGAAGGCGGCGCAGAGTTGCTCGACCCGGTCGTGGAGGATATCGGTGAACCGAACCAGTACCGGCAAGCGCAGGCCCGCCGCGCGCAGCTTGTTCACCAGCGGCTGCAGCGGCAGGGCGGGGCCTTCATCGTCGCTGCCCAGCGGACGCACCAGGGCCTGGCCACTGTCGTCCACATCGAAATAGCCGCTCCCCCACTGATCGATGTTCCAGGTTCTCCTGGCGCGTTGCGCCGGGCCGTTGAGGCATCCCTTCGATAGCGTCATGTGCGGACCTCGGGCAATGGAAGGGTGTCATGGTCGATACGCGCCAGCAGAATGCGCCGGAACTGCTCGGGGTCATGGGGTGTGAGGTCGTGGGCCGGTGGATCCACATAGACCACCAGGAGTCGTGACAGCCAGTAACGCAGGGCGGTCATCCGCAGCATCATCGGCCAGGCGTCGCGTTCCCCGGGGGTCAAGGGTCGGCGGGCCAGATAGGCGCGCAACAGGGTGTCATGCCGTTCGGCGTCCAAACTGCCATCCGCGTCGGTGGCCCAGTCGTTGATGACGATGGCCAGATCGAACAGCAGGTCGCCGGTACAGCCATTGTAGAAATCGATGATACCGCGCAGCTCGTCGCCCTCGAAAAGCGTATTGTCGCGGAAGAGGTCACCATGCAGGGCGCCACAGGGAAGGTCCGGGGCGTCGCCGAAGAAACCCTGGTAACTTTCCACTTCATCCTTCATCAGTGCCTGGTCATCTGGGGACAGGTAGACCAGTACCTTGTGGTGCATGGGCAGCAACCAGTGCAGGTCACGGGGATTCGGACGGCTTCCCGGGAAATGCCGAGACACCCGGTGCATCCGCCCCAGGGCATCCCCCAGTGCCTGGCATTGGGCCAGGTTGGGCGCCTTGGGGTACTTGCCCAGCAGGCGTGGAAAGAGCAGCGACGGCTTGCCGGCCAGGCTGTGCAGGGCGATGCCATGACGGTCATGCAGCGGGCCAGCCACCGGCAGTCGGTGCTCATCCAGGTAGTCCAGCAGCTCGACGAAGAAGGGGAGTTCAGCGTGCTCCCCTTGTTCGAACAGGGTCAGCACCAGTCCCCGGCGATCGGTGGTGACGAAGAAGGTAGTGTTCTCGGTGCCGGCAGCAACGCCTTCCAGGGAGATCAGCGAGCCGGCATCGAAGCCCTCGAGAAATTCTGCGACCTGCGCGTCGCTCAGTGGTGTGAATACGGCCATGTGTCTCTCACCCGGATTGCCAAGCCGCCTATTGTAGCGACTTGACACTCCGATGCACGTACCCCGGCCGCGGCGGTGGATCTGCCGTGGCCGGAACCCGGAGGCAGGGCGGCCGAGGGCTCAGAATGTCTTCAGCACCCACCGGGGAACGGCGATGCGATCACCCGACTGTCGTTCGAAGTCGCCGTCGCCGTCATCGTCGACGAGATAGTAGGAGGGGCCAACGGAGGGACGGATCTCGATGGCATAGAGTTCCCCGTTGATACGGTATTCGCGGATGATACGATCCTCCTCCTGGCGGATGGTGATATCGGGCTCAAGGTCCGAGGAGGACTGCGCGAGGGTCGGACCGGTGGCCGCGAGCGCCAGGCCTAGTGCCAGCAGCAGGGCAGGAAGAGAGCGTTGGGCGTTCATGTTGGCCTCCTGGCCGCGTCGCGGCAGATGGAGTGACTGTGCCTCCAGTGTATGTCGCCGGGGACCTCCGGCCTAGCCGTCGCGGCAAAATGCCGGCGCAATGCGTATCATGGATGACCGAAATCATCTTTCACCACGCCTCCATGGATGCCGATACATGGCCGACACGCCCATCGTTCTCGTCGACGGTTCTTCCTATCTCTACCGCGCCTTCCACGCCCTTCCGCCCCTGACCACGTCGAGGGGACAGCCGACCGGGGCTATCAAAGGGGTACTCAATATGCTCAAGCGGCTGATCAAGGACTATCCCGACAGCCCCATGGCGGTGGTCTTCGACGCCCCGGGCAAGACCTTCCGCGACGAGCTGTTCGAGCAGTACAAGGCCCACCGGCCGCCGATGCCCGATGACCTGCGCTCCCAGGTGCAGCCGCTGCACGACTGCGTGAAGGCGCTGGGCCTGCCGCTGCTGTGCATCGAGGGAGTGGAGGCCGACGACGTCATCGGCACTCTGGCTCTTCAGGCCACCGAGGCCGGCCGCGATGCCGTGATCTCCACCGGCGACAAGGACATGGCCCAACTGGTCAATGAGCACATCACGCTGGTCAACACCATGAAGGACGAGACACTGGACGTCCCTGGCGTGAAGGCCAAGTTCGGCCTGCCACCCGCGTTGATCATCGACTTCCTGGCCTTGATGGGTGACAAGGTTGACAATATTCCCGGCGTTCCGGGCATCGGCGAGAAGACCGCGCTCGGCCTATTGCAGGGCATGGGTGGGGGACTCGACGCCCTTTACGATAATCTGGAGAAGGTCGCGTCCCTCGACTTCCGCGGTGCCAAGACGATGCCGAAGAAGCTGGAGGCTAACCGCGACCAGGCGTATCTCTCCTATCGTCTCGCCACTATCAAGACCGACTGCGACCTGCCGGTGGGGCTCGATGACCTGAATATCGCCCACCCCGACCGCGAATCGTTGCGCGATCTCTACCAGGAGCTCGAGTTCAGGGCCTGGCTCTCCGAGCTGCTCGAGGGCAAGGACGACGTCGCAGGCGGCAAGGCGACACCTGACGACGACTCGAATTCCCCGGGTACCAGTGCCGCGAGAGAGGACCATGTCATTCTCAAACAGGCCGACTTCGATGCCTGGCTCGAGCGCCTGCAAGAGGCGGATGCCTTCTGCTTCGATCTGGAGACCACCAGCCTCGACTATATGCAGGCACAGGTGGTCGGGGTGGGGCTGTCGCTGGAACCGGGCAAGGCAGGCTATATCCCGCTGGCCCATGATTATCTCGATGCGCCCGACCAGCTCGATCGTCAGACCGTACTCGAGGCCCTGCGACCGCTCTGGGAGGATACAGGCAAGACCAAGATTGGCCAGAACCTCAAGTACGACATCTCGGTGCTGGGCAATCAGGGCATCGAGGTTGCAGGACCCCTGGAAGACACCATGCTGGAGTCCTATGTGCTCGACTCCACGGCGACCCGCCACGACATGGACTCCCTGGCGCTCAAGTACCTGGGGGAAAAGACGGTGAGCTTCAAGGATATCGCCGGCAAGGGCGCCAAGCAGCTCACCTTCAACCAGATCGCCCTTGAACAGGCTTCGCCCTACGCCTGCGAGGATGTCGATATCACTCTGCGCCTGCACCAGGAGCTGCGCCCCCGTGTCGCGGCGGAGGGGCGCCTGGACGAGGTTCTCGAGACCCTCGAGCTACCGCTGATCCCGGTGCTCTCGCGCATGGAACGTGCCGGGGTGGCTCTGGACCCCGAGCGACTGCACACTCAGAGCCGTGAGCTGGAGACTCGCATCCGCGAGTTGGAGGCCAAGGCGCATGAGCTCGCCGGACGCGAGTTCAACTTGGGCTCGCCCAAGCAGCTCGGCCAGATCCTCTTCGAGGAACAGAAGATCCCGGTGATCAAGAAGACCCCCAAGGGATCACCTTCCACCGCCGAGGCCGTCCTCGAGGAGCTGGCGCTGGACTATCCGCTGCCCAAGGTGATCATGGAGCACCGTGGCCTGGCCAAGCTGAAGTCCACCTACACCGACAAGCTGCCGCGGCTGGTCAACAAGGCCACCGGCCGGCTGCATACCAGCTATCACCAGGCGGTCACCGCCACCGGCCGGCTGTCGTCGTCGGACCCCAACCTGCAGAACATCCCGATTCGCACCGAGGAGGGGCGCAAGATCCGCCAGGCCTTTATCGCCCGGCCCGGCTATCGCGTCGTCGCCGCCGACTACTCCCAGATCGAGCTGCGCATCATGGCGCACCTCTCCGGCGACAAGGGGCTGCTCGAAGCCTTCGCCGAGGGCCGCGATATCCACTCGGCGACCGCCGCCGAAGTGTTCGGCGTAGCGCTGGAAAAGGTTTCCGGTGACCAGCGGCGCAGCGCCAAGGCGATCAACTTCGGACTGATCTACGGCATGAGCGCCTGGGGCCTCGGGCGTCAACTGCACATCGAGCGTCACCAGGCTCAGACCTACATCGACCGCTACTTCGACCGCTACCCGGGCGTGGCCCGCTACATGGAGCGAATCCGCACCCAGGCCGCCGAGGATGGCTATGTCGAGACGGTCTTCGGCCGGCGTCTCTACCTGCCGGAGATCCGCTCTCAGAACCGCGCCCGTCGCCAGGGCGCAGAGCGCACGGCGATCAACGCCCCCATGCAGGGCACAGCCGCAGACATCATCAAGCGCGCCATGATCGAGGTCGACAACTGGCTGGGCGGCGAGGATTTCGATGCGGTGATGGTGATGCAGGTCCACGACGAGCTGGTCTTCGAGGTCCGCGAGGCCCGGGTCGACAGCTTCATCGAGGAGGTAAAGAGACGCATGCAGGCCGCCGCCGAACTCAGCGTGACGCTGATCGTCGAGGCCGAGAGCGGTGCCAACTGGGACGAGGCCCACTGAGTTTCCTTCACCCCTTGAACGACGAGGCCCGCGGCATCCGCTGCTGGCCTTCTGCTCTGTCAGATTCAGCACGATGCAGGCCCGGTAAACGATAGCGCACCGGGCATGAGAGGTGGGCACGCCGGATGCGCCTGTCGGCTTATCCGGCCTGATCGAAGGAGCCGAGAGTGCTGCGCGAGCTTCTCGCGTGATTGCTTACCGCCAGCCGACGCGATCGAAGATGCGCACGGCTTCCGGGTTGTTCTCGCCGAGGATGCTGATGTTGAGGTCGTCCTTCTTGAAGTTGCCCCAGGACTCGAGGATCGGGTCCTTCTTGATGCCTTCCACCACCGGGAACTCGTTGTTGCCGGAGGCGAAGATTTCCTGGGCCTCGTCGGAGGAGAGGAATTCCAGGAAGCGAATGGCGTTTTCCTTGTTGGGAGCGCCGTCGACGACGCCGGCACCGCCGACATTGACATGAGTGCCGCGCCCATCCTGGTTGGGGAAGAGGATGCCGACCTGGCGAGCCGCCTCGCGGTCTGCCCCATCGTCCGACTTCAGCAGCCTGACATAGTAGTAGTGGTTGGCGACGGCCAGGTCGCAGACACCGCTCGCGGCGCCTCGAATCTGGTCGGTGTCTCCACCCACGGGGTCGCGTGCCATGTTGTCGACCACGCCCTGAGCCCACGCCTCGGCGCCTTCTTCGCCGTGGTGCTCGATCATCGAGGCCAAAAGCGACTGGTTGTAGATGTTGTTTGAGGAACGAATGCACACCTGGCCCTCGAAAGCGGGGTCGGCCAGGTCTTCGTAGCTGTCGATCTGACTGGGGTCGAAGTTGTCCCGGTTGTAGAAGATGGCGCGGGCACGTTGGCTGAAGCCGAACCATTTGCCTTCCGGATGACGCATGGCCTCGGGCAGTCGCTCGGCCAGCACCTCGGACTCGATGCTCTGGAAGATACCATCCTGCTCGGCGCGCCACAGGCGGCCGGCGTCGACGGTCATCATCACATCCGCCGGGCTCGCCACCCCTTCGCGCTTGATGCGCTCGATCAACTGATCGGAGTCGCCTTCGAGGAGGTTGACCTCGATGCCTGTCTGTTCGGTGAAGGCCTCATAAAGGCGCGCGTCGGAGTCATAGTGACGGGCGGAGTAGAGATTGACCTCATCGGCAATGGCGCCGGCGGAAAACGCCGAGCCCGCCACCAACATGGCGAAGGGAACGGCAAGACGGCGATATCTGTTCATCGTGGACTCCTGTTGGTGCTCTGGGATGGCTGCTAACCTTAATGATAATACGTCGCATTAAGTATTTTCTATTTAATAGCGCCCCTTGGGAGGAGTAAAGTCCTTTTCTCGCGTCCCGAACCGGTCGAAACGTCAGGATCCTGAGGGCGGAAATCGAATGCGAGTCAATTGCAAACGTATTTATAGGGTGCTTCGGTTATGATGGACTCACACCTCAGCACAATCGGTTGTCGCTATCCAATGATCTGCAAAATCCCTTCCCTGGACACCAGAAGCACCGCCTCCTCTCAGCCACGAGTGCTGTCGATGGAGGGTGTTCACCACGCCTTCGGTCGTCTCGATGCCGTAAGGGGAGTCGATCTGGATGTGGCCCCCGGGGAACTGGTCTGTCTGCTCGGGCCTTCCGGGTGCGGCAAGACGACGCTGCTGCGTATCGCTGCCGGACTCGAGGTGCTTCAGAAAGGACACGTCACACTCGATGGCGAGCGTGCGGTGGTGCCGCTCGGGCGGCAGCTGCCGCCCGAGAAACGCAATGTCGGTCTGGCCTTTCAGGACTCGGCGCTGTTTCCGCATCTATCGGTGCTGGAAAACGTGACCTTCGGCCTGAAACGAGAGCCCCCGAGGGAGCGAAAACGCCGAGCCCATGCGGTGCTGGAGAAATTGGGCATCGGCGACTATGCGAATGCCTATCCGCACATGCTGTCGGGTGGCCAGCAACAGCGTGTGGCCCTGGCCAGGGCGCTGGCCCCGGAACCCCACTTGATGCTGCTCGACGAGCCCTTTTCGAGCCTTGATTCCCGGCTAAGGGACCGAATCCGGGATGACACCCTGCATCTGCTCAAGTCGCTGGGGGCAGGGACCCTGCTGGTCACCCATGACCCCGAGGAAGCGATGTTCATGGCGGACCGCATTGCCCTGATGCGAGATGGGCGCATCGTGCAGATGGGAACCCCGCGTGAGCTCTACTGCTCGCCCTGTGACCCCTTCGTCGTGACCTTCTTCGGCGAAGTCAACATCCTCTACGGCAAGGTGTGCAATGGCCATGTGCAGACGCCGGTCGGCGAGGTCAAGGCCAACTGGCTCGCGGACGGTACCGAGGCCCAGGTCATGATTCGCCCCGAAGCCTTGGGTATCAACATGCTCGACGCCCCGGCCGAGGCGCATCTTCACAGCCATGTGATCATGGCCAAGTTCCTGGGACGCAGCAGCCTGCTGCATATCTGTGCCCATGGAATGGACAAGCGCGAATCGCACCTTCATGCCCGGGTTCCCGGCGTCTTCCTGCCGGAAGATGGGCAACCGCTGGATATCCGGCTCGACATGTCACAGGTGTTTGTCTTTCCCGTCGAGGCCGGCGGAGCCGGGACGGGAACGACGCATCGCGATGCTCAGCAGGATCACCGGGATCACGCCTACAGCCACGATTGCCAGTGATGCCGTGGAGGCCTGCGCGAGACGTTCGTCGGAAGCCAGGCTGTGGGCCCTGACGGCCAGGGTGTCGAAGTTGAAGGGTCGCAGGATGATGGTGGCCGGAAGTTCCTTCATGACATCGACGAACACCAGGATCCCGGCGGCCAGCAGGCTTCCCTTTATGATGGGCGTATGAACGTGCCGCAGGGTGCCGCTCGCCGTCTGTCCCAGGGTGCGAGAGGCGGCATCCATGCTGGGTGTGACCTTCCCGAGACTGGCCTCCACGGCATTGAACGACACCGCCAGGAAGCGCACCACATAGGCATAGATCAGGATGAAGGCCGACCCACTGAAGATCAGCCCGATGATGATGCCATGATTGGCGTTCAGCCAGGCGTTGATGGTGTTGTCCAGCCAGGCGAAGGGAATCAGGATGCCCACGGCGATCACCGAGCCGGGAATGGCGTATCCCATGGCCGCGATGCGCGTCGCCGTGCGCGTCAATGGACTGGAGTTCAACCGCACCCCATAGCTGAGGATAAGTGCCAGGGCCACGGCGATCAGCGCCGCAACGCTGGCCAGCATCAGGCTGTTGCCAGCGAAATCCAGGAAACGCGAACCGAGAAGCGGATCTCCCTCCTGGATGGCCAGCTGGGCCAGCACGCCACTGGGCAGCAGGGAACCGATCAGCACGGGTGTAGCGCAGGCCAGGAAGGCCGCCGTGGCTCGCCAGCCATGCAGTCGATATTCGGGCAGTTGCTGATAGCGATTCGAGGTATGGAAATACTTTCGTTCGCCTCGCGACCAGCGTTCCAGTACCACCAGCGCGATCACGAACAACAGGAGACAGGCGGCTAGCTGGGCAGCGGCGACCTGTTCGCCCATACCGAACCAGGTCCGGTAGATACCCGTCGTGAAGGTATCAACGCCGAAGTACTGTACGGCGCCGAACTCGTTCAGGGTTTCCATCAAGGCCAGCGATACCCCACCGACGATGGCGGGCCGGGCCAGCGGCACGGCGACGCGAGCGAAGAGCCGCCAGGGCCCCTGCCCCAGAGTTCTGCCGACATCCAGCACACAAACCGATTGTTCGAGAAAGGCCGCGCGCGCCAGCAGGTAGACGTAGGGGTAGAGCACCATGGTGATCAGGGTAGCGGCCCCGCCGATGGAGCGGATGGCGGGGAAATAATAGTCGCCATACTCCCAGCCGAAACTGTCGCGTAGCCAGGACTGGAGGGGGCCGGAAAATTGCAGGAAATCGGTATAGGCGTAGGCAATCACATAGGTGGGAACCGCCAGCGGCAACAGCAGCGCCCACTCGAAGAGACGCTTTCCCGGAAATCGACACATCACCACCAACCAGGCCGTGCCGGTACCGATCACCAGGGTGCCCAGGCCCACCACCACCACCAGGATCAAGGTGTTGGTCAGATAGCGTGGTAACACGGTGCTGGCGAGGTGTTGCCAGATACCATCCGTCGGCAAGAGGACGTGGGCCAGCACGACCAGGACAGGCAATGCCACGACCATGGCAACGGCAAGCATGATGACGGTCCAGGCGCTGAAGTGATTCGAAAGACGGCGCGACAGAGCGGTCAGGCGAGCAGAGGCGGGATTGGTCAAGCATGGCTCCTTGCGAAGGCCGGTCGGTGAGGATCAATGCGAAATCCTAACGCTTGCAAATATTATCAGTTAGTGTCGATACCTGCAGCTTCCCTCCCGGCAAAGTTCAAGAAAACGCCCGCCATTCATCGAATGGCGGGCGCCGATGGTCTCCCGGATTTGCCAGGGCGTCAGTAGCTGCCCAGCAGGGTCGATGGCAGGCCGGTGATGATGGCGGGGAAGAAGGCCATCAGCAGGCAGGCCAGCACGATGATCGCAACGAAGGGAATCACCGCCCGGTAGAGGTCGAGGGTCTCGACCCCCTTGGGGGCCACGCCCTTCAGGTAGAAGAGCGCATAGCCGAAGGGCGGCGTGAGGAAAGAGGTCTGCAGCACCACGGCGACCATCACTACGAACCACAGCACGTCGACGCCCATGCCATCGATGATCGGCAGCATGATCGGGAAGCTCAGCAGCACGATGCCGGTCCAGTCCAGGAACATGCCCAGGATGAAGACCAGGAAGAACATCAGGATCAGCGCCCCGACGTTGCCGCCCGGCATGGCCATCACCACCTCGTGGATCACCTCCATGCCGCCGCCGATGGAGAAGACCCCAGTGAAGGCGGTGGCGCCGACCAGCACCAGCATCACCATGGTGGTGGTCTTGCTGGCCTCGATCAGGGTGTTGTAGCAGGTCGAGACCTTGCGATCGCCGAAGATCAGGAACAGCAGGAAGGCGATGGTCACACCGATCGCCGAGGCCTCGGTGGCGGTGGCAATGCCGGTGAACAGCGATCCCAGCACCCCGAGGATCAGGGCCATGGGCGGCAGCACGTACTTGCCCAGCATCGCCAGCAGCTGGCGGGTGCTGGTCTCGGCCTGTTCCTCCGCCGGCACGAGCGGGCCATAGGAGGGCTTCAGGTGGCAGATTACCAGCACGTAGAGGGCGTACATCACGCCGAGCAGCAGGCCGGGTACCAGGGCGCCGGCGAACAGCGCCCCTACAGAGACCGGCGAGTAGCTGGCCATCAGGATCAGCATGATGCTCGGCGGGATCAGGATGCCCAGGCAGCCGCTGGCCATGATCACCCCGGTGCTGAGCTCCTTGTTGTAGCCATACTTGAGCATCGGCACCAGGGCGATCATGCCCATCACCGCGATGGAGGCGCCGACGATGCCGGTGGTGGCGGCCAGCAGCACCGAGACGACCACCACGGTCAGCGCCAGGCCGCCGCGCAGGTTGGCGAGCAGCAGGCGCATCGTGTCGAACATCTTCTCGGTGACCCCCGAGTCGTTGAGGAAGCGGGCCATCAGGATGAACAGCGGGATCGCCACCAGGACATAGTTGTCCATGGCGTTGCCGAAGATGTTGTTGATGATGATGCCGAGCGTGTTGGCGCCGGGCCCTAGCCAGGCGCCCAGCACGGCCATCCCGCCCAGCACGAAGGCCAGCGGATGGCCCATGAACAGGCCGATCAGCAGACCGCCGAACATGAACAGGGTGAGCATTTCGGGGCTCATGCGGCCTCCTCCTCGTGCAGTTGCTGAATGGCACGGATGACGATGGCAATGGCCTGGAGCAGAAGCATCACGGCGGTGACGACGATCACCGCCTTCACCGGATAGACGGGGATGGCGACCATCCCGTAGGTGGTCTCGCCACGGCTGAAGGAGCGCTCGAAGAAGCTCCAGCCCAGGGTGGTGAGCATCCAGATGAAGGGCACGAAGAAGATCAGGTAGCCGAGGATCTCGAGGGCCGCCTGCTTGCGGCGCGAGAGCAGGCGCTTGAGCACGTCGACCTCGACATGGGCATGGTGGCGCAGTCCGTAGGCGGCCATCAGCATGAAGTGGACACCGAAAAGCATCTTGGTGATGTCGAAGGCCCAGTCACTGGGGCGTCCGATGAAGAAGCGCATGCTGATGTCGTAGATCACGATCAGGGTGATCACGGCAATCAGCGGAGCGATCAGGCGACCGAATCCCTCGTTGAGGGCATCGATGGCCTTGGCAATGGCGTTCATGAGCGAGGCTCTCGTGAATCGGTGGAACACGACGATCGGCCTGCCATCCCCGAGAGGGCGATGGCAGGCCGGCAGGGCCTCCCGGGCGGGAGGCCAGGGCGAGGCCTTACATGCAGGCTTCGATCTCCTCGAGCGAGGGCAGGTCGTCGGTGACGCGGCTCATGTTGTAGGGCACCGAGACGTCACGCCAGTTGGCGTAGTGCTCCAGGTAGCTGATCATGGAGTGGTAGACCTTGGCGTGCATCGGGTCCTCGCAGGCCCCCTGGACGATCACCTCGTTGGTGATGCGCTGGATCTCGGCAAGATCTTCCTCGGAAAGCTGGTTGATCTCGGTGCCGTCCTCCAGGAACTTCACCGTGCCCTCGGTGGATTCGCGCTCGGACCAGGCCAGTGACCAGGCCATGGTGGCCTCGGCGGCGATCTTCAGCTTTTCCTGGGCCTCTTCGGAGAGGGCGTCCCAGGCATCCTGGTTGATCATCACGCCGAACACGCTGGCGGACTGATGCCAGCCGGGCACGGACCAGTAGTCGGCCACCTCGGAGAAGCCGGCCTTGTAGTCCACACCCGGGGTGGAGAACTCGGCACCGTCGACCACGCCACGCTCGATGGCCTGGTAGATCTCGCCGCCGGCCAGGGTGACCTGGGAGCCGCCGAGCTGCTCGAGCACGCGTCCCTGGTCGCGGCCGGAGAGGCGCAGGCGCTTGCCCTCCAGGTCGGCGAGGCTCTCGATGGGCGTGCCGCCACGGAAGCCGGACTCGTTGTTGGTGATGCCGTAGGGCAGGTAGACCATGTTGTACTGGCCGTAGACCTCCTGGTAGAGCTCCCAGCCGCCCCATTGCATGATCCAGTTCAGGTAATCCACGCCGTTGAACAGACTGGTGGTGGTGGCCAGCGGCGAGAAGGCCGGGCTGTAGCCGGCCCAGTAGCCGGGCCAGTCACCGGCGGCCTGGATGCTGCCGGTCTGGGTGGCGTCGAACACCTCGGTGCCGGGCATCAGGGTTCCGCCGGCGCGGAAGTTGATCGTCACCTCGTCGCCGGCGAGCTTGTTGACCAGCTCCGCCCAGTGGCGGTCGATCTGGATCAGGTCCAGATTGTCCGGCCAGGTGGTGGTCATGGTCCACTCTTCCTGAGCCTGTGCCGTGCTGGAAAGGGCGGTGAATGCCACGCCGGCGGCCAGGCTGGTCAGGGTAAATCGGGTCAATTTCTTCATGTCGGGCTCCCTTGAATG
>NZ_JBDNGD010000376.1:0-3875 GCF_041689495.1 Halomonas sp. | reverse complement strand
GCCACTCCGGACCCCAGGAGCGCCAGGGGCGCACCGAGCACTGCCAGGGCGAAGCGTCGGCGGGAAAGATGAGTCATGGCGGCATTCTCTCTGTCATTCCTGAGTCCTGGATCGAGCGCCCCGAACAAGTCACGTCCGAGGCTGATAGCTGACCACGTTTATACCCCAATCGATGGCACCTTGTCAGTTCTTGTCGACATCTCGTCGAAAACCTGACACTAACACCTCAGGCGGCGAGGATAGCCCCCATGCGAAACACCTCCTGAAGGGAGGTAATACCCCTGTCGGCCTTCTCGAGGCCATCGGCAAACATCAGAGTCTCGCCGCGATCGATCAGTGCACGCCGCAGCAAGGGTTCATCTTCATGGCGAAGAATGCGGGTATGATCCTCGGGTGTGGGTTGCCAGATCTCGAATATCCCGGTTCGTCCGAAGAAACCCAGTCCATCGCACCAAGGATAGCGGCATCTGGCGTTTCTGTCCGGATGGCCTCAGTCACTGCGTTGTACGGTAAAGATGCTCTGCAACTTGTCCTTCTTGCCGTAGACGTGGACAGTCGTTTCATCGAAGGGAAAGTGGTCAAGATACTCGCTGTGGTCGTTGAAGCGCGGCTTGTGGGCGTTGATCATCGCCGCGGCCGGGCGATCGCGATGGAGATAGCTACACAGCCCCACGGCGTACCAGAGTTCCTCATCGGGCTGAAGAAAGGTCTACCACCTCGTCCGGGCCGTATCGTTCTCGACGCCGTAACGCGCACTGCGATGCTCACCCACGTACAGCAACTCCTGGACGTCCACGGTCTTCGTTTCCGGATCGATGCCCGCACGGAGTACCAGAAAGATGCCTGACGTATCGGGAATTTCGCGCCGCTGCTCGTCAGTCCAATAGCCGAGTATCTTGGGCGATAGGATCTGGTCGGTCATGATGGTCTCCTCCATGGTCCAAGAGTCGCTGCATCCCAGCGGCGACGGGGCTGGCTGCGGGGAAGCGAGTCGACGAATGCCTTCTCTACTCTATCCTACCCAAACGGCGTCAATGACGCTTGATGCATATCAACTCAAGGGCATGCGGAGATGTCGGCCGGGTTCATGACCACCCCGGGGGAGCATCATCCGTCAGCTGTAGAGGCCCTGGCTGCGCAGGTATTCATCATAGCCGCCGCTGAAGTCGGTAACACCCTCCTCGCCCATGTCGATGATGCGGGTGGCCAGGGAGGAGACGAACTCGCGGTCATGGCTGACGAAGATCAGGGTCCCCGGGTAGTTCGCCAGCGCCAGGTTGAGCGCCTCGATGGACTCCATGTCCAGGTGGTTGGTGGGCTCGTCCATCAGCAGTACGTTGGGCCGGGTCAGCGCCAGCTTGCCGAACAGCATGCGGCCCTGCTCGCCGCCCGAGATCACCATCACCGACTTGTCGATCTGCCGTGCCCGGGAGGTCGCCTGCTTGGCCTTCGAGGCATTGGCGGAGAAGCGGCTGACAAAGGCCTGAAGATCGGCGATCTGCGCCTTCTTCTTGGCATTGTCGACATGCTGACGCTCGCGTACCGCGGTCGCGGCCGTCATGTAGTCGTCGTAGTTGCCGGGGAACAGCGTGATCTCGCCGTAGTCCAGATCCGCCATGCGGGTGCAGACGCTGTTGAGGAAGTGGCGGTCGTGGGAAATGATGATCATGGTGCTGTTGCGCGCGTTCAGAATGGCTTCCAGCCAGCGGATGGTGTTGATGTCCAAATGGTTGGTGAGCTCGTCGAGCAGCAACACGTCGGGATCGGCGAAGAGTGCCTGGGCCAGCAGCACACGCAGCTTCCAGCCCGGCGCGATCTCGCCCATGGGGCCGGTATGCTGGTGCAGCGGGATGCCCAGCCCCAGCAGCAGATCGCCGGACCGAGACTCGGCGGTGTAGCCGTCGAGCTCGGCGAAGCGCACTTCCAGGTCGGCCACGGCCATGCCGTCCTCCTCGCTCATCTCCGGCAGCGCATAGATGCGCTCGCGCTCGGCCGCGACCTGCCAGAGCTCATGGTTGCCCATGATCACGGTGTCGATGACCCGCTCGTCCTCGAAAGCGAACTGGTCCTGGCGCAACTTGCCGAGCCGCGCGCCTGACTCTACCATCACCTGCCCCGAGGAGGGCTCCAGGTCACCGCCGAGGATCTTCATGAAGGTGGACTTGCCGCAGCCGTTGGCACCGATCAGACCGTAGCGGTGACCATTGCCGAACTTGATGGAGACATTCTCGAAGAGGGGCCTGGCCCCGAACTGCATGGTGATATTGGCGGTGGAGATCACAAAAAGGTCCGGTCGGTACATGGAGGGCGCGCGATTGTACCGATTATCGGCGCCGCTCACATCCTGGCTTCCACCTGCTAGAGCAGCATGTCACCCCCGATTGGCACGAAAAGGCTGGCCGCACGGATCAACGAATCGGCGGTCAGCCGCGCCACGCCGACCACCTCCACCGTCACGCCATGGCGCTCGCGCATCCGCTCGACCAGGATATCGAAGTCACCATCGCCCGAGACCAGCACCAACCGATCGATGAAGGGTGCGGACTCCATGGCATCCAGGGCGATGCCCACGTCCCAGTCACCCTTGGCGGAGCCATCGCGGCGCTGGATATAGGGCTTGAGCTTCACCTCGAAGCCAATGCCACGCAGGATGGCCTGGAACTGACGCTGGCGGGGGTCGCCTCTGTCCACTGCGTAGGCGTTGGCCACCAGCACCTCGCGACCGGCGGTGAAGCGCGCCCAGAAGGCGTTGTAGTCGAAGTGCCGACCGAAGGCCTGGCGAGTGGTGTAATAGACGTTCTGGACATCGACGAACATGGCTAATTTTTCCTTGGGGCCGGATCCCAAGGCATGATCAGTGACCGGCGCTACCACTCCTCGCTGGTCTCGCGCAGGGCGGCAATCTCCGCCTTGGCTTCGCCGAGACACCAGCGCAGTTCATCGGCCAGGGCCGCGCCACTGCCCACGGCAATCAGCCCCTGAGCGGCGCTGCTGGCGCGTCGCGCTACGCCATCGCTGTCATGCAGGGCCTCGAGCCTGGCGACAAGCCAGGCAAGCCAGCTGTCGGGGCGTGTTACCAGCTCGCGAAGCCGTTGCAGCTCGGCGATGCCGGCGCCGCCGGAACCGAGCAGCTCCCGCCAATCGTGATGCTCCAGCAAGGCATGCTCGGTGACCTCGCGAAGCAGGGACACGAGCGCCAGCTCGGCCAGCGCGAGGGCGCCCTCCTCGAGCGCCATACGCCTGGAATCACCATGCTCATCGTCGCCGGCCCGGAGCTCGAGCAGCAGCTCGGCCTGGTAGAGCAGCTGATTGGTACGGGATCTCGGCGTCACTTGCGCTTGTCCTCCACCTGCCATTTCCCGTTATCGAAGATCGCCTTCCAGCCGCTGGCCTTGCCGTCCTTGTCGGTCATCACGAACTGCTCCCTGGCCTTGCGCGAGAAGCGGATCTGCGCCGGACGGCCGTCCGGATCCTCGCTGGGGGCTTCCAGCAGGTAGCGGTACTTGTCGGGCAGCTCCTCGCCATGAGTCTTGAGCTCCTTGACCAGGGGCGGGCGGGTCTCGCGATTCTTGGGAAATTTGCTCGCCGCCAGAAACAGGCCGCTGGCGCCGTCGCGAAGCACATAGTGGTCATCGACCTTCTGGCACTCGAGTTCCGGCATGGGGATCGGGTCCATCTTGGGCGGTGCCGCCTCCCCGCTGCGCAGCAGCTTGCGGGTATTCTTGCACTCGCTGTTGGTGCAGCCGAAGTACTTGCCGAAGCGCCCCGTCTTGAGCTGCATCTCGCTGCCGCACTTGTCGCACTCGAGAGTCGGCCCGTCATAACCCTTGATGCGAAACTTGCCCTTCTCGATCTCGTAACCGTCACAATCGGGG
>NZ_JBDNGD010000375.1:0-6822 GCF_041689495.1 Halomonas sp. | reverse complement strand
TCTCGCCGATGGGCTTGAGTGCCGAGCGCTTCAGCTCGCCGCTGTCGGGCAGCTTGCGCACCGGAGAGGCCAGCGAATAGATCACCAGATCCACCTGGCCCATGTCCGCCTTGATCAGTTCGATGGCCTTGTCGCGCGCCTCATGGGAGAAGGCATCACCATTGATCGACTTGCTGTAGAGCCCCTCGGCCTTGGCTAAGCGGTCGAAGGCCGCCGAGTTGTACCAGCCGGCGGTACCGGGACGGTTCTCGCTGCCCGGCTTCTCGAAGAAGATACCCAGGGTGTCGGCGCCATACCCGAAGGCCGCGGTGATGCGTGCCGCCAGTCCGTAACCGCTGGAGGCACCGATCACCAGCACCTTCTTCGGTCCGGCAGCCTTGTCCAGTCCGCGGGCGCGGGTCGCCTCGATCTGTTCGAGTACATTCTTCTCGCAGCCGAGGGGATGGGTGGTGGTGCAGATGAAACCGCGAACCTTGGGTTTGATGATCACGACAGACCTCGCTGTTGGCTGACAGGCATGACAGAACGCCACGCTTGGTTTTTCGATGGGTAACGGTGTCATTCTAGCGAGACCGTAGGCAAGTGTCCGCTCTTGAGGACACCGACAGCCTGGGGCAGGATGCCAGCTTGGCCCGAGCGGCACACCCGGCAGGAGAAAGACGATGGATGCGCAGACCCTGGTCGACGAGCGCGGCGAGCTCTGGTTGACACTGGCCACGCTATGGCTGGAACGCGAGCCTCGCGAGACCGAGTACGCCCGGATGGTCGAGGTCATCCAGCGCCACGACCTGACCCTCAAGGAGCTCGAGTGGGTCTTTCGCCTCGAACTCGCGCCGGTGCTCTCGCGCCAGCAGATGTCGGTGGCCGGCGAATGGCGCCAATTCGATGACTACAAGCTGATGAGGCAGCTGGTCGCCCACAACCTGCGGCTCACGGGATGGCGGCGCAAGAGCTGGATGCTGTTCTCGGGACTGACCACCATGATGACGCGCCACCGCTGGAACGAGCTGATGGCCAGGCTGATGGTCGAACGTGGCGAATACCCCCACTGAGTCAGCCAGGGCGTCAGGGCTCGTACAGTACCCTTTCCAGCACTTCCTTGAGCACGGCTTCACCGTCTCGGGGGGAGAAACGGCGGATCAGCCGGCCATCCCGACCCACCAGGAACTTGGTAAAGTTCCACTTGATCATGGTGGTGCCCAGCACTCCCGGCGCCTCACGCTTGAGTTCGACGAACAGGGGATGGGTATCCGACCCGTTGACCTGGACCTTTTCCATCAGCGGAAAACTGACCCGATACTCGCGCTCGCTCAGGGTGCAGAAATCCAGGGCCGACTCGGGTGACTGGCGGGCAAACTGGTTACAGGGAAATCCCAGCACCGTGAAACCACGATCCCGATAGCAACGATAGAGCCGATCGAGATCCCTGAGCTGGGACGTGAAACCACAGCGGCTGGCCACATTGGCAATCAGCAGCACCTGACCGCGCAGGGCGCCGAGATTGAAGGGCTCGCCGCGGTGGGTGCGGCATTGGTAATCATGTATGGACATGAAAGTGACTTCGGCAATGGTGATTCACACGATGCCACGGCCGGCGCCTGCACGCCAGCCTCGCGGGCCTTGCCGTGGTCCCAATTTACCCATTCAGGCCCCTGGACGCTCGTGTCTCAGCCTTCGCCGCACTTCCGCCACGCGCCGGGCCAATCGCTTCAGGCGTTCACGTCGCTCGTCGCTCCCCACGGGCGCATAGGCGAGGCGCTCGATATGTCCGGCGGACTCCTCCAGGGCGGGTCCGGCCGCCCCGGCTCGCCGGGCGATGCGCCGAAGGTGCGCCGAGGGCGACTCGCCGGATTCGGGACCCAGGCCACGGCGAGACAGCCAGGCCTGAAGGGAGAGCCATTGGACGCGTTCGTCGCGACGCCGCCGGGTCTCTCGCCACCCCAGCCTGAGCAGGAGCCCTGCCCCCGCCATGGAAGCCAGGGCAATGCCCAGGCTGAACAAGGTCGCCAGGACACCGCGTCCCGGAATCAGGCCGCCCCACCATCGCCAGAAATCGCCCAGCCCGTCGGTAATCCGGTTCAGGAAGGCGCTGCGCGCCTCTCGCTGAAAGCCGATCACGCTGCGCTGCCAGCGATACTCCAGCCGTTCCCAGTCCAGCCGCAGCCGGTTTGCCCAGCCGATCTCACGCATGCGCAGTGGCGAGAAGGGCGAATCGGCCAGGAAGGCATCGGCCCCTTCCTGGATTGACTGGGCCCCCTGGTCGATGCGCTCCGGGGCGATGACCGCGGTGGGATCGAGCCGCTCCCAGGACCCCTCCAGCCAGACCTCGACCCAGGCATGGGCATCATAGTCACGGATCGTGTAATAGCCATCCGGATGGCGCTCTCCGCCCAGAAAGCCGGCCACCACTCTGGCAGGGATGCCCACCGAGCGGGCCAGCACCGTCATCGCCGAGGCATAATGTGTGCAATACCCGACCCCGCTCTCGAACAGGAACTCATCGACGCGGTCGGCGGTGGTCAACCTGGGAGGCGACAGCGAATAGCGGAAGGGAGACTCACCGAAGCGGGCCATCGCCGCGGCCAGGAAGGCCCGCGGGTCGGCGCCGCTCTCCCGCCAGAGCCGCTCGGCCAGCTCCCGGGTACGGGGATTGGTGTCCCTGGGCAGAAGGGTGTGCCACGCCGCCCCCGCCGGATCGGGCCCGTTCGGCGCCCGGCCGCTGCTTTCTAACCTCACCAGGCTGCGCGAGCTGAGCGCCTCCATCCCCTCCAGGGTACCGTCGCCCAGGAAGCGATGGCGGCTGTCGGTGGCCAGGGGCGCCCCCAGGGACGGCCGCCAGGGACGGCTGTCGGGCTCCAGCAGGAGTTCGCTGATGAAGCGAGGCGAGTCGCTCTCCTGCCAGGGAGAACGCTGCCCGGCCCCCACGAACTGATCCACGGAACGGCCCAGGGTGGCCGAGAGTTCCTGGGGGGTCGCTCGAGACCAGCGGATACCATCGAAATGCGACAGGGTGTAGACACGCCAGTAGCGCTCGTCGGGATCGGGCTCCCGCCCCTCGAAGCTGGCCCGGAAGGCTCGGGCATCACTGCGCGACAGGTTGGCGATATCCCCCGGGGATATCTCGTCAGTGAGACCCGTCGAGGCCTGGTCGATCTGCGGCATGTTCCACAGCGGCCCCAGCCGTGGAAAGGTCACGAAGAGCAGCCCCATCAGGGGCGCCGAGAGCAGCAGCAACCAGGCCGTTTCCCGCCAGGCCTGGCGTACCCCGATGGCACCGCTCAGCCACACCAGCGACTGTACCAGCCAGGCCAGCACCAGCAAGGCACCACCGGCCATGAGCAGGCCCTGGTCATGCAGGAAGGCCACGGTGATGGCCACCATGCCGATGAGGACCACGACCCGGGCATCGCGTCGATCATGGGTCTCGAGCAGCTTGAGCAGGTAGACGCCCAGCAGGAGGCCGATCAGGCCATCCATGCCACGCAGGGTGCCGAATTGCAGCCACAGCGCCGCCAGCAGGAGTCCCACCGCCATCAGGCGCACCATGATACCGGCCCTGGGCAGGCGTCGCCGCAACTGCAGGTAGCGATAGCCGGCCACGACCAGGGCGATGCCCGCCAGCCAGGCCGGCATCCAGGCCAGGTGCAGGGCCAGCACCAGACACTGGCCGACGAACAACTGGCGCAACATGGCCGCACTCAGGGCGCGTCCGTCGGCCAGCACGGCGGGGGCAGTGCGCCGTGAGCGCCAGCGCCACCTCATGACGACATCTCTCCCGGTGCGGGTGGCCGAAAGCGTGCCAGGGCATCCAATGCCAGGCGACGCTGACGCGCCCCTTCTCCCTGGGCCAGGGTCAGGCCCGGCAGGCGCAGGCCATAGCGGTCACCGGCCCGGTGATGGGCCAGGACCCGGCCACAGAGCACGGAAAGGCGCCGCTCGACGTCACCTCGGCAGGCATCGTAATCGAGCCATAGCTGCTGGCGGGGCGGCACGCTGAAGACCTTGGTGGCCAGCACGCCGGTCCGGCTCCACTGTTTCCAGGCCAGTCGCGCCAGGTTGTCACCCGGCTCGGCCCGTCGCAGGCCGGCGAAATCGCTCGCCTCGAGACCGGGACCCGAGAGGCGATGGAGTGTCTCCTCATCATCGAGCGGCCGCGGGTAGACCAGGATCTCGTCGGCGACATCCAGCCAGGCAAGCGCCCTCACCAGCCCCAGCGGCCAGCGGGTCTCGATGCGCAGCAGCGGCAGCGGCTGGATACCACGCCGGGGCGCCGGTAGTGCCAGGACCCCCTCGCCACGCCCCCGGGGAAGGTCGAGGCGAAGCGATGCGCCAGCGGCATGGAACTCCAGGGCCGTGCGCGGACGTCTGCCCTCGACGACCAGTCCCAGGCGTGCCTCGCCACCGGCAAAGACCTCCTCCGGCAGGCGCAGTGCCACCCGAACCCCCAGCAGGTTGCGCCAGGTGCGCAGCAGCACCACGACCCCCAGGGAGAAGAGCCAGAACGCCAGGATGTAGGCCAGGGTATTCTGGTAATTGATACCGAACAGCAAGAGCACCACCACCAGCATTGCCCAGCCGAGGCCGAAGCGGGTCGGCAGCAGGAAGAGTCGCCGTTGTGGCAGGGGCAGCGCCAGCGATGCCGCCGAACGACGCCGCCAGCGATCGAGGAATGCCCTGGGCCAGGTAGCGGAGGCGATCGACATGCGGGTTACCTCATCACCGGCACGCGCGACAACAGGTGTCGCGCCAGGGCCTCGCCCTCCTCGCGGCGGCCGCTGCTGAGACGGTGGCCGACCACCGCCACCCAGACGGCCTGGACATCTTCGGGGAGCACATGGTCGCGCCCCTCGAGCAGGGCCCAGCCCCGCGACGCCTGAAGCAGCGCCAGTACCCCACGGGTCGACAGGCCCCAGGCCAGTTCGGGATGCTCGCGGCTGGCCGCGGCCAGGGCCTGCACATAATCGAGCAGGGCGTCGGCCACATGGATGTCATCCAGGCGCGCCTGCCAGGCCAGCAGGCGCTTGGCGTCGAGCAGCGCCGGCAGCGCGCCCAGTTTCACCCGACCGGCATGGCCGCGCAGGATCTCGCGTTCCGCCCCCGGATCCGGATAGCCCAGGGAGATGCGCATCAGGAAGCGGTCGAGCTGGGACTCCGGCAGGGCGAAGGTACCCGCCTGCTCCTGGGGGTTCTGGGTGGCGATGACGAAGAAGGGATCCGGCAGGAGGCGAGTCTCGCCCTCCACGGTGACCCGTCCCTCCTCCATCGCCTCGAGCAGGGCGCTCTGGGTCTTGGGCGAGGCACGGTTGATCTCGTCGGCCACCAGCAGGCCGTGGAAGACCGGGCCGGGATGAAAGGTGAAACGCGCCTCGCGAGGATCGAAGACCGACACCCCCAGCACATCGGCGGGCAGCAGGTCACTGGTGAACTGCAGCCGCTGCATGTCAAGCCCGGTGGCCCTGGCCAGCGCCTGGGCCAGGGTGGTCTTGCCCAGGCCGGGGAGATCCTCGATCAGCAGGTGACCGCGGCACAGCAGGCAGCAAAGGGCGAGGCGCACCTCCCGGGACTTGCCCAGCACCACCGACTCCAGAGCGGCAATCAACGCCTCGAGGCTATCGAGAGTTGCCTGTCGATTCATCGCCGCACCTCAAGGATACCGGCCTGCAGGAGTGTCTCCACCGCCTGGCGAGTGTCCGGTGTCACCCCTTCCAATGCGAGTGCCTCATCCGGCGCCACCCAGAAGGCCTCGGCGACCTCCTCCGGCTGGAGTTCCAGGGGGCCATCGAAGCGGACGAGAAAGGCACTGCCGAAGATATGGTTGCCGCCCTGGGCATGGCGAAATTCGAGCACGTGATGCAAGGGTACGCCCCGGATGCCGAGTTCCTCGGCCAGTTCCCGGCGTGCCGCCAGATGAACGGCCTCCCCGGCCTCCACGACACCGCCGGCCGCCAGGTCGAGCCCACCGGGAAAGACTTCCTTGGTCAGGGTCCGACGCTGGACGCACAGCTCACCCTGGGCGTTGAGCACCAGGATATAGGTGGCCCGGTGCCAGTAACGAAAACGGCGCATGGCCGCACGAGGCGCACTGCCACAGGGGCGGTTACGGGCATCCACCAGCTGGATGCGTTCATCGACGATGAACGGGGTCGGCATCGCTTGTGAGCCGAGGGGGTCTGTCATGGGCGTCTCCCTGGGAATTACCGTCAGCCTAACCAGTCCGGACCACAGCGTCACGCGCGGACCGCGGCACATTGACTGCCGGGGAGCGGACCACCATGCTCGAATGAGGCAGGCATCATGGAGGCTTCACCCGTGTCTGCAGAAATCCCGGGGGTATCGCGACGGCTATCGCCACCGGGAGGCGAGCTCGGTAGCTCTCGAGTCATGGACGAGGGAATCCCGCCTACGACATGGTGCCCAGCGATGCCCCACTGGCGACAATACTGTCGAGGCTAGGCAACTGACGCCTGGCCAGTTCGGGGATGGTCGAGGCAGGTACCGGCCGCGACAGGGACGAGAAACCCACCCCGAAGTCGTCCACCGAGACCTCCAGTCCGCCGAGGTGCAACCGGGCGGCCACCTCGCTGCCCAGCAGGTCATCGTCCATGGCCGCCGTCTCGGTAATCTCGAGGATCACCATGGGAGACTCGCCGGGACTGCGATCCCGGGTCAGCGCCAGCAAGTCGGGGCCCATGAGGTCATCGGCGGTGACATTCACCGACAGGGAGAGCAAAAGCCCCAGCCGTGCCCAGTCATCCGCATCGGCAATGGCCTGGCGCAACACATGGCAGGTGAGACGCTGGCTCTGGACCGGCGTGAGCAGGG
>NZ_JBDNGD010000374.1:0-3237 GCF_041689495.1 Halomonas sp. | reverse complement strand
GGCCGGGGTGTTCCAGTCGATGCGCTTGAGCATCAGAAAGCCACGGTTGAACCAGGAGCCGAAGAGGTGGGCGAAGTCGGCATCGATGGCGGCGAACTCGGGACGGTCCCGTAGCCATGTCAGCATGTCCTGGCGCATGCGTACCAGTTCGTAGGTGCCGTCTCTGGCCAGGTTGAGGCGCCGGAAGAGTTCCTGTCGGCGGGGCTCGCAGGCCGCGAAGAGGACCTGGAGGCTGGTGTTGTCGCGTGCCCGGCGATAGTCCGCATAGGCGGCATCGATGGTCGCGGGGTCGGCGGCGAAATCCGTCGCCAGACGCTCGAAGAAACGTAGCGCCTGGGCTTCGTCCAGGCGGTTGAACATGGCCAGCACCCGGCTGGCCAGGGCGATGCTGGAGGCCTCGCCGTCGCTTTCCAGCAGCGCTCGACAGGCCTTCAGCAGCTGGTTGTGGTCCGTCGTCTCCGAATCGCCCTGACGGCGACGCCGCAGGGCGTCGCGCTGGGTGATGGAGTTGAACATCTCCTGCAGGAAGGTCATGTTCATGATGTCGGCGACTCCTTCAGCCCATGATGAGATCGGGTAGCCAGGTCACAAGCCCCGGGAAGAAACACAGCAGCAAGATACCCAGCACCATGCACAGGGCATAGGGCAGGCTGCCCATCAGCACGTCACGCAGCGAAATGTCGGGCGCGATGCTGTTGATGATGAAGAGATTCAGCCCCACCGGTGGAGTGATCAGGCCGATCTCCAGGTTGATGGTCAGGATGACGGCGAACCAGTACGGGTCGAAGTTCGCGGCCAGGATGATCGGCAGCAGGATCGGCGCGGTCATCACGATCACCGCCACCGGCGGCAGGAAGAAACCGGCCACCAGCAGGAAGACATTGATGATGCCCATCAGCACCCAGCGGTTGACCTCCAGGTCGGCGATGGCGCCGGCCACCGTCTGGGTGATGAACAGCGACGACAGCGCATAGGCGAAGACCTCGGCCGCGGCAATGATCAGCATGATCATCACGCTCTCGCGCAGGGCGTCGCGCATGATCAGCTTGAGCGGCCCCAGCTGCCACATGCGATAGACGAGGATGGCCAGCGCCACACACAGGAATGCACCAACCCCGGCGGCCTCGGACGGCGTGGCGACCCCTCCGTAGAGCGCGAAGAGGATGCCCGCCACCACGGCCAGGAAGGGCAGGACGCGGACCAGGGCACGCAGGTTGCCCTCCACGTTGGCCTTCATGTTCGCGGCGGCCACGGCGACCGGGTTGGGGTTGTGGTAGCCGCCGGCCATCTTGCAGGCGATCAGCGTCCAGATCATGAACAGCCCGGCGAGCATGAAGCCCGGGACAACGCCGGCGATGAACAGGCGTCCGATCGAGGTTTCGGTGGCGATACCGTAGATGATCATGGTCACCGAGGGCGGAATCAGGATGCCCAAAGTGCCGCCCGCGGCGATGCAGCCGGCGGCCACACCATCGGGGTAGCCGCGCTTGCGCATCTCGGGGATACCCATCTTGCCGATGGCCGCACAGGTGGCGGGAGACGAGCCGGACAGGGCGGCGAAGATCGAGCAGGCGCCGATGTTGGAGATCGCCAGGCCGCCGGGCAGCCTACCCAGCCACAGGTCCAGCGAGCGGTAGAGGTCGCGGCCGGTGGGCGAGGAGGCCACCGCGGACCCCATCAGGATGAACATGGGGATGGCCACGAAGGCGAACGAGGCAATGCTATGAAAAAAAGTTTCGCCGAAATAGGTCAGTTCGGCTACGCCGCGGTCGGCGACCAGCGCAATCAACGAGATGCCGCCGAGCGCGAAGGCGATGGGTGTGCCGATGGCCATCAGCACGATCAGGCCGATGGCGACGAGAATGCCGGCGGTGACGGGATCCATGTTCAGTTCTCCCCACGCAGGATTTCGGCGACATATTGCAACGTCAGAAGGGTAGCGCCCACGGCCATGGGAAGAATTGCCGGCCACAGGACCGGATTCCAGACGGTGCCGGTGGTCCAGCCGCCATGCCAGGCTTCTAAGACGTAGATCCAGGAGGCATAGGCCAAGGCGAGACAGAAGCCCAGCCCGAACAGGGCCGCGACAAGTCGCATCACGGTTCTGGTCACGCCGCCGATGGCATCCGGCAACAGGGTGATGGAGACGTGTCCGCCGGTCATCAGCACATAGGGGCTGCCGAGCAGCATGGCGGCGGTCACGGAAAATATCGTGAACTCGGTCTGCCAGGTCGAGCTCATGCCGAGTACGTAGCGCACGAAGACCATCTGGCACACGACGATCACCCCGGCGATGAACATTGCCGCGGCGAGATAGGCGGTGGCGTGAGAGAGCCGGTCCATCAGACGGATATAGCCGCCAACGAGCCCGCCGGGCGTCGTGGCGTCAGTGCGGAAGTGTTCCATGAGGCCCTCCGACAAGACTGGATGGCCGCCCTCGCGGGGCGGCCGGTGGGTCCGATTCGCTCTGAGATGGTGGCGTTATTCCACGGCGAGAGCGGCGTCGATCAGGGCCTGGCCGTTCTCGACGTTCTCGGCGAAGGTCTTGTAGGAGCTTTCCTTGGCGACCGCGAGCCAGGCGTCGTAGTCCTCCTGGGACATGCTGACTACCTCGACGCCGTTCTCCTTGAACACCTCGATCATGGTGTCGTCGAGACCCGCGGCCTCGGCGGCGAAGAACTCTTCGGCGGCGTGGCCGGCCTCGGTCAGCGCCTGCTGCTGCTCCTCGGTCAAGTCCTGCCAGACCTGTTCGGAGATCAGGATCGGCTCATACATGAACCAGAGGGCGTTCTCGCCGGGCGCGGTCAGGCAGGTCACCTGCTCGTAGATGCGGTAGGAGACGAAGGAACCCGAGGAGGTGTTGGCACCGTCCAGTACACCGGTCTGCATGGCGGTATAGATCTCGGAGGAAGGCATGGAGGCGATCGAGGCCCCGGCGGTCGCGAGCATCTCGTCGAAGGCCGGGCCGGCGGCACGCATGGTTTGTCCTTCCACGGTGTCCGGCGAGGTGATGCAGCGCTCGTTGGAGGCGAAGCCGCCGGCCAGCCAGGCATCGGCCAGCACGCGTGCGCCGCCTTCCTGGATGACATCCTTGATCATGTCCATGAACTCGGAGTCGTTCAGGCGCTGGGCGCGTTCGTGATTGCGCACCAGGCCGGGCATCAGGGTGGCGGAGAATTCCGGGTGACGACCGCTGGCGTAGTCGAGAGGGAAGGCCGTGATATCGAGGCGGCCACG
>NZ_JBDNGD010000373.1:0-1177 GCF_041689495.1 Halomonas sp. | reverse complement strand
TAACCCGAAGGTCATCGGTTCAAATCCGGTCCCCGCTACCAAGATTTAAAGAGGCAGGCCAGTAGCTTACTGACCTGCCTCTTTTTCGTTGCCTGAAAGAAGGATGGATTGTGACACTTCTGTGCTGCCCCAAGCGCCAGGCCGTGAATGTAGTCCTGTGGTCCCTGGCGCCATGGAAAGCTTCATGCAGCGCGCTTTGGGCAACGGAAGGGAGGTCGATCCGTTCAAGCGACCAGGGAAGCAATCTCGGTCAGTGCTGAGCCGAGTCGTGTTCAACCCTATACTAGGTCTGTCTGATGGCGCATTCTTGTTCAAACCTGCCCGTGCGCCAGATCGTGGACCAGCAAATCGCACGCCAACTTGGGGATGCCTCGACGTCGAACATACCCGAAAACCCAGGGCTATCCACATGACTATGACAAGGAGAGATCATGGCATCGACTATCAAGGCCACCCGCTGGCCCCTGTGCATTGCGCTCGTGGCTGCATTGTCCGCACCAGCCATGGCTACCGACACCCCTGAGCCAGGCCGCATCCATGTGAGCGGCACCGGGGAGGTCGACGTGGCCCCCGACAAGGCGACTCTTACCGCCCAGTTGTGGGAGCAGACCGCCTTCGTGAACGTCGAGAACCCCGAAGAGCTCAAGCCGGACGACATGCTCAAGGCTCGCCAGGCGCTCGAGGAGCGAGTGCGCAATGTGATCCTTACGCTGGAGGAGATCAACATCGAGTCTCGTCACATCAAGGCCGGCAGCCTCACCATCGGGCAGACGCAGACCTACAAGCGGCTCGAAAACGGTCAGCATCAGAGCATGATAGCCACCCGGGTCGAGCGCCCGATCGAAGTCACCCTCCTAGACCTTGAGCAGGTCCCTGAGGTGCTGAACACTCTGACTGAGCAAGGGGTGAATTACCTGAGCGGCGTCAGTTATGGCGTTCAGGACATGGACGCTGCCCGTCGCGAGGCACTGGCCGAGGCCATCGACAACGCTCGCCTGGAGGCCGAAGTGATGGCGTCTGGCCTGGGCGTGGAGATCGGCCGTGTCCTGGAGGTGTCCCGCGGACAGGTGAGCCTCCCCCAACCGCCCCAGTCGTATGCGATGGCACGCGCCAGCATGGCGGAATCCGCCGACGCACAAGCAGACCAGAAGGCCGAGTACCGCGCCGGCGAAACCTC
>NZ_JBDNGD010000372.1:0-3617 GCF_041689495.1 Halomonas sp. | reverse complement strand
TAGATAGGTCTTAGCGAGGCGAAGAGGCGGGCAGCAGGCGCCGATACTGGTCGAGTCGCTTGTCCAGCCAGTCGCCGCTCAGGGAGTCCTGTGGTCCGGTGCCGGGCACCTTGACCTCGAGGAGAAAGACCCCATGGCGACTGGCGGCGTCCTCGCCACGATCAGGTCGATGGCTGAGCCGTCGAGATATCGCTTCCGGCAGGTGGTCGGCGCGTCGCCAGGTCAGTCGCAGTGCCTGGTGTTCGACCAGATAGTCGAATCTTGCCGCGTCCTTGAGGACCGACATGGCGCCATTAGCGACGCCCTGTGACAGGCTTTCCAGCTTGCGGTAGGAGGATGCCCCGGCCGCCCGGCAGGCTCCCGCTCCCTCGACGTGGCAGCTCTCCCTTTCTTCGGTGTTGTCGGGCCATTCCCCACCTCGACGCAGGGCCGGTGTGGCGGTGAAGGGCAGGACGATGGCCACGGCGGGTGTGCCATCCGGCAGTCGATTGTCAAGACGCAGAACCGTCCCGCCTGGAAACCGCTCGCGTAGCCAGCGGTAGTCACAGGCCCGCTGAACCTTGGCCTGTGCATCCTCCATGGAGTGGTGGGCGCTCTGCAGTGAGCGCAGCAGGGCGAGAGTGCGAAATATCATGGTGCCAACCATCACGGGATCGAAACGGGGCTTGCACCATAGCAGGGAATGGCGAAACGGGCCTCAACGACCCCCTGGATCATCAACGACAACCGCCCGGCTGTCTCCATCCGGGCGGTTGTGTGTCGGGTCAAGCCATGCAGGTTTTCACGGCTCAGGCAGTGGCGGCCTTCTTGTCACCGACCAGTTCCTTGAGCGATGCCTCGATGATGGCCAGACCTTCCTTGAGCACGCTGTCCTCGATGGTGACGGGCATCAGGAAGCGGATGGTGTTGCCGTAGAGGCCGCAGGAGAGCAGCACCAGTCCCTTCTCGCGGGCCTTCTTGCACAGCGCGCCCGCCAGGTCGGCGTCCGGGGTGTGGTTGGCCTTGTTGGAAACCAGGTCGACGGCGGCCATGGCCCCCATGTTGCGGCCGTTGTCGACGCAGTCGAAGGTCTGCTGCCATTGGCTGAAGCGCTTGGCGAGTTTTTCCCCCAGTGCCTGGCTCTTGGCGAGGATGTTCTCTTCCTCGAAGACTTCCAGCACCGCCAGGGCCGCGGCACAGGACACCGGGTTGCCGGTGTAGGTCCCGCCCAGGGAGTTGGGGCCGGAGGCGTCCATGTGCTTGTCGGTGCCGACCACCGCCGAGATCGGCATGCCGTCGGCCATGCTCTTGGCCATGGTGATGATGTCCGGCTCGACGCCGCTGTGCTCGATGGCGAACAGCTTGCCGGTGCGCCCGAAGCCGCTCTGGACCTCGTCGATGATCATCAGCATGCCGTGCTCGTCACAGATATCGCGGATCGCCTTGAGGAAGCTTGGCGGTGCCGGGTAGAACCCCCCCTCGCCGAGGATAGGCTCCAGCACGATGGCCGCAGTGTCCTTGGGGTTGGCATCGGTCTTGAGGATCATCTTCAGGCCGCGCAGGGCCTCGTCCTCGCTGACGCCGTGGTAGGGCACCGGGTAGGGAGCGCGGAAGACGTTGCCTGGCATGCTGCCGAAATCGGTGGCATAGGGGGCGACCTTGCCGTTCATGGCCATGGTCATGAAGGTGCGGCCGTGATAGCCGCCATCGAAACAGATCACGTTGTCCTTGCCGGTGGCCGCCCGGGCGACCTTGACGGCATTTTCCAGGGCCTCGGCTCCGGAGTTGGCCAGCATGACCTTGGCATGGCCGCGTACCGGGGTGATCTGGCTGAGCTTCTCGGCCAGTCTCACATAACCTTCGTAGGGCATGACGGTCTGGCAGGTATGCATGACCTTGTCGAGTTGGTCCTTGACGGCCTGGACGACCTTGGGATGTCGGTGGCCGACGTTGAGCACGCCGATGCCGCCGGAGAAGTCGATCAGGCGATTGCCGTCGGCATCCCAGATCTCGGCATTCTCGGCGTGGTCGGCGAACTGGGTGACGGGGCTTGCGGCACCGCTGGCCACATAGCGTTGCTTGAGTTCGTTGAGTTGTGCGTTGTTCATGATGCCTCCTTGAAGAAATCCGTGCGGGCGATCACAGGCCGCCGACACAGACGTATTTTAGTTCAGTGTACTCGTCCAGGCCGTGTCGAGATCCCTCTCGACCCAGACCCGATTCCTTGACACCTCCGAAGGGCGCCAATTCCGCCGATAGGATGCCTTCGTTGACTGCTGCCATGCCATACTCCAGGCTTTCCATGACATGCCAGATGCGTCGATAATCGCAGGCATAGAAATAGGCGACCAGCCCGAACTCGGTGGCATCGGCGATATGCGATTCGACCTTTTCCACGGCGGCCTGGTTGATCAAGGGTCCCTGGACCACGCCATCATCGAGGCCCGCGACCTCGGCCAGCACCTCACCCGTGGCGGGGTTGGTCACGGCGAACCGCTGCTCGCCGGCTCGCCAGTGCCCACCGATAAAGGCCTTGTCGATCATCAACCCGGATAGCGCAGACATCTCCCTCCCCGAAAGTTGTTATATGTTTGACGAGTGTCCATTATTTAAAACATCCAGCCAAGCCCTTAATGGACGCCTTTCACGGCAAGACAGCCCGGATTTCCTTGCCTTCACCCATCGGCGCAGCCACGGCTTTCCGCTACACTATGCCGCCCATGTTTGGAAACGCTGAGTTGTGTCCTTACCCCTTGCGCTAATCGAGGTGAGCCTTGGCTGATACCCTGAATGCCTGGTGGGCCCAGCAGCTGGTGTTGTGTGACTGGGCCTTTTCGCCGGACCCGCTGTCGGTCGACGCCAAGGGGGCGGAAGTGCGCCTGGCGGCCCTGGGGGTCATGGACCGGGGCGAACTCGCCTGGTGTCTCGTGCAGAGCCTGGGTCTCGGCAAGCATCAGAATGATCCCGGCCGCCTCCTGGCGGGGCTGGAACTGGCCGCCCTGGCAGGGGCGGCCGGCTGGTTGTCCGATGCCAGGGCACGGGATTGGGCTCAGCGCCTGGCCGAGGATATCCTGGCCCACCACGCCAACCTGGATGCCTGGCTGGTGGCTCTGCGGCGTATCCGCAGTGCCGAAGGCTGGGTGACCGGTGACGATGGTTTCGTCGATGCCTGCGAGGCCCTGGCCGTACTCGAGCATGATGGGGAAGGCATTACCTGGCAGCGATTCGGCGATTGGCTCGTGATGAATCAGCGCCACCTCTCGCTATGGCCCGAGTCTCCCTCGGCCCTGGTGTGGCGGTTGCGTGCCGGCTTTTCGCCGGTGATAGAGGTGCCGGCCAGAGAGTCCGATTGGCAGGAACTGGCTCCCTGGCTGACGGAGGCCTGGCAGATCCACGATCGAGATGAACTGATCCGTGCCATGCTCTGGCTCTCTTCCCAGGGCGAGCGACAGGCCTGGGACCTGGACGCCACGCGATTGCTGGATCTGGAGCGCCAGGACCGCCGTGCCTGGCGTGAGGGGCTGGATAGCGATGAGCGTGCCTATGGTCGTGTGCTGCTGGGTTTCGTGGACCGTGGGGAGCCGCTGGAATGGGCGGCCTGGGACTGGCTGCGGTTGATCGATCTGGCCTGGGCCGGG
>NZ_JBDNGD010000371.1:0-3380 GCF_041689495.1 Halomonas sp. | reverse complement strand
CCTGCGCCTGCTGCTGCTGGGCATTGGCTCGTTGGTGGTCTGGTGGATCGTCTTCCCGGCATGGCCGGGTTGGGCTCTTGGCGGCGCACTGCCGGGACTGGTGGTGCTCTCACTTGGCCTGGCCCAGCTGCGTTGGCGCGCTCTGGGCTGGCGCCGGGAGGGCGACTGGTTAAGGGTGCGTCAGCGGCTCCTGGGGCAGCGCACCAGCCTCTTTCCCCTGGATCACCTGGTCTCCCTGCAGTTGGAGCAGAGCTGGCTGCAGCGCCGCCGGGGTGTGGTGACCCTGCAGTTGCATCTGGCCAATGGCCGTCTGAGCCTGCCGTTTGTCGAGCAGGGGGTAGCCATGGAACTGGCCGATCGGTTGCTGGCGAATACCGAGGGGGTGGCGGTGGAATCCTCCATCCGCGGTGGATCGACCTCAATGTGACGACTCGGGAGGCTCATAGGGCGTCTCATCGCCTAGCAGGTAGACGGCATCGGCATAGCCTGGCTCGGGGAAATGGCAATCCGGGCCGGGAGTGATGGGTAGCAGGGTGCGGTGGTCGGTCAGGCCGAGATCATCGAGCTGGTGGGGGACGCCATGGCCATGTGTCAGGTGGCCCTGGCAGATGAGTCCCACCACCAGGGTGTTTTCGTCGCTGGCGTCGGCCAGGCCCGTTGCCATGGCGCGATCCCAGACCAACTGGGCGTCGATGAATCTCGCCAGTCCTGCTTCTCTGTCACCGTCGCCGGGATGTTGATCGAAGACGTCGCTCAGAACTCCCCGGTAGGCCTCGCTCGGCGCTGCGGGAGGGGTGATCGCGTAGCGCTCCTGTTCGGGAACCGCTTCCCAGCCCTCCGCGACCAGTCGCTGGCGAAGCGTGGGAGTGACGTTCAGGGCCAGCAGCGGTATCCGTTGCATGCGGGCAAAATGCAGAATCGGGAAGTAGAGCGCCGGGTCGAAGCCCCAGGCGCTGTGCCACTCACTGGCCTCCAGGAAACCGGCCTCGTCGAGTTCGCCGGCGACCCAGGCGTCCAGGGCGGGCTGGGCCTCCCGCGGCAGCATCTCCAGGCCGATGACCATCCGTGGGTGGTGGGCATGCAGGCCGGCCAGGGTATGCAGTTGCCAGCGATGGTGCGCCAGGCGGTCATGCTGTTCGCCGAGCATTACGACCCGGCGCTCGGCGAACTCGGCCATCAGGGTGTCGCTGGCGACCCGCTCGCCATCGGCTCCCAGCCATTGGCCCGGGGCGGGGCAGGTCTCGGCTGCCAGGCCCTCCAGGGGAAGGACAAGCCCGACCAGGGCGATCAGCAGGACGGAAGGGCGAAGACGGGATCGCGACACGGGCGACTCCTGATAGCATCATGGGGCTTTACCCTAACCGCAAATTCCGGTGTCGAGAACCGCATGCCTTTCAACCACGCCCGACGTTTCCAGCGCCTCACCGCGATGCTGGCCGAGTGGCAGTCGGTCTGGCGGCCTCTGCCTTTCCAGCACCCCATGCCTCCCTGGAGTGCGTGCTTCCCCGGAAGGGTGGAGCAACTGAGGGCGCTGTGCGACGCCGATGTCGACCGGCTTCAAGGGGAACCGCTGCGCGACCCATGTGCCCGGACGGAAATGGCATCAGATCGAGGCCTTCGTGTCGCGGGAAGCGGGTGTTCGGGAAAGACTGCTGGTGGAGTGGTGTGCCGGGAAGGGGCATCTCGGGCGTATGGGCGTTTACCGGGATCTTTCGAGGGCTTCTGCCGGTGGGCGGCCGAGCACAAGGGCCTCGAACTGCCGGACGATATCGACTGGCCTGCTCTTGAGCAGTTGGGCTGGCATCGCCAGGCCCAGGTGAGTCGTCTCGACCTGGTACGACAGCTCTTTCGCCGCCCCCTTGAAATCTGGCTGATGCTGGATCGGGTACTGTATCTTGAGGAAGCCGGGTTCGATGTCGAGCTTGGCACCTTCTGCGAGCGCCGGCTGACGCCGCGTAACCTGCTGTTGCGTGCTCGACGATGACGACGGCGGGCGTGACAGCGATACTGATGGACCGAGTCGCTCATCGCGAGCGGCAGGAATTCGACCACCGGAGACACGAGATGCATGCGTTCTCGAAACTTGCCCGAGCGCCTGTCGCGGCGCTTCTCGTCACCCTGCTGCTGGTTGGCTGTGACGGCGATGAGGAGATCCGCGAGGTGCCGCTTCCGATGCTGGCGACGAATCCCGCCGCCCATGACGAGACCCGGGTAGCGACGCAGGGCGTGGTCCGCCACTTCGAGGATCCGCTGCATTACTGGATCGAGGACGAGGATCTCCACCGGGTCGAGATCTTCCCCCATAAGATGATTGCGCCTCACCTGGGTGAATCCGTGAGGGTGGTAGGGCGTTTTCGCTACTCGACAAGCGAGGGCCGGCGTCTGACGCTGGAGAGCCTCGAGCCTGTGGTCGATGGCGAGTGAGGCAGGCGCGAGCCAGTGGGATCGAGTGCCAGGGAGGGCCATGCTGTCACGGTTGCGTGAATTGCCGCAGTTACCGGCAGGGCAGGGGCGTGTCGAGGCCATCGACCTGGCCCGGGGCCTGGCCATCTCGCTGATGATCCTCAGTCATGCGGTCAGCGGACTCCTGGGCATCCGCCGGTGCCTCCCTTCATGCTGTTCAGCCTGGGCGGGGCCCTGGTGACCCTGGCGCTCTGCCTGCTCGGTGGCGCGCGTGCGGCGGCCTGGCTGCGGCCGATCACACTGATCGGCGGCGATGCGCTCAAGGCCTTCATCTTCCTGATCTTCCTGATATTCCGCTTCTTGCTGGACGCCTGGCAGGTATACGCCTACCCCCAGGTGCTGGCCATCGGCCTGGGGCTGATTCCGGCCACCGCGGGCTGGATCGCCCTGATCGGCTGGATCCGGGAGCGACGCTGATGCGTGTGCTGGTCCTCGGGATCGCTCTGCTGGTGCTGCCATTCCCGGCGATGGCCGAGCCCGCCTGCACCCGGGGCGAGCGGGATGTCGAGCGCTTCGAGCGGCTGCTGGCCGCGATCCGCGAGGTCGGGATGCCATAGCCAAGGGGGCTATCTTAGCCAAAGGTATGAGTCACCCGGGCGGCATTGGCGTTGACAGTCTCCTGGGACCGGTCTAGGACCATCAATGATTGTTACCGGTAACATTGTCGGCTCGTTTCGACAGCCAGCCGATGTTGGCGCTCGACGATCACACGAGACGCTTGCCACAGCGCAGGATCCAACAACCTACAAACCGCTTTGGAGACACACCATGACAGCCATCTGGCGCAGCACGCTCACCCTGGCCGGCGCGGCCACCCTTACCCTGGGCATGGCCCATGCACAGACGCCGGATCTTTCCGCCCCGCCTGCCATCGACGGTGCCGTGGTCGGTGATCACGGCAGCCACACCATCCGCAT
>NZ_JBDNGD010000370.1:0-5079 GCF_041689495.1 Halomonas sp. | reverse complement strand
TTCCGAGCGAATGACAACAAGCGGGATGAAACCGGTCTTCATCGGGTTTCGTCCCGCTTTTTTGCGGGCCGGGGCCGGCCATCCGGCGGACGAGCCTCGGTGCCAGACCCGGAAAGCCGTATTTCATGACGAGCATGGGAGGACCTTGCATTGAACAGACCCGCGATATTGGCCATGGAAGACGGCAGTGTGTTTCATGGCACGGCCATCGGTGCCGATGGACAGACCAGCGGTGAGGTGGTGTTCAATACGGCCATGACCGGCTACCAGGAGATCCTGACCGACCCCTCCTATACCCGCCAGATCGTTACCCTGACCTATCCGCATATCGGCAATACCGGCGTCAACGCCGAGGACGTGGAGTCCGATGGTATCGCCGCGGCCGGCCTGGTGATCCGCGATCTGCCGCTCATGGCCAGCAGCTTCCGCAGTGAACAGTCTCTTTCCGATTACTTGAAGAGCCAGAACGTGCTCGGCATCGCCGACATCGACACCCGGCGGCTGACGCGGATCCTGCGCGACAAGGGCGCCCAGAACGGCGCCATCCTCGCCGGGTCGGACGCCCAGGGCGAAGGTGCCGTCGAGCGTGCCCTCGCCGCCGCCCGGGCCTTCCCGGGTCTCAAGGGCATGGATCTGGCCAGGGTGGTGTCCTGCCAGACCCCCTACGAATGGAACGAGGGCGAGTGGGCGCTGGGAGAGGGTCATGCCGACGCCAGTCGTATCGAACGGCCCTATCACGTCGTGGCCTACGATTACGGCACCAAGCGCAATATCCTGCGTATGCTCGCCTCCCGGGGGTGTCGCTTGACCGTGGTGCCGGCCCAGACCCCGGCCAGCGAGGTGCTGGCGATGGCTCCGGATGGCGTCTTTCTGGCCAATGGCCCCGGTGACCCTGAACCCTGCGACTACGCCATCACGGCCATTCGCGAGATCCTCGAGACGCGGATCCCGGTGTTCGGCATCTGCCTGGGTCACCAGTTGCTGGCGCTGGCCAGCGGGGCGAAGACGGTGAAGATGGGCCATGGCCACCACGGGGCGAACCATCCGGTGCAGGACCTCGATAGCGGCAGGGTGATGATCACCAGCCAGAACCATGGCTTCGCCGCCGACGAGGCGAGCCTGCCGGCCAACCTGCGCGCGACTCACCGCTCGCTGTTCGACGGCACCCTCCAGGGTATCGAGCGCACCGACTGCCCGGCCTTCAGTTTCCAGGGGCACCCCGAGGCAAGCCCCGGTCCGCACGACGTGTCGCCGCTGTTCGACCGTTTCGTCGCCATGATGAAGGAACGCCGCTAACCACGAACCACCTGACATCAGCCTGTCCTTCACGAATCAGCTCACGAATTAGCCGCGGGAACCGTCATGCCCAAACGTACCGACATCCAGAGCATCCTGATCATCGGCGCCGGCCCCATTGTCATCGGCCAGGCCTGCGAATTCGACTACTCCGGCGCCCAGGCCTGCAAGGCGCTGCGCGAGGAGGGGTATCGGGTCATCCTGGTCAACTCCAATCCAGCCACCATCATGACCGACCCCTTGATGGCCGATGCCACCTATATCGAGCCGATCACCTGGGAGACGGTGGAGAAGATCATCGCCGCCGAACGCCCGGATGCCATCCTGCCCACCATGGGCGGACAGACGGCGCTCAACTGTGCCCTCAACCTGGACAAGCACGGCGTGCTCGAGAAGTACGGCGTGGAGATGATCGGCGCCAACGCCGATGCCATCAACATGGCTGAGGATCGCGACCTCTTCGACCAGGCCATGAAGCGCATCGGCCTGGCGTGTCCCAAGGCAGAGGTGGCCCACAGCATGGAGGAGGCCTGGCGGATCCAGGCCGAGCTGGGCTTCCCGGTGATCATCCGTCCTTCCTATACCATGGGGGGGTCCGGTGGCGGCGTGGCCTACAACAAGGAGGAGTTCGAGGAGATCTGTGACCGGGGGTTCGATCTCTCCAACAATCACGAGCTTCTGATCGACGAATCGCTGCTGGGCTGGAAGGAGTACGAGATGGAGGTCGTGCGCGACAAGCACGACAACTGCATCATCGTCTGCGCCATCGAGAACTTCGACCCCATGGGCGTGCATACCGGCGACTCCATTACCGTGGCCCCGGCCCAGACCCTGACCGACAAGGAATACCAGATCATGCGCAACGCCTCCCTGGCGGTGCTGCGCGAGATCGGTGTCGAGACGGGGGGTTCCAATGTCCAGTTCGGCGTGGACCCCGAGACCGGTCGCATGGTGGTGATCGAGATGAACCCGCGGGTGTCGCGCTCCTCGGCCCTTGCCTCCAAGGCCACCGGCTTCCCGATCGCCAAGATCGCCGCCAAGCTGGCCGTGGGCTACACCCTGGACGAGCTGCAGAACGACATCACCGGCGGACGGACGCCGGCGTCCTTCGAGCCATCCATCGACTACGTCGTGACCAAGATCCCGCGCTTCACCTTCGAGAAGTTCCCCCAGGCGAACGATCGCCTGACCACCCAGATGAAGTCGGTGGGGGAGGTAATGGCGATCGGGCGTACCTTCCAGGAATCCCTGCACAAGGCCCTGCGTGGCCTGGAAACCGGCAACGACGGCCTCGACCCCAAGTTTCCTGAGTACAAGTTCGGCGAGTTCACCGCGGATGCCATGGCCCACATCAAGGGCGAGTTGCAGGCCGCCGGCGCCGAGCGCATCTTCTTCATCGCCGATGCCATGCGCGCCGGCATGAGCGTCGAGGAGATCTTCACGCTGACCAATATCGATCCCTGGTACCTGGTGCAGATCCAGGATCTGGTCAACACTGAGGTCGACCTGGCCAAGCGTTCCCTTTCCGAGCTCACGGCGCCCGAGTTCTTCGCGCTCAAGCGCAAGGGGTTTTCGGATGCCCGCCTGGCGAGCCTGCTGGGCGTGGCCGAGAAGGAGTTCCGCAAGGCCCGCCAGAAAGCCGGTATCCGTCCGGTCTACAAGCGCGTGGATACCTGCGCCGCCGAGTTCGCCTCGGACACCGCCTACATGTATTCCACCTACGAAGAGGAATGCGAGGCGGCGGTAAGCGACCGCCAGAAGATCATGGTGCTGGGTGGCGGACCCAACCGTATCGGCCAGGGCATCGAATTCGACTACTGCTGCGTGCATGCCGCTTTCGCCATGCACGATGACGGCTTCGAGACCATCATGGTCAACTGCAACCCCGAGACCGTCTCCACCGACTACGATACCTCGGACCGTCTCTACTTCGAGCCGGTGACCCTGGAGGACGTGCTGGAAATCGCCGACAAGGAGCAGCCGGTCGGTGTCATCGTGCAGTTCGGCGGGCAGACGCCGCTCAAGCTGGCCCGTGAGCTCGAGGCCGCCGGCGTGCCGATCATCGGCACCACCCCGGACGCGATCGACCGCGCCGAGGATCGCGAGCGCTTCCAGCAGATGATCGACAAGCTGGGCCTCAAGCAGCCGCCAAACGCCACGGCGCGCAGCTTCGAGGAGGCCTTCTCCAAGGCCGAGGCCATCGGCTATCCGTTGGTGGTACGCCCTAGCTATGTGCTGGGCGGTCGCGCCATGGAGATCGTCTATGACGGCTCTGAGCTCGAGAACTACATGACCCATGCGGTCAAGGTCTCCAACGACTCCCCGGTGCTGCTGGACCACTTCCTCAATGCCGCCATCGAGATCGATATCGATGCGGTCAGTGACGGCCACCAGGTGGTTATCGGCGGTATCATGCAGCATATCGAGCAGGCCGGGGTGCACTCCGGGGACTCCGCCTGCTCCCTGCCGCCCTACTCCCTGCCGGCCGAGGTGCAGGACGAGATGCGCGAGCAGGTCAGGCAGATGGCCGTGGAGCTTGGCGTGGTGGGCCTGATGAACGTGCAGCTGGCCTGGCAGGACGGCGAGATCTACATCATCGAGGTCAATCCCCGCGCCTCGCGTACCGTGCCCTTCGTCTCCAAGTGCATCGGAATCTCGCTGGCCCAGGTGGCGGCGCGTTGCATGGCCGGGAAGACTCTGGCCGAGCAGGGATTCGAGCGAGAGATCGTGCCGCGCTTCTTCAGCGTCAAGGAGGCGGTCTTCCCGTTCAACAAGTTCCCGGGGGTCGACCCGATCCTCTCGCCGGAGATGAAGTCTACCGGCGAGGTGATGGGCAGCGGCGATACCTTCGCCGAGGCCTTCTACAAGGCACAGCTGGGTGCCGGTGAAGCGATTCCGCCGATTACCGGCAAGCGCCAGGCATTCCTCTCGGTCAGGGATCCGGACAAGGCGGGAGTTATCGAGGTAGCCCTTTCTCTGATAGCATTGGGTTTTACGCTCTGTGCGACCCGCGGTACTGCCGCCACCCTCGATGCCGCTGGCCTCGAGGTGAAGGTCGTGAAAAAGGTCTTCGAGGGCCGCCCGCATATCGTCGATCTGCTCAAGAACGACGAGGTGGCCTATGTCATCAACACCACCGAGGGTCGCCAGGCCATCAGCGACTCTTCGGTGATTCGTCGTACGGCACTTGCCCGTAAGGTTCCCTATGCCACGACACTGGCAGGGGCCAGTGCCGTTTGCATGGCACTGGAATACGGCAACCAGATCACGGTACGTCGGCTACAGGAACTGTATGCAGGAGCTGCACAATGAACAAGGTCCCCATGACCGTTGCGGGTGAATCCCGCCTGCGCAAGGAGCTCGATGAGCTCAAGAGCGAGGCACGGCCCAGGGTGATCGCGGCCATCGCGGAAGCCCGTGAGCACGGTGACCTCAAGGAGAACGCCGAATACCATGCCGCTCGCGAGCAGCAGGGGTTCATCGAAGGGCGTATCCAGGAGATCGAGGGCAAGCTGTCCAATGCCCAGGTCATCGATGTGACCAAGTTGCCCAGGACCGGCAAGGTCATCTTCGGTGTGACCGTCGGCCTGATCAACCTCGACAGCGATGAGGAGGTGACCTATCGCATCGTCGGCGAGGACGAGGCCAATATAAAGGAAGGCCGTATCTCGGTCACCTCGCCCATCGCTCGCGCCCTGATCGGCAAGGAGGAAGGGGACGACGTGGTGGTCAAGACCCCCGGTGGCGAGGTCTCGTACGAGGTGGGGAGCGTCGAGCATCTGT
>NZ_JBDNGD010000369.1:0-9311 GCF_041689495.1 Halomonas sp. | reverse complement strand
CTGGCGTCAAGGTGCCGATGCCAGGATGTCGGATTCATCGACGCGGCGGCGCTGGCGACTGGCAATCCCCCTGACCTCCTCCTTGGCGGCCAGTTGTCCCAGGGTGATGCCATCGAGGAAGCCATGGATCTGCTCCGAGAGTTCACACCACAGGTGGTGGGTCAGGCAGGTGTCTCCCTGCTGACAGTCGGAGAGGCCCCCGCAGCGGGTGGTGTCCACGGACTCGTCGACGGCATCGATCACCCTGGCCACGGAGATATCCCGGGGTGCCATGGCCAACAGATAGCCGCCGCCGGGCCCACGAACGCTGCGCACCAGCTGGGCCCTGCGCAAACGGGCGAACAACTGCTCGAGATAGGAGAGGGAGATCTCCTGTCGCTGGGAGATGTCGGCGAGACAGATGGGTCCCGACTCGGCATTCACGGCCAGGTCGAGCATGGCGGTGACGGCGTAGCGGCCCTTGGTGGTCAGGCGCATGCGGGGGACACCTCGGCGCCGGCGTGGCGATCAATGATTGGGCCGTCCATCGATACGCGGACGGCGACGTCAAGCCTGTATTATGGGAAAGACCCAGTGGTGCAGTCAACCATTACCCTCTCCGGGGTCCGGAGGTTCGATATGCCCGCTGCCCTGTCGACCCGCCGTGTCACTCCGTGTCGGCTTGCCCCGGGGCGGGCAGGCCGCCTCGGCATCGTCGAGAACACCCGCGAAGTCCTCGTCGCGAAGTTCGGGGAGCTGGCCGTCGCGATAGCCGGTGTCGAGCTTGCGCAGGGTGGTGCAAATGTGTTCGACGCGTTCGTCCACGGCGTGCATGTGGTCGAGCATGGCCTGGATCGAGCGGGCGACGGGGTCGGGCATGTCCTGACTGACGCCATAGGCGTCGAAGCCGAACTTGCGCTGCATGGCCTCGCGGCGCGCCGGATCGACAGTCAGGGCTTCCTCTGCATCGGGGTCGCTGCGCTGGACGACCTTGCCGGGAATGCCCACGACGGTGGCACCCGCAGGGACCTCCCTTGTGACCACGGCATTGGAACCGATCTTGGCCCCGGCTCCGACGCTGAAGGGGCCCAGCACCTTGGCCCCGGCGCCGACGATGACGCCATCTTCCAGCGTGGGGTGGCGCTTGCCCTTGTTCCAGCTGGTGCCGCCCAGGGTCACGCCCTGATAGAGGGTGACGTCATCGCCGATCCGAGCAGTTTCGCCGATCACCACCCCCATGCCATGGTCGATGAAGAAGCGTCGGCCGATGGTGGCACCGGGATGGATCTCGATACCGGTCAGCCAGCGGGAGAAGCTCGAGAGGCTGCGGGCCAGCCACTTGAGGTTCTTGCGCCATAGCCAGTGCCCCAGGCGGTGAAGCAGCAGCGCATGCAGGCCCGGATAGTTGGTCAGGACTTCCAGGGCGTTGCGTGCGGCCGGATCACGGTCGAAAACGCTGTTGATGTCCTCGCGCAGCCGGTCAAACATGCGATAGTCCTTGGATGGGGAAGGGATGGGGCGACCTTCCTATACTGGTGGTCGTTCGAGTCGCCTTCAAGTTGTTCGACTCATGGCTCCGACCGGCGATTTACCTCTTGCTCGGTCGCGGTCAGGATGCCGCGCAGGATGTTGAGCTCCATGCGCTCCGGCCGGCTGCGCAGTATCAGTCGCCGCAACCGAGCCATCAACTGTCGAGGCCTTGCCGGGTCGTGGAAGCCGATGGTGATCAGCGTTCGCTCCAGGTGGGTAAAATAGTGCTCCAATTCCTGATGGCTGGCCAGGGACTCCGGCGTGGGTGCCTCGCTTGGTGCGTCGTCGGCCGTTTCCTCCTGGGCCAGCCAGGCCAGGCGGCACTCGTAGGCGAGGACCTGAACCGCCGTGGCCAGGTTCAGTGAGCTGAAGTCCGGGTTGGCCGGGATGGTCACATGGGCATGGCAACGCTGCAGCTCGCTGTTGGAAAGGCCGCTGTCCTCCCGGCCGAAGACCAGGGCGACACGGCCCGCCGGCTCCGCCAGTTCGGCGGGCAGCGACTCGGCCAGCGCGCGCGGGGTAGTCATCGGCCAGGGCAGGGTGCGCGAACGGGCACTGGCACCCACGACCAGGGTGCAGTCGGTCACGGCTTCTTCCAGAGTCTCGATACGCCGGGCAGCGTGGACGAGATGGTCGGCACCCGAGGCGCGAGAGACGGTATCCGCCGTCAGTGGCTCGCAGCGCGGTGCCACCAGGGCCAGGTCGGACAGTCCCATGTTGTGCATGGCGCGAGCGGTGCCGCCGATATTGCCGGGATGGCTGGTGCCGATCAGGACGATGCGAATGCGGTCTAGCATGCGTGGCTTCTCATGGAGATGACATCCAGTGGCAGAGTCTAGCATGCTGAACCAGCGTCCAGCCCAGCGCCAGAGCGTGGCGCGATGGGCCGTGGTCTGCTAGGATTCGCGCCGACCCGTTCTTTACCACTACCGACCTCCCAAGGCCCGATCATGCACCCGATGGTCCAATTCGCGTTGCGCGCGGCGCGCGACGCTGGCGAACAGTTCCTGCGCATTCGCCAACGTATCGAGAATGCCCACCAGGATCACAACATCGATGGCCTCCTCGAGGATGCCGCCCGCAATGTCGAGACGCTGATCGTTCGTCAACTCTCGCGCGGCTATCCTGAACATGGCGTCAGCGGACGCTTCACGCCTCACCGTGATGGTGAGGGGGAGGGTCGGGATGTGCTCTGGAGGATCGAACCCTATCATGGCTATTCGAACCTGAGTGTCGCCGCGCCCGCTTTCGCCCTCTCCGTGGTCTGTCTGGTCAAGGGTCGTCCGGAACATGCCGTGGTGATCTGCCCCTTCAGCGACGACGAGTACCTGGCCAGCCGCGGGCGTGGTGCCCAGCACAATGGCAAGCGTATTCGTGTTCCCGCCACCACGTTGGTAGCCGGGTCGCGCATCACCCTGGGCCTGCCGGAAACCTGGCTGCGTCCTCGACACCTCCCCGCCTACCTGACCCTGGTGCAGCAGCTCGGCCCCCAGGTGGAGAGTCTGCGTGCTTCGGGTAGCGGTCTGCTCGACCTGGCTGAACTCGCCGCTGGACGTGCCGATGCCGCCTTCGTGTTGGGCCTGGAGGAGCAGGACCTGCATGTCGGCTCGCTGCTGCTCAAGGAGAGTGGCGCCCTGATGGGGAGTCCCGATGGTCGACCCGATGTCGGCGTCGAGGGGCAGTTGATGGCGGCGGGTCCGCGTCTGTACAAGAGCCTGGTGCAGCAGCTCAAGCCGCATTTCTGACCACAGCGCCAGGCGCTAGGCGCGCGCTGTCAGGGCAGCTCTTCCTCTCCCTCGGGGTCTTCCTTCCGCGCCGGGATCAGGTCCTCGCGGTCCAGTTTCACCACCAGCAGCAAGGCCGCGGCGACATAGATGGAGGAGAAGGTGCCGACCACGATGCCGATGATCAGAGCGATGGCGAAGCCTTCGATCATGTCGCCGCCCAGCACCAGCAGCGCCAGCAGTACCAGCAGGGTGGTGCCGGACGTCGCCAGGGTGCGCGACAGGGTCATGTTGATCGCTTCGTTGAAGATCGCCGGCATGTCGTCGATGCGTGACTTGCGGATCGTCTCGCGAATGCGGTCATAGACCACGATGGTGTCGTTGAGCGAATAGCCGATCACCGCAAGCAAGGCCGCCAGTACGGTGAGGTCGAATTCCAGCTGGAACAGCGAAAAGATACCGACCACGATGATTACGTCGTGGATCAGCGCGAGCAGCGCGCCGATGGCGAACTTGTACTGGAAGCGAAAGGCCACGTAGAGCATCACCACGCCCAGGGCCACCAGCAGGCCCATGCCGCTCTGGTCGCGTAGCTGGTCGCCCACCTGGGCGCCGACGAACTCGGCGCGGATCAGCTCCATCTCATCGCCGGCGTTGCGCAGCAGGCTTACCACCTGCTCGCCGACATCGGGGTCGAAGGCCTGCTGCAGACGGATCAATACCTCGGTGGAGGCGCCGAAGGCCTGTACCGAGACGTCACGGAACTCGGCATTCTCGAGGAGCTGGCGAACTGCCTCCAGGGAGGGCGCCATGGCGTAGCGGACTTCCACCAGGGTGCCGCCGGTGAAGTCCAGCCCCAGATTGAGCGGCTGAAACAGCAGCGAGACGATCGACACCAGAAGCATGAGACCGGAGATCGTGTAGGCGATCCGGCGCTTGCCCATGAAGTCGAGCTGTCGATTGACGAGGGATTTCATTGCCACCTCTTATATCCAGAGCTTCTTGACCGGCTTGCCGCCGTAGGTCAGGTTGACCATCGCCCGCGTCACCATCAGGGCGGAGAACAGCGAGGTGATGATCCCCAGCGAGAGGGTCACGGCGAAACCCTTGACCGGCCCGGTGCCGATGGAAAACAGGATCACCGCCACCAGCAGGGTGGTGATGTTGGCATCGATGATCGAGGTGAAGGCCCGCTCATAGCCGGCCGTGATGGCCTGCTGAACAGACAGTCCGGTGCGCAGCTCTTCGCGTATTCGCTCGAAGATCAGCACATTGGCATCCACGGCCATGCCCAGCGTCAGCACGATGCCGGCGATGCCCGGCAGGGTCAGGGTGGCGCCGAGCAGTGACATGGCCGCCACCAGCAGGGTCAGGTTCAATGCCAGGGCAATGTTGGCGAAGACGCCGAACACCTTGTAGCGCACCAGCATGAAGAACACGACCAGCAGCAGGCCGATCTGCACCGACATGATGCCGCGTTCGATGTTCTCGGCACCCAGGCTCGGGCCGATGGTACGCTCCTGCACGAAGTAGATGGGGGCGGCGAGTGAGCCGGAGCGCAGCAGCAGGGCGAGCTCCGACGCCTCGGTGGGCGAGTCGAGTCCGGTGATACGGAAGCTGTTGCCCAGCGCACTCTGGATGGTGGCCAGGCTGATGATGCCACGCTCGGTGTAGGGCTCTCGCTCGACGACGGGCTCGCCATCCTCCATCACGGTGGTGTCGCGGGTCTTGTGCTCGATGAAGATCACCGCCATGTTGCGGCCGATGTTGGTGCGGGTGGCACGGTTCATCAGGGTGCCGCCGGTGCCGTCCAGATCGATGTTGACCTGGGGGCGGCCGTTCTCGTCGAAGCTGTGGTTGGCATTGGAGACGCTGTCGCCGGTGATGATCAGGTCACGCATCAGGTCGGCCGTGCGGACGGGATCATTGCGGAATTCCAGGGTCTCGATCTCGTTGTCCGACGTATCCGGGCGCGCCTCCAGACGGAATTCCAGGTTGGCCGTGGCCCCTACCACCCGCTTGGCCGCCACGGTGTCCTGGACGCCGGGCAGTTCGACCACGATCTGGTTCGGTCCCTGGCGCTGCACCAAGGGCTCGGCCACACCCAACTCGTTGACCCGGTTGCGCAGGGTCGTGAGGTTCTGGTTGATGGCGTAGTCCTGGATCTCCCCGACCTGCTGGTCGGTCATGATCATGACCAGCTGGGCCCCCCGTCCATCGCCTTCACTGGCGTAGTCGAAGTCGGGAAATTCACGGCCGATCAGCACGCGAGCCGCATCACGGTCCTCTGCGTCTGTAAAGGTGAGGGTCAGGGTGCGTTCCTCGATCTCGGTATCGCGATAGCGGATACGCTCGCCGCGCAGCATCTCGCGCATGGCGCTGGCGTTGACCTCCAGTCGCTGCTCCAGGGCGGCATCCATGTCCACTTCCAGCAGGAAGTGGACGCCGCCGCGCAGGTCCAGGCCCAGGGTCATGGGTGAGGCGGCGAGTGACTGCAGCCAGGCCGGGGTGGATTCCGCGAGGTTCAGGGCCACCACGTAGTCACTGCCCAGCATCCCGCTGATCCGGTCGCGGGCCTTGATCTGGTCGTCGGCATCGTCGAGGCGAATGAGCACCCGGCTCGGGTCGGTCTCGACGGACTTGATGTTGATGTCCATGTCGCCGAGGGAGTCGCGAATGCGTTCCAGCTGCCGCCCATCGATGGTGGCGTCGCCGCGCTCGGTGCTGATCTGGACCGCCGGGTCCTCGGGGAAGAGGTTGGGGAGGGAGTAGACCAGGCCGGCGAGAAGGACAATGAGTATCAGCAGATACTTCCACAGGGGATAACGGTTGAGCATGCGGGCCCTGCCCTAGGTTGTGCTGACAAAGGAACCTGACGACAAAATGACGCCGGCAGTGATGGAGTGGCATCGCGGTCGAGCCGGTGGGCGTCGACTCAGATGGACTTGATGGTGCCCTTGGGCAGGACGGTGGCCACGGCGTTCTTCTGGACGTTGACCTCGGTGCCGTCGGCAATTTCCATGGTCAGGAATTCGCTGTCGTCGCTTACCTTGGTGATGCGGCCCAGAATGCCGCCGCCGATGACGATCTCGTCACCCTTGGAGAGGCTGCCGATCAGCTGCTTGTGCTGCTTGGCGCGCTTGGCCTGGGGGCGCCAGAGCAGGAAGTAGAAGATCAGCACGAAGCCGACCAGCATGACGATCTGGGCGATACCGCTGCCAGCGGCGCCGGCTTCCTGGGCCATGGCCGGGGAAATGAAGAAATCCAGCATGTATGACGATCTCCTGATGATGAGCAAGCAAAGTTCTACGGACGGCCTCGCGGGCCGGCCGTGGATCAATTCGGTGCGGGAGGAACCGGCAGGTCGCGCTGCGCGTAGAAGCCCACCACGAAGTTCGCCAATGTACCCGCTTCGATGGCACCGCGCAAACCGGCCATCAGTCGCTGGTAATGGTGCAGGTTATGGATGGTATTGAGCATGGCGCCGAGCATTTCTCCGCAGCGCTCAAGGTGATGCAGGTAGGCGCGAGAGAAGTGACGACAGGTATAGCAGTCACAGCCTTCCTCGAGAGGGCCGGTATCGTGGCGGTGACGCGCATTGCGGATCTTGACGGTCCCCTCGAAGGTGAATAGGTGGCCATTGCGTGCATTGCGGGTGGGCATCACGCAGTCGAACATGTCGATTCCGCGGCGGACGCCCTCCACCAGGTCCTCGGGCTTGCCCACGCCCATCAGGTAGCGAGGCGTGTCTTCGGGCATCCAGCGGGGGAGATAGTCGAGGAGCTCGAACATCGCGTGCTTCGGTTCGCCCACCGAGAGACCGCCGATGGCCAGCCCGTCGAAGCCGATCTCCAGCAATCCCTTCAACGACCGCTCGCGCAATGCTGGATGAACGCCGCCCTGGATGATGCCGAACAGCGCCGAGGGGGAGTCTCCATGGGCCGCCCGGGAGCGCTGCGCCCAGCGCAGGGATAGCTCCATGGAGGCCTCGGCAACCTCCTCGGTGGCCGGGTAGGGCGTGCACTCGTCGAAGATCATTACCACGTCGGCCCCCAGGGCTCGCTGCACGTCCATGGATTCCTCTGGGCCCATGAACACCCTGGCGCCATCCACCGGCGAGCGGAAGTGCACCCCCTGCTCGGTGATCTTGCGCATCTTGCCCAGGGAGAAGACCTGGAAACCACCGGAGTCGGTGAGTATCGGTTTCTGCCACTGGGCGAAATCATGCAGGTCCCCATGGGCAGCGATCACCTCGGTTCCCGGACGCAGCCAGAGATGGAAGGTGTTGCCGAGGATGATCTCGGCGCCTATCTCTTCCAGAGAGGCGGGCGTCATGCCCTTGACGGTGCCGTAGGTGCCCACCGGCATGAAGGCGGGCGTCTCGACGCTGCCGCGAGGGAACATCAACCGGCCGCGGCGGGCCCGGCTGTCGTTGGCCAGGCGCTCGAAGGTCATGAAGCATTCGTTTCGCATGGGGCTCTCTTCGATTCGTGTTGCCAGGGGAGGTCCGGGCCGGCTCAGGACTGGCGTGTCAGCAGCATCGCATCGCCATAGCTGAAGAAGGCGTAACGCTCGGTGACCGCCTCCCGGTAGGCCGCCATAGTGGTCTCGTACCCGGCAAAGGACGACACCAGCATCAGCAGGGTCGATTCCGGCAGGTGGAAATTGGTGATCAGGGTGTCGACACAGCGCCACGCATAGCCGGGATAGATGAAGATGTCGGTCTCGCCACTGCAGGGGGCGATCTCGCCCTCAAGGCAGGCACTTTCCAGGCAGCGCACGCTGGTGGTCCCCACGGCCACCACTCGCTTGCCACGCGCCCGAGTCGAACGGACCTTGTCGCATACCGTCTCGGTGACCTCGATCCACTCGCTGTGCATCCGGTGTTCGCGGATGTCGTCGGCACGCACCGGCTGGAAGGTCCCAGCCCCCACATGCAGGGTGACAAAGGCGCTCTCCACGCCCTTGTCGGCCAGGCGCTCGAGCAGCGGCTCGTCGAAGTGCAGCCCGGCGGTGGGCGCGGCCACGGCGCCATCCCGGCGGGCGTAGACGGTCTGGTAGCGCTCGCGGTCGGCGAGCTCGTCCTCCCGAGTGATGTAGGGCGGCAGCGGCATGTGGCCATGGCGCTCCAGCAGGGCGATCAGCGGGGTATCACCCAGGAAACGAAGCTCGAAGAGGGCGTCGCGGCGCCCCTCCACCACGGCATGGATATTCCCCTCGAAGACGATCTCGGTGCCGGGCCTGGGCGACTTGCTGCTGCGCAGGTGCGCCAGGCCGCGATGGGCATCCAGTGGCCGTTCGAGCAGCATCTCGACCCTGCCGCCGCTGGTCTTGTGGCCGTACAAGCGCGCCGGGATGACCCGGGTGTCGTTGAACACCAGCAGGTCGCCGGGTTCCAGCAGGTCGACAAGATCCGTGAAGCGTCGGTGGGCCAGCCGGCCGGTGGGCCCATCGACACACAACAGGCGGCAGTCGCTGCGCTGCTGCGAGGGGTATCGGGCGATCAGGTCGTCGGGAAGTTCGTAGTGGAAGTCGGCGCGTTGCATGAAGGGAAGAGTATCCGCAGCTTGGAAACATCGTTTGGCATGACCCCGGGCCGGCCCGGCAAGCCGCACAGGATACCCGATCATTCCCGGCTCGTCAGGCGCGCGATTGACCTGTTGCCCCGGCCACGTATAATGCTCGGCGCTGCCGGTGTGGCGGAATTGGTAGACGCAGCGGATTCAAAATCCGCCGCCCTCACGGGTGTGTCGGTTCGAGTCCGACCACCGGCACCATTTAAAACAGCGACTTACCCACCCTTCCTTGCATTACCTCCTATCACGGCATATCTTCCAATGACAGTTCCTTATTGGGACAGGTATTGGGACAAGCCGTTATGCCGAGAAAAGCCCGCGAGTTATCCGCCCTTGAGGTGAGACGCCTGACCAGCCCTGGCCGCCATGCGGTTGGCGGTGTCGATGGCCTATTCCTGCGAGTGACCCAGACCGGCAGCCGGTCGTGGGTGCTGCGTTACCCCACCGGAGAGAAGCGCGAGTCTGCCAACGGCAAGCCGTTCGCCGTCTACCGCGATATTGG
>NZ_JBDNGD010000368.1:0-6076 GCF_041689495.1 Halomonas sp. | reverse complement strand
GGAGTGATCCCAGCGTGATATCCGAGTCCGTAAAACAAGACACAGAACAGACGAAGAGGATGAAAAATGAAATCCATGCATAATTTCACGCACGCCGTCAGCCATCAGCGCCATCTCCTGGCAGGCTCCATCGCCCTCGCGATGGCCGCCTTTCCTCTGAGTGCAGCCGCTCAGGACAGCGAGAGCTGCAACCCTGACGGCTGGCCCCATGACACGATCGAGCTCGTCTCGCATGCCTCGGCCGGTGGTGGCACCGACACCACCATGCGCATGTGGATGGATGGCGCCGCCGAGCAGATCGACGAAAACATCACCATCGTCTACAAGCAGGGCGGCGGTGCGCGTGCGGCTCAAGAGTACATGGCGACCCGTGGCGTCGATTGTCACACCATCATGGCGTTGACCCAGACGCACCTCTACACCATCGCGCGTGGCAAGTCGCCGATCGGCATCGACGACATCAGGGGCCTGGTTCGCGCCATGGACGATCCCTCGGTGATCGTGGTACGTGCCGACAGTCCCTACCAGACCTACGAAGAGCTGGTGGCTGCTTCCCAGGAAGAGGCACTGACCTGGGGGGTCGCCCAGGTCGGGGGCACCGAGCATATCGGTATCGAGCGCTGGGCCGAAGTGGCCGAACTCGATGTGCGCGTCGTGCCCTTCGGTAGTGGCGGCGACATGCTCACGGCACTGCGGTCCGGTGCGGTCGATGCCACCCTCGCCAACATCAGTGAGGCTCTTCCGCTGATCCAGGAAGGTGATCTGCACGCCTTGGCACTGCTCGCCGAAGAGCGTGTCGGCGACCTGCCGGATGTGCCGAGCACCTATGAATACGATCACGGCGTGCATGCCTCCACGACCCGCGGCTACTACGTCCACGCCGATACCCCGGACGCGATAGTCGAGCAAATGGAGAGCATGATTCTCGCTGGCATGGCGACTGATCGCTTCCAGGAATACCTGATCAACACTGGTCTCGACCCGGACAGGAACATCGCCGGTGCCGATGTCTGGGATGAGCAGATCAAGGAAGAATATGAGGCAGCCTATGCGGCCATGGACAAGCTTGGTCTGCTCGACGAGTAAACCCAGTTCGTTTATTAAGAGGTAGGTAAACGATGACCAAGAAGCCTGCACACGGTGCCGGCGACGATGCGGGGCAGGGCCCCGCATCCTCTCTCCTTCACCCTCTGGATCTGAAAGTGGCGTTGATCGTTCTGGCGATCTGCGCCTTTCTGTTCTGGCGGACCTTCCTGTTCGACAATGTGCCGGCGTCGCTGGCGCAGAACGTACAGCCTCAGACATTTCCTCAATTGTTGCTGATCGTGATCATCGGGCTGGCGCTGCTGCTGCCCTTCGAGCACCTGCAGAAGCGCGAGCAGGGCATTGATCTGGACAGCGATCGTCGCGATCGCCCTCTGCCCATCGTCTTCGTGACGGGTATTGCCATGCTCATCGTGGTCGGCATCATGCCCATCCTGGGTACCCTGGTGGGATTATTGCTGGCGGCGGCGGGGTTGCCCCTGCTATGGGGTGAACGTCGGCTCAAGCTCCTGATCCCCTATGCACTGCTGTTTCCCACCCTGCTGTACTTGTTGTTCTCCAGCGGCCTGCAGGTGAACTTCCTGCCCGGCGTGGTGGGTAACTGGCTCGGCTAGGCTATGCGGCCCGCTCGACAGCCACATTTCCATGACAATAAATAACTGACTAGCCTGTTTGGGGGTTACCTTGAATATCGATGCAATTCTGCTGGGCCTCGAGATCATCCTGAATCCGGTGAGCATCATGCTCATCCTGGCTTCAGTGCTCCTTGGCGTCCTGGTCGGTGCCCTGCCGGGCCTGAGCTCGACCATGGCGGTCGCGCTGCTGCTGCCCTTCACCATAGGGCTCGATCCCGTCGTGGCCATCGCCATGATGGCGGCACTCTACTGTGCCGGTACTTTCGGCGGGTCGATCACCGCCATCCTCATCAATGCCCCCGGTGCACCACCTGCCGTGGCCACTGCCCTGGATGGCTACCCGCTTGCCCAGCGTGGCGAGGCCGGTCGTGCCCTGGGTGTGGCCGCCATCTCGAGTGTCTCTGGCGGCATCCTGAGCCTGTTTATCTTCATCGTCACGGCGCCCTTGCTGGCCGCGGTGGCCTTGAGTTTCCGGCCACAGGAATACTTCGCCCTGACGCTGTTCGGGCTGTCGATGCTGGCGGCCATCAGCGGCAAGTCGTCACTTCGTAACCTCATCGCCGGCTTCTTCGGTGTCATGGTCAGCATGGTCGGTATCCACCTGGTGACCGGGGTCGAGCGATTCACCTTCGGCACCACGGTACTCTATGATGGTATCGATTTCGTGCCGGTCCTGATCGGTATCTTCGCGATCTCCGAGATGCTCAAGCAGTCCCAGGCCGGCGATGCCGTGTTCGAGCGTATCCGTTCGGTGGCCGTGCGTCTGCCCAGCCGCGATGATCTGCGCCTGATCTGGAAAACCATCCTTCGCTCCACCGGTATCGGCACCATCATCGGCATCCTCCCCGCCGAGGGGACCACGGTGGCGGCGATCATGGGGTACAACGAAGCCAAGCGCTGGTCGAAGCATCCCGAGGAGTTCGGAAAGGGATCCATAGAGGGCATCGCTGGGCCCGAGGCGGCCAACAATGCTGGCACCAGTGGGGCCATGGTGCCTACCCTGGCACTGGGGATTCCCGGCAGCGGCACCACGGCGGTGATTCTCGCTGCTCTGATCATGCATGGCTTCCGTCCGGGGCCCTTCCTGATGCGTGAGACCCCGGAAATCCTCTATGCGATCTTCGTGGCCATGCTGATTGCCAACGTGGCCTTCCTGGTCATCGGTCTGCTAGGTGCCAAGGTCTTCTCCATGATCACCCTGATTCCGCGTACCTTTCTCTGGCCGTCGGTGTTCTGCTTTGCCGTTGTGGGGGCCTTCGCCTACCAGCAGCAGATGTTCGATGTGTGGGTGATGCTGATTGCCGGCTTGATCGGCTATTTCGCCCTCCGGCATGGTTTCGGGCCGGCGCCCTTCGTCATGGGTCTGGTGCTGGGTGAGCTGATCGAGAAGAACTGGTCGCAATCGATGATTATCTTCAACGGTGACTGGACACGCTTCTTCGATAGCGCGGTCGGCAACCTCTTCTTCGCCATGACCGCCCTCAGTCTGGCCAGCCCCTTCATCAAGCCGATGGTCATGCGAGTGATTCGCCGGTTCAGGAGGTCACCGACGTCATGACATTCCTCCATTCATCCATTCATCGCGTCGACAGCGCAACCAATTAGAGAGACGTCACCATGTCGCAGAACTCCCAGGGTACGATCGAGAAGTTCACCCCGGACATCACCTCCAGGCATGGCGAGGGCCTGACCCGCGAGGTCGCCCAGTTCGTGCTGACGACCGACTATGCGTCGCTTCCCGCCGAATTGATCGAGGTGGGCAAGAAATCCATCCTGGATGGTATCGGGCTGGCCCTCTCGGGCTCCGCGGCCGAATCGGGGCATATCGTTCAGCAATACCTCAAGGGCCAGGGCGTGAACGGGAATGCCACGGTGATCGGTACCGACATGCGAGTCCCCGAGCGCTTTGCCGCCTTCGCCAATGGCGTGGGTATCCATGCCGATGACTACGATGACACCCAGTTGGCCTCGGGCCCGGATCGGGTCTACGGCCTGTTGACCCACCCGACAGCGCCCTGCCTGCCGGCGGCCCTGGCGATTGCCGAGACCCAGGACATGACCGGCAAGGACCTGATGCTGGCCTACCACCTGGGGGTGGAGGTCGAGACCAAGGTGGCCGAGGCGATTTCCCCCCGCCATTACCAGCAAGGGTTCCACGCCACCGCCACCTGCGGCACCCTGGCGGCGGCGTCGGCGGTTTCTCGCCTCTATGGCCTCGATGAGGCGACTACCCTGCGTGCCCTGGCGATTGCCGCCAGCCAGTCCGCGGGTCTGCGCGAGAACTTCGGCACCATGACCAAGCCCTTCCATGCCGGTCGCTCTTCCGAGTCCGGGGTGGTCGCGGCGGACTTCGCCCGCGCTGGCTGGACCGCCACCGACAAGATCCTCGAGTCTCCGCGCGGCTTCTTCCAGGCACATGGCGGTGGCTATATGCTCGAGGCGATTTCCGGCAAGCTCGGCAAGCCCTGGACCTTTCTCGACCCGGGCGTCTCCATCAAGCCCAACCCCTCCGGCTCCCTGACCCACCCGGGCATGACCAGGATGCTGGAGCTGATCCTCGAGCACGACATCAAGCCCGAGGAGGTCGAGCGGGTCGACGTGGGCACCAATCACAACATGCCCAATGCCCTGATCCACCATCGTCCCACCAACGAGTTGCAGGCCAAGTTCTCGATGGAGTTCTGCATGGCGATCCTGCTGCTGGAGCGGCGTGGCAGCCTGCCGGAATTCACCGACGAGGTGGTCGAACGTGCCGACGTCAAGGAGATGATCGAGCGGGTCAACTTCCACGTGCATCCGGAGGCCGAGGCCGCCGGCTACGACAAGATGACCACCATCATCGATATACACATGAAGGATGGTCGCACCATTTCCGGGCGCGCGGACTTCGGCAAGGGGAGCCCCGCCAACCCGATGAGCTATGACGAGGTCGCCGACAAGTTCCGTGGTTGCGCCGAGTTCGCCCGCTGGAGCAAGGACAAGACCGAGGCACTCATCGAGGCCGTTCGTGACCTCGAGAACCTGGGTTCGATTCGCGAGCTGACCCGTTTGATGAGCGCCTGATCAGCGGGATTGTCGCCCTGACTCGATATGGCCCGGGGTACTGGCTCCGGGCCATGTCGTTTATACAATGGCGAAAGGAGAGCATGCATGACCTGGAATCTGGAACTCGGCGGGCACACCGCCGTCATCACCGGTGGCACGCGCAATATCGGCCTGGCCATCGCCAAGGGACTTCAGCATCACGGTGCCGCCGTATGCATCGTGGGTGGTAGCGACTCCTCGGCCCTCGGCAGGGCCCTGGCGGAACTGGGCGGGGAGGGGGCCGCTGTCACGGGGCTGCTCGCCTCCGTCGATGACGAGCATGACGTGGCGAGAATCTTCGATCACGCCGAAGCCAGGCTGGGGCCGGTGTCGATCCTCGTCAATGGCGCAGCGAACCGCCCCCATGCCCCGCTGATCGAAATGACTCGTGCCCAGTGGCAGAAGGTGATCGACGTGGTGCTGACGGGGGCCTTTCTGACCTCCCAGCAGTTGTTTCGTCGCTTGCCGGAGGATCGCCGTGGCGCGATCGTTAATCTCGGTGGCCTCGGTGCCCACAGACCCAAGATCGAACGGCCCCATGTGATCGCCGCCAAGTCTGGCCTGGTCGGCCTAACGCGCGCCCTGGCCGAGGAGGGTATCGGTCGCGTACGCGCTAACTGCGTGGTACCGGGCACTATCGAGACCGAGCGCAAGCCGGGACAATCCAATCCCACGGCCAGCGAGCAGGGGGGGGCACGCCCCGTTGGCACCTCCGAGGATGTGGCACGTATGGTACTGCCGCTCGCCGATCCCCACGACAACTATGTCACCGGGCAAACGATCCACGTCAATGGCGGCCGGTACATGCCCTGAGGTAATCAGATGACTGACTCCCTGCAACTCCCCGATTCTGCCAGGCCCGTCGAAGGCTCCATGTTCCCTGGCTTTCATCGCCTGCGCTTGCCGACGTCCAGTGCCGAGATCAACCTGGTGGTCGGTGGCGAAGGGCCGCCACTGCTGCTGTTGCACGGCAATCCCCTGATGCATGTCAGCTGGCACAAGATCGCCCCGCGGCTAGCCAGGGAATATACCGTTATAGCACCTGATTTGCGTGGCTATGGCGACAGCAGTAAACCCGATGGTGGCGAGGACCATTCGGCCTATTCCTTCCGCGCCATGGCCCAGGATCAGGTCGAGGTAATGGAGCGCCTGGGCTTCAGCCGCTACCGGGTCGCCGGCCATGACCGCGGTGGCCGTGTCGGGCATCGGCTGGCGCTGGATCATCCCGATCGTGTCGAGAAGCTCGCCGTGCTCGATATCGTCCCCACCCACCATCTGTTGACCCATATCAGCAAGGGGTGGGCCACCGAGTC
>NZ_JBDNGD010000367.1:0-1016 GCF_041689495.1 Halomonas sp. | reverse complement strand
TTTGCTCTTCAGTAGATTACGAATGTATTCTATGTTTGAGGGTTCCGAGAGTGTTCGCTTGATTTGATTTTGTATATGCATTCCCAAAGCATGCGTTAGTCAATGCATTTTGTCCAGTTGCTGCTTGTGGGTAAAAGGCAGGCTAGCCAGGTGGGCCGCCTCCCGCCCGAGCGGTCATCACGATGGGATTATCGTCGTCGCCTGGCGCTCGCTCTGGAACTCCTGGGCGATGCGCGACTCGACGCCCTGATCAGCGGCGAGAGCGATTTCCGGGATCTGCCCGACCTGATGCCGTCCCTGGCGGCCGGTAGCGGCAAGGTGCTCTGCCATCGCCTGCGCTACCCGACATCCACTTGATTCGAGGAACCCCCACCATGTACCGCTTGACCGTACGCGACCATTTCATGATCGCTCACAGCTTCCGTGGTGAGATCTTCGGCCCCGCCCAGCGCACCCATGGTGCCACCTTTATGTGGTTGATGTCTGCTTCCAGCACCGGGAACTGGACAACGATGGTCTGGTGGTGGATATCGGCCTTGCCGGCGAAACCGTCAAGGCGGTGCTCGGCGAGTTCAACTTCCACAACCTCGATGAGGTGGATGAATTCCAGGGTCGCAACACCACTACCGAATTCATGGCCAGGGTGATCTTCGAGCGGTTGGCCACGGCCATTCAGCTGGGCCACCTGGGGGAGTCGGCCAACGGCCTGGATGCGATGTGCGTGACCCTGCACGAGTCTCATGTGGCCTGGGCCAGTTACGAGGGCGAGCTCTGATGGGTTCTCTCGACGTGCCCGACATGACCCTGATCGTGGCCGGCGACCCGGATCAGTTCACCGGCGGTTATGTGTATGACGCGCGGATGGTGGCAGCACTTCGCCAGCAGGGCTGGCGGGTGGACGTGGTCGGCCTCGACGGCCGATTTCCCGCCCCGGATGCGCGTGCGCGAACGAGCATGGCGACCACCCTGGCGGCCCTTCCCGATGGTGCCTAGGTGCTGATCGACGGCCTGGCCAT
>NZ_JBDNGD010000366.1:0-8617 GCF_041689495.1 Halomonas sp. | reverse complement strand
GCGGCTCATCGTCGGCGGCGGGCGCTGCCGATGATGGTGACGCCGACTCCTCGCTCGGTGCCGGCCTGGGCAGCAGGTTGGCCAGGGGGGAATCCTGTCCCGTCTGCCAGGGCGCCGTGCCATGCTGATGCTGGGCGAGCAGGAAGCCGGCGACCAGACCGGCGATGCCCCATAGCCAGCCGGGCGGGCTCCAGCGGCGGGAGGTGCTGCGACGTCTGCTGGCAGAGGTGGCGCCACGTTTTTTGGGAGCGGGACGAGCCATGGCTTACATCTCCTCGGGAGCGCCGACGCCCATCAGATCGAGGCCGTTGCGCAGTACCTGGCGAGTCGCCAGGCCCAGGGCCAGGCGCGCGTTTCGTAGCTCGCTGTCATCGACCATCACCTTCACGGCGTTGTAGCAGGTGTGGAAGTCGGCAGCCAGGTCGAGCAGGTACTGGGCGACCTGTTGCGGTTCCCGGGCGCCGGCGGCACGTCCGACCACCTCGGGGTAGCGTGCCAGGCGGTTCATCAGGGCCTTTTCCTGAGCCTCTTCCAGCCTGGCCAGGTTCTCCATGGCGGTCTCGTGAGCGAAGGGCATGCCGTCACTCTCGGCCTTGCGCAGCATGCTGCATACCCGCGCATGGGCATATTGCACGTAGTAGACCGGGTTGTCGTTGGACTGGGAGCGAGCCAGGTCGATATCGAAGGTGAGCTGCGAGTCTGCCTTGCGAGCGGACAGGAAGAAGCGCGTAGCGTCGCAACCGACTTCGTCGATCAGGTCGCGAATCGTGACGTAACTGCCCGCCCGCTTGGAAAGCTTCACCTCGACACCGGAGCGGGTCACCATCACCATCTGGTGGAGCACATAATCGGGCCAGCCCCGGGGTATTCCGAGCTCGAGGGCCTGGAGGCCCGCCCGGACGCGGGTCACGGTGGAATGGTGGTCGGCGCCCTGCTCGTTGACCACGGTGGTGAAGCCGCGTTGCCACTTGTCCAGGTGGTAGGCCACATCCGGCAGGAAGTAGGTGTAGCTGCCGTCCGACTTGCGCATGACGCGGTCCTTGTCGTCGCCGAAGTCCGTGGTACGCAGCCAGAGGGCATTTTCCGCTTCATAGGTGTGGCCGGCATCGATCAGCCGCTCCACGGTGGCCTCGACCTTGCCGTCCTCGTAGAGCGAGGATTCCAGGAAATAGACGTCGAATTCGACGCCGAAGGCCCGCAGGTCCAGGTCCTGTTCGCGACGCAGATAGGCCACGGCGAACTCCTGGATGGCCTGGTGGTCGTCCGGGTCGCCCTTGGCGGTGACGTGACGGTCGTCGGCGTCGACGGTCTCGCCGGCAAGGTAGGCGTTAGCGACGTCGATGATGTAACCGCCGCGGTAGCCATCCGCCGGCCAGGCGTCTTCACCAGGATCGATCCCTTTGACCCGGGCCTGAACCGAGAGAGCCAAGTTGGTGATCTGGGCACCGGCATCGTTGTAGTAGAACTCCCTGGTGACACCGTAGCCGGTCGCTTCCAGCAGACGGCAAATGCAGTCGCCGATGGCGGCTCCACGGCCATGACCGACATGCAGCGGACCCGTGGGGTTAGCGGAGACGAATTCCACCTGAACCTTGTGTCCCTGCCCGGTCAGGCTGCGTCCGAAGGCATCCCCCGCGTCGAGAACCTGTCTGACCACCTGAGCGGCGGCATCGGTGGCGGCGAAGAAGTTGACGAAGCCCGGGCCGGCGATCTCCACCCTGCTCACCGCATTACTGGCCGGCAGGGCGGCCACCAGAGACTCCGCCAGGTCTCGCGGCTTTCTTCGCGCGGGCTTGGCCAGCATCAGTGCCAAGTTGGTGGCATAGTCGCCGTGGGACTTGTCCCGGGTCGGGTCGACCTTGATGTCGGGTCTGAGGTCGGCGGGCACGATGCCCTGCTGCTTGAGGCTGTCGAGGGCGCCCTGGAGTAGCGCAGAGATGGTGTCTTTCATGAAGCTCAGGTGTCCTGTGGTTCGATTTGCCATCGGTTTGCGCTTGGCATAGCGCCCCATTATCGGCAATCGGCTGCGGGCTTTAAACCCTGATGTTCAGGCCAGTGTCTGGGGATCGATATCCACGGACCAGCGGACACGTCTTGCCTCGGGCGCCGCCTCGAGCCATGCGATGAGTTGCGACACGGCCTCGTGCAGTTGGCTTCGTCGGTCGGCGGCGAGCATGAGTTGCATGTGGTAACGATTCTGGCGACGTTCCATGGGGGCAGGAACCGGCCCCAGGCAGTCCACCGCCAGGCCCTGCTCGCGGATCCACGGGCGCAGGAAATTGGCCGCGAGGCTGCCCAGTTCCTCGGCGGTCTCCGCTCGCGGGCTTTCCAGGCGAAGCAGGGCCAGGAAGCGAAAGGGCGGCAGATGGGCGATGCGGCGTTCGTCGAGCAACTGGTTGGCGAGTGCCTCGTATCCCCGTTCGGCGAGGATGACGAGATGCGGGTCATCGCTATGGAGGGTCTGCACCAGTACCCGTCCCGGGTGGCTGGCACGGCCGGCACGACCGGCGACCTGAATCAGCAGCTGGGCGGTGTGTTCCAAGGCCCGGAAGTCGCTGGCGTAGAGGCCGCCATCGGCATTGACGACCACCACCAGGGTGACATGAGGGAGATGGTGGCCCTTGGCCAGCATCTGAGTGCCGACCAGAAGGCAGGGGGCGCCCCGTCTCACCTCGGTGAGGACCTGCTCGAAGGCGTCCCGGCGGCGTGTGCTGTCACGATCGATACGATGCACAGGCACGGCGGGGAAGAGCGCCGCCAGGGTCTCCTCGGTGCGCTCGGTACCGCTGCCCAGGGGGCGCAGGTCGCCGCTGGCGCAGGTCGGGCAGGCGTCCGGCAGGGCCCGGCGACGGTCGCAGTGGTGACAGGCGAGCAATGGCGGCTGGCGATGCAGGGTCATGCGCGCATCGCAGTGATCGCATTCGGCCAGCCAGCCACAGGCCTGACAGGCCAGGGTGGGGGCGAAACCACGGCGGTTGATGAAGACCAGCACCTGATGGCCGGCGGAGAGAGTCTCGCGGATCGTCTCGATCACTGGTGGAATCAGGCCCCCCTGACGAGGCCGACCACGCAGATCGACCAGCTCGAGACGAGCCGGCGCATGGCGGCTGGCACGGCGCGTCAGGCGCAGGTGTCGCCAGTCCCCCCGGCGAACCCGGGCGAGGCTCTCCAGGGACGGCGTGGCACTGCCAAGTATCAGGGGGATGTCGTGGTGGTGGGCCAGGGCCACGGCCAGGTCGCGGGCGTGATAGCGCAGTCCGTCCTGCTGCTTGAAGGAGCCGTCGTGCTCCTCGTCGACGATGATGGCCCCGGGTCGTGCCAGGGGCGTGAAGATCGCCGACCGTGTACCTACCACGATGGGAGCCCGACCGCTGGCGGCAGCCTCCCAGGCATCCAGCCGTTCATGATCGGTAAGTCCCGAATGCAGGGCCACCACCGGAGCCTGGAAGCGCTGGCGGAAGCGGGCCAGAGTCTGGGGGGTCAGGCCTATCTCGGGCACCAGAATCAGGGCCTGCAGGCCCCGCCTTACCACGTCCTCGATGAGCTGGAGGTAGACCTCCGTCTTGCCGCTGCCGGTGACGCCCTCGAGCAGGCAAGGGTGAAAGGCGTCCAGCCGTTCATGAATCGCGGCCAGCGCCGTCGCCTGTTCGGCATTCAGGGGCAGGGCAGGTTCGGCGAGCAGGCGTTCATTGCGCCCTCGCCACTGGGCCGTCAGGGGTTCTTCGCGGCAGGTTATCAGCCCCTTGTCAGACAGGGCATGCAGCTGTTCCCGGGAGAATGACTGGGCAAGGATGGCATGCCTGATCAGGCCATGGGGGTGCTGGCGCAGCATCGCCAGTAGCTCCGCCTGGCGAGGCGCCCGTGCGAGGCCCGGTGAGCTGTCCTGCATGCCCGTCGCCGTTACCTGCCAGCGTTGGCGGGTGCGCGCCTCCAGGGGGCGCCCCTGGCGGAGCAGTGCCGGCAAGGCCAGGTGCAGGGTATCGCCCAGCGCATGCTGGTAATAACGGGCCGTGAAGGTGCCTAGCCACAGCCAATCGACCGGCAGCGCTGTCGCGTCCAGGCAGGCGTCCACGGGCTTCAACCTGTCCATGGCGAGTTCGCTGGTGTGGCGACATTCGATGACCACGCCGACAACCTGGCGCCTGCCGAAGGGCACCTGCACCCTCAGGCCCGGTTGCCAGCCATCGGCGGGTGTTTCTCGACAGGGGCGATAATCGAAGAGGCGACGCAGCGGTGAGGGCAAGGCAACGCCCAGCACCCTGGGCGAGGACGGCGGAAAACTCGGCTGACTGGGCAATTGGCCTCCGGCGTCTGCTCTGCTAGAATGTTGCGCCTTCCCGATTGATCAGGTATCGGGGACCACAACTAGACAACCTGTATGCGGTGCCTGGCAGACGATCAGGTGGCGGCATACCGCTTCAATGAGGCTCAAGATGAAACAAGCTATCCATCCCGATTACAAGACGGTCACCGCGACCTGCTCCTGTGGCACCACCTTCGAGGTCGGCTCCACGGCCGGGCATGACCTCTCCCTCGATGTCTGTTCACAGTGTCATCCCTTCTATACCGGCAAGCAGAAGCAGGCGACCACCGGTGGTCGAGTCGAGCGCTTCAACAAGCGTTTCGGCGCCGCCATCAAGCGGGGTTGATCGCCTTTTCGCCTCAGCTTCGACCCTTCGAAAAGACCCGTCCCCTGTGGCGGGTCTTTTTTGGCTACCATGAAAGCACACGGGCGCCGCTGGCATCGAATTTCCGTGAATCACGCGTAAATTGAGGAATGGAAAATTTTTCTATAAACTAGTATTTCCACTTTGTCTCACCAGACCGGACCGACAGTCATGACTGACGCAAGACAGGCAGCGCTGGATTATCACGCCAAACCCATCCCCGGAAAGCTGTCGGTTGAGCTGACCAAGCCCACTGCCACTTCTCGGGAGCTCTCCCTCGCCTACAGCCCGGGGGTGGCCGAGCCGGTAAGGGAGATCGCCCGTGACCCGGAAAATGCCTATCGCTACACGGGCAAGGGCAACCTGGTGGCGGTCATCACGGATGGCAGTGCCGTCCTGGGTCTCGGTAATCTCGGCCCCCTGGCGAGCAAGCCGGTGATGGAAGGCAAGGGGGTTCTGTTCAAGTGTTTCGCCGGCATCAACTCGGTGGATATCGAAGTCAACGCCGAGAGCCCCCAGGCCTTCATCGATACCGTGGCTCGCATTGCCGATACCTGGGGGGGGATCAATCTCGAGGACATCAAGGCCCCGGAGTGTTTCGAGATCGAGCAGGCGTTGATCGAGCGGTGCAATATCCCGGTCTTCCATGATGACCAGCATGGCACGGCCATCGTCACCGCAGCCGGCATGCTCAATGCCCTGGACATTGCCGGCAAGTCACTGGACGAGGCAAAGATCGTCTGCATGGGTGCCGGTGCGGCGGCCATCGCCTGCATGAAGCTCCTGGTGTCCTGCGGCGCCCGCCCCGACAACCTGGTGATGCTCGATCGCAAGGGCGTGATCCACACCGGTCGCGAGGATCTCAATCAGTACAAGGCCATCTTCGCCGTCGAGACCGACAAGCGTACGCTCGACGATGCCATCGATGGTGCCGATGTGTTCATCGGGCTGTCCGGTCCGGGGCTGATGTCGGCCGATCATATCCGCAAGATGGCGCCGAACCCGGTGGTCTTTGCCTGTACCAATCCCGACCCGGAGATTCATCCGGATCTGGCCCGGAAAGCGCGTCCGGACGTTATCATGGCCACCGGTCGTTCGGATTATCCCAATCAGGTCAACAATGTACTCGGGTTTCCCTTCCTGTTTCGCGGGGCCCTGGATGTACGCGCCACCCGCATCAACGAAGAGATGAAGATTGCGGCGGTCCATGCGCTGAAGGATCTGGCACGGGAACCGGTCCCCCAGGAAGTGCTGGATGCCTATGGCATGGAGACCATGAGCTTCGGCCCCGACTACATCATCCCCACGCCGGTGGATGTCCGCTTGCTGGGCCGGATCACCTCGGCAGTGGCACAGGCCGCGGTGGACTCGGGCGTCGCCCGCAAACCCTATCCTTCCCACTACCCACTCAAGACCATCGATGATGTCTATGGGGGCTGAATCGATCGCTTGACCTGTGTTGCACACCGATACGCAGACGCCGGCCCAGGGCCGGCGTCTGCGTTCATGTTGGGCTATTTCGACTTTCGTCAGAAGATGGCCTCGTAGGCTCCGCTGCCCTGGGAGCCGCTTTGCTGCTCGATCTCCTGATTGACCTGCCTTGAACGAATCTCCGGCAGGTAGTCGGGATGGAAGATCTCGCTGATGCCGCCTTGGGATCCATCAGGAAGGCGACGGCCGGACTGCGGATCGACCCGGGCCGTGACCAGGGCCTCGGGAGGAGCAGGCCAGACTTCGGGCTGTCCTTCGAGGGCTGTGCGCATGAAATCGACCCAGATCGGCAGTGCCGCGTTGGCGCCATATTCCGCAGTGGATTCGTTGTTGTCCTTGCCGACCCAGACCGTCGTCACCAGGTCAGTATTGTAACCGGCAAACCAGGCATCCCGCTGGTCGTTGGTGGTGCCCGTCTTGCCGACGATGTCGCTGCGCTCGAGTTCCAGTGCCCCACGCCCGGTGCCATTCTCGATCACGTCCCGCAGTATGTCGCGCAGGATATAGACCGCAATGGGGTCGGCCACGCGACGGGCCACGGGATAGAGGTGGCCATCGATCTCCACTTCGGTCTGGCCGTCGCGACAGTTCGGACAGGCCACGGTCGGCAGGGCTTCTTCGATGGCGTAGGTATCGTCATTACGTGTGATCCGCTCGATGAACCAAGGGCTTACCTTGAAGCCGCCGTTGGCCAGGATGGCGTAGGCATTGGTCATTTCCAGTGGTGTCAGGGTGGCACTACCGAGCGCCAGTGACAGGCCATTGGGTAGGCGTCCCTCGGCAAAGCCGAATCCCTCCAGGAAGTCGATGGTGGCGTCGAGGCCTACCTGCTGCAGGACCCGGATGGTCACGAGGTTGCGTGAGCGGGCCAGAGCGACCCTCAGGCGGGTGGGGCCGAGGAAATCGCCACTGGAATTTACCGGGCGCCAGAGTTCATTGCTGCCATCGGCAATGACCACAGGGGCATCATTGATGACGCTGGCCGCATTCAGGGTGCCGCTGTCCAGCGCGGCCAGGTAGATGAATGGCTTGAAGATCGAGCCGGACTGCCGCTGGGCCTGAACCGCCCGGTTGAACTTGCTGGCCTGGAAGCTGAGCCCGCCCTGAAGGGCCAGAATGGCGCCGGTCTGTGGCTCCATCGCCACCAGAGAGCCCTCTGCATCGGGGCGCTGGGAAAGACGATAGGTGTCATCGTCTCGCTCGAGCACCCTCACCAGGTCGCCTCGCTTGGCGATCTCGGAAGCCGCACCTGGCTCAGGGCCACGCGAATTCGGGCTGCGGTAGGCCCGTGCCCAGCTCAGACCCTCCCAGCCGATGGTATGAAGCTCACCGCCTCGAGTCATGACCTTCATTTCGCGACCATCACTCTCCACCACGATGGCGGGCTGAAGCGGATCGTAGACCGGTGTGCGATCGAGTACCTGAAGCCAGTTGCTGACGTCGCCCTCGATGCCTTCGACGGATGACTGGCTGCGTTCGGCGGCTTGGCGGGCGGTTTCCATGACCTCAGGGGATTCCGAGAGCTCTTCCTCCAGCCCCTGTCGTTCTGTCCTCTCCTGGGCTTCCACCAGGCTCTGAGGGATATCCTCTTCTTCCGATCCCCGCCAGCCATGGCGGGTATCGTAGGCAATCAGGCCGTTGGCCAGGGCACGACGGGCGGCGGGTTGCAACTCACTGTCGAGGGTGGTGTGAATGCGATACCCCCCCGTGTAGGCGTCGTCACCGAAGCGTTCGACAGCGTACTGTCGGGCCATTTCGGACACGTAGTCGGCATCCACTTCCAGCTGTATGACATAGCGACGGGCAGTGATGGGTGACTGGACAGCCTCCGCATAACGCGCCTGGTCGATATTGCCGAGTTCACGCATGCGGAACAGGACCCAGTTGCGTCGAATGAGCGAACGCTCCGGATTGGTCAGCGGATTGAAGGAAGAGGGCGCCTTGGGGAGCCCGGCAATCATGGCCTTCTCCGCGAGTGTCAGTTTTTCCAACGGACGGTCGTAATAGGTTTCAGATGCCGCGGCGATGCCATACGCCCGGTGGCCGAGGAAGATCTTGTTGACGTAGAGTTCGAGAATTTCCTTCTTGGTGAGGATCTGTTCCATCTGCAAGGCCAGCAGGATCTCGCGAATCTTGCGCGTGAAGGTGCGATCCAGGGTCAGGAGGTAGTTGCGTGCCACCTGCATGGTGATGGTGGAGCCGCCGGTCTGGATGTCGCCACCGCTGGAAACCAGTTCGAGGGTCGCACGGGCCAGGCCTCGTGGATCGACACCGCGATGGTCGAAGAAGTTGGCATCCTCGGCGGCCAGCAAGGCCTGAACCATTTCCTCGGGGATCTCGGCGAAATCCACCGACATCCGTCGTTCGTCACCGAATTCGCCGATCAACTTGCCGTCGCTGGTGTAGATACGCAGTGGCGTATGCAGTTTGAAATCCTGTAATTGGCGCACGTCGGGCAG
>NZ_JBDNGD010000365.1:0-3217 GCF_041689495.1 Halomonas sp. | reverse complement strand
TACCTCGCCGCGTTCACCTATCGATTCAACCGCCGCTTTGATCTCAGGGCGCTGCCGACACGGCTGCTCATCGCCGCCGTGCGCTGCAAGCCGCAACCCCAGCGGGTGATTCGGTCGGCTGAGCTTCATTGCTAATCAGGAACACTTTAGAGAGTCGCCTTCGTCGGGACAAGCCATGACTTTCGATACCCGGCGGCACTGATATACTCGCAGCCCCGTGACGATAGCTGTCATCGTATCGTCATCATCTGCTGCCATGGTCGACCGAGGCGGCCAAGAGAAGATAACGGAGACGTGCCTTGAGCTTCATGACCACCCGCCAGTTCCCTGCCAGCCGACTGCGGCGCATGCGCCGTGATGACTTCTCGCGCCGGATGATGCGCGAGACCCTGCTGACGCCCGCCGACCTGATCTGGCCGGTGTTCGTGCTCGAGGGCGAAGGACAACGCGAGACGGTAGCCTCCATGCCCGGCGTGGAACGGCTGTCGATCGACCTGCTGATCGAGGAGGCCCGCGAGGCCCATGAGCTCGGCATCCCCGCCCTGGCACTCTTCCCGGTGGTGGGGTCGGCGCTGAAAAGCGAACTGGCCGAGGAAGCCTACAATGCCGGCGGTTTGGTGCAACGCGCCGTGCGCGCCCTCAAGACAGCGCTCCCCGAGCTCGGCATCATCACCGACGTGGCGCTGGACCCCTTCACGAGCCACGGTCAGGACGGCATCCTGGATGAGCAGGGCTATGTCCACAACGACCACACCGTGGATACACTCCTCAAGCAGGCACTTTCCCACGCCGAGGCCGGGGCCGACATCGTGGCGCCTTCCGACATGATGGACGGTCGCATCGGGGCCATCCGCGGAGTGCTGGAGCAGGAGAAACTGGTCAATACCCGGATCATGGCCTACAGCGCCAAGTATGCCTCGTGCTATTACGGCCCCTTCAGAGACGCCGTCGGTTCCACCGCCAACCTGGGCCGCGCCGACAAGACCACCTACCAGATGGATCCCGCCAACAGCGACGAGGCCCTCCACGAGGTGGCCCTGGATCTGGCCGAAGGGGCAGACATGGTCATGATCAAGCCGGGCATGCCCTATCTGGACGTGGTACGCCGAGTGAAGGAAGAACTCAGGGTTCCGACCTTCGCCTATCAGGTGAGTGGCGAGTATGCCATGCACATGGCCGCCTTCGACAACGGCTGGCTTGACGCCGATACTGTCATCATCGAGTCCTTGACATGCTTCAAGCGTGCGGGAGCGGATGGTGTCCTGACCTACTTCGCCAAGCGAGCCGCCAGATTGCTCAACCGATAAGGCCAGGGTCTGGGCTGAGGCCGCTGAGTGGGACCCTTTCCGCCACCGACAGGAGACAGGATGGACGACCCACGCCAGGACGAGCCGCGCCTCGAGGCCGAGACACCCGATAGCCGCCTCGGCGAGCCGGTCACGGAACACCCCGCGCCACGGCTCAATCAGACCCGCGCCGGCATCAAGCCCAGGGCGATTCCCGACCCCCAGGCGGACTTCGGTGACCCGGGCCTGTATTTCAACCGGGAGCTCTCCCACCTGCAGTTCAATATCCGGGTGCTGGAGCAGGCCCTGGATGAGGCCCATCCGCTCCTCAACAGGCTGATGTCCCTTCTGATCTTCTCCTCGAACATGGACGAGTTCTTCGAGATTCGCGTGGCCGGCCTCAAGAACCAGTTGGCGCTGGGTGACAACACCACCGGCGCCGATGGACGATCACCACGGGCCGTACTAGCAGAGATCGCCCAGCTCGCCCACGCCCAGGTGGCATGGCAGTACCGGATCCTCAACGAGGTATTGATTCCCTCCCTCATGACGCAGGGCCTGCGCTTTCGTCGCCGGGGAGAGTGGACAGCCGACCAGCGCGACTGGGTCCGCGACTATTTCGAGACCGAGATCATGCCGGTGGTCAGTCCCATTGGTCTGGACCCTTCCCACCCCTTTCCCCGACTGGTCAACAAGAGCCTCAACTTCATCGTCCAGCTTGAAGGCAAGGACGCCTTCGGACGCGAGGGCGGCCTGGCGATCCTTCCCGCGCCGCGTTCACTGCCGCGGGTGATCGCCCTGCCGGCGAGGTTATGCGAGTCGGGCTTCACCGAATATGTCTTCCTGTCATCGATGATCCACGCCCATGCCGAGGAGGTCTTTCCCGGCATGGTCGTGCGCGGCTGCTATCAGTTTCGCCTGACACGGAACGCCGACTTCTCGGTGGATCCTGAAGACGTCTCGGACCTGGCCTCGGCACTGCGTGGCGAACTGCTGGCGCGACGCTACGGCAGTGGGGTGCGCCTCGAGGTAGCCACCAACTGCCCGGAAGCGCTCACAGGCTTCCTGCACAGGCAGTTTTCCCTGGATGAGATCGACCTCTACCGCGTCGAAGGCCCGGTGAATCTGACTCGCATGATGTCGGTACTCGATGAGGTGGATCGACCCGAGCTGCTCTACCGCCCCTTCAACCCGGGCATCCCCAAGCCTCTCACTCACAAGGAGAGCCTGTTCGAGGCGATCGGCGAGGGCGACATCCTGCTTCACCACCCCTTCCAGGCCTTCTCGCCGGTGGAGAAACTGCTTCACGAAGCGGCCCGAGACTCGACCGTGCTGGCCATCAAGCAGACGCTCTACCGAACCGGGGCCGACTCGCCCATCGTCAACGCCCTGGTGGAGGCCGCCGGTAACGGCAAGGAAGTCACGGTGGTGATCGAACTGCGTGCACGCTTCGACGAAGCCGATAACCTGGCCCTGGCGTCGCGGCTCCAGGAGGCCGGGGCCATCGTCATCTACGGGGTCATGGCTTACAAGACCCATGCCAAGATGATGCACATCGTGCGTCGCGAGCAGGGCAAGCTTCGCCACTATGCCCACCTGGGCACCGGCAACTACCACTCCAGGACGGCGAAGCTCTATACCGACTACAGCCTGATGACCGCCAACCCCGAGCTATGCGAAGACGTCCACCGCGTCTTCCAGCAACTCTCCGGCATGGGCAGGACACGACACATCTAGCTCCTCCTGCATGCGCCCTTCACCCTCCATGAGCGACTGGTGGCGATGATCGATCGGGAAGCCGACCAGGCGCGACGGGGACGGCGAGGCCACCTGATCATCAAGTGCAACTCCCTGACCGAAACCAGGCTGATCCAGGCGTTGTATCGAGCCTCTCAGGCCGGCGTGGAGTGTGACCTGATCATCCGCGGCAT
>NZ_JBDNGD010000364.1:0-10197 GCF_041689495.1 Halomonas sp. | reverse complement strand
TTGTTTTTTCCTTTGTCCTGTCGACCACCGAGGGGAGGTGCTTGAAGTCGGAAGTGGTATGGTCAGGAAATCACCAGAATGGGTAGGTATGCTATATGCGACTCAGGGTCCTGTCTGATCTGCACCTGGAACATTTCGACGAGACACGCGAGCTGACGGAGGTTTCCTGCGATGCGGTAGTGCTGGCCGGTGATATTCACCGCGGGGCCGAGGGGCTCACCTGGGCCGCCGAACGATTTGCCGGCACGCCGGTCCTCTACGTGCCCGGCAACCACGAATATTACGGCACCTGCATGGCGACCCTGCGCGCCGAGCTGGCCACCGAGGCGGCTCGGCTCGGCATCCACCTGCTGGATAACCGCAGTCTCACCCTCGACGGCGTGCGCTTCCATGGTATCACCTTGTGGACCGACTTCGCGTTGTATGCGGATGAACCAGATCACGACCCGATGCTGACGGAAGAGACGGCGCTCCGAATGATGCCGGATTACCGGATCATCGAGCAGCCGCAAGGGGAGGTGTTCACCCCGGCGGAGAGCCGACGGCTGCACGCCGAGGCGCTGGCCTGGCTGTCCACCGAGCTGGCCCGGCCCTTCGACGGCAGACAGGTGGTGGTCAGCCACCATGCTCCCCTGGCCGCCTGCATTCCCCAGTGCTATCGCGGTGATTCGCTTTCGCCGGCCTTCGCCTCGCAGCTCTCGCCGCTGATGGGGAAAATGGCCCTCTGGATCCATGGTCATGTCCACGAGCCGGTGGATCTGGCGGTGGCCGGCACCCGCGTCATCGCCAATCCGGGCGGTTATCCGGACGAGTTCGATCCACCGCTGTTCAGTCCCGACCTAGTGATCGAGGTGTGAGACGCCGCCGGCGGCGGTAAGATCACGTCCTCACGCAGGAAATGAGGAGCGGTGGTGGTTTCACGGCAGGGATTCATCCTGACACGCCACTGGCGGGAGTCGCCCCAGGGCACCGAGGTCACGTTCTGGCTGGCGACCGACGAAGGGCCGGTGTGCCTTCGGCTGCCGATACAGTCGTCGGTGGCCTTTGTGCCCGTCGAACAGCGCGAGCGGGCCGAGGCCGTGCTGGCCGCTGAGCCGGGTGGCGGAAAGCGTGTCGAGTTTCGTGAGCTTTCCCTGTGTGACTTCCACCACCGGCCGGTGCTGGGCCTCTATTGCCGACAGTATCGCCAACTGGTGAAGCTCGAGGGTCGACTTAAGGAAGCCGGAGTGGCGGTGTACGAGGCGGATATCCGGCCGCCGGATCGCTACCGGATGGAGCGATTCATCACCGCACCGGTGTGGTTCCAGGGAACGCCGGACGGCAGCGGTGTCCGGGTCGATGCCCAGCTGAAGCCCGCGTTGGACTATCGCCCCAGGCTGCAACTGGTGTCGCTGGATATCGAGACCAGCGCCAGGGGCGAGCTCTATTCCATCGCCCTGGAGGGCTGCGGCCAGCGCCAGGTCTATATGCTGGGGCCGCCGAACGGCGATGCCGAGGGCCTCGACTTCCAGCTCGACTATTGCCACGACCGTGCCGAGCTGATCGAGCGCCTGAATCACTGGGTCGCCGCGCATGACCCCGACGCCATCATCGGTTGGAACCTGGTGCAGTTTGACCTTCGTCTGCTGCACGAGCACGCCCAGCGCATGGGGGTGGTGCTGCGGCTGGGGCGCGACGGCGCCGAGATGGAGTGGCGCGCCCACGGCCACCAGCCCAACCATTTCTTCGCCTCTGCCGCCGGACGACTGATCATCGATGGCATCGAGGCGCTGCGCTCCGCGACCTGGTGCTTTTCCTCTTTCAGCCTGGAGAATGTCGCCCGGACCCTGCTCGGCGAGGGCAAGGCCATCGACAACCCCTACCAGCGCCTGGACGACATCCTGCGCATGTTCGCCGAGGACAAGCCGGCGATGGCTTGCTACAACCTCAAGGATTGCGAGCTGGTAACACGGATCTTCGCCGAGACCGACTTGCTGTCCTTCCTGCTCGAGCGCGCCAGCGTGACGGGCATGCCGGCGGATCGCAGCGGCGGCTCGGTGGCGGCCTTCACCCACCTCTATCTGCCGCGGATGCATCACTTGGGCTTCGTGGCACCGAACCTGGGCGAGGGGGAGGGCGCCGAGAGCCCCGGTGGTTTCGTCATGGACTCGCGCCTGGCCTCGTCGATCACCATGCGCGGCCACGAAATCATGCAGACCACCCGGGAGTTGATCGAGGTCGATGGCTACAGGGTGATCTACGGCGACACCGACTCCACCTTCGTCTGGCTCGGCGGCGCGCATTCCGAAGCGCGCGCCACGGCCATCGGTCGACGGCTGGTGGCACGGGTCAATGCCTGGTGGCGGTATCACCTGGCCCGGGAATACCGCCTCGAGAGTGCCCTGGAACTGCAGTTCGAGACCCACTTCCGGCGCTTTCTGATGCCCACCATCCGCGGCGCCGAAGCCGGCAGCAAGAAGCGCTACGCCGGTCTGGTCCGCGACGAGGACGGCAGCGAGCGGCTGGTCTTCAAGGGGCTGGAGACGGTGCGCACCGACTGGACGCCGCTTGCCAAGACCTTCCAGCAGGAACTCTATCGGCGGGTCTTCCTCGGTGAGCCCTATCGGGACTATGTGCGCGGCTATGTTCAGGACGTCGTGCAACGCGGCCTGGCCGGGGAGGTCGACGAGCGGCTGGTCTATCGCAAGCGGCTGCGTCGCAGGCTCGACGATTATCGCCGCCATGTGCCGCCCCATGTGCGTGCCGCACGACTCGCCGACCAGCTCAATGACCGCCTGGGTCGACCCCGCCAGTACCAGCACGGCGGCTGGATCCGCTACGTGATGACGGTGGCGGGCCCCGAGCCCCTCGAGGCCCGCCATTCGGCGATCGATACCGAGCATTACCTGACCCGGCAGTTGCAACCGGTGGCGGACGCCATCCTGCCCTTCGTCGGCGACGACTTCGCGACTCTGATCGACCGCCAGCTCGGGCTGTTCTGAGCCGCCCAGGCCGTCGTCGCCCGACGCGGCGGGTTCCCGTGGCCTCAGGTGCCGTCGGCGGCCGGAGGCATGGCGTGCTGGCCGAACTGCAATTCGGCCAGGTGGCGATAGAGCGGGCTTGCCTCCAGCAACGCCTCGTGCGGGCCGGCGGCCACCAGCCGGCCGCCGTCCAGCACCAGCAGCCGGTCGGCGGCGACCACGGTGGCGAGTCGATGGGCGATCACCAGGCTGGTGCGGCCGTGCATCAGGCGGTCCAGAGCCTGCTGCACCAGGCGTTCGCTCTCGGCGTCCAGGGCGCTGGTGGCCTCGTCGAGCAGCAGCACTCTCGGGTCCTTGAGCAGGGCCCGGGCGATGGCCAGGCGTTGGCGCTGGCCACCGGAAAGCTGTACGCCGCCGGGCCCGAGCGAGGTATCGAAGCCTTGCGGTAGGGCCTCGATGAACTCCAGGGCATTGGCGTCCCGGGCCGCTTCGCGCAAGGCTTCCAGGCTGGCATCGGGCTGGCCATAGCACAGGTTATCGCCAGCGGTGCCGGTAAACAGCGTGGGTTGCTGGGCGACCAGGCCGAGATTGCGGCGCAGGTCTCGAGGGTCCAGGTCGCGCAGGTCGACGCCGTCGAGGCGAATGATGCCGCTATCCGGGTCATGGAAGCGCAGCAGCAGCGCAAGCAGCGTGCTCTTTCCTGCGCCGGAGGGGCCCACCAGGGCCACCCGCTCGCCAGAGTGGACATGCAGGTCGAGCCCAGCCAGGGCGGGTTGTGTCCGGCCTGGATAGGTGAAGTCCACTCCCTCCAGGCGAATATCGCCCCGTACCGGCTCGGGCAGGGGCCTGGGGCTTACCGGAGCATGAATGGTCGGCCGGGTGTCCAGCAGTTCGAGCAGTCGCTCGGCGGCGCCGGCGGCACGTTGGACGTCGCCGGCCACCTCGGCCAGGGTGGCCACGGCCCCGGCGGCGAGGACCGCATAGAACACGAATGCCGAGAGCTCGCCACCGCTCATGGTGCCGGCGAGCACCGCCTGGCCACCCTGCCAGAGCATCACGCCCACGGCGGCGAAGACCACCAGCATGGCGATGCCGGTCAACCAGGCGCGCTGCCGGGTGCGTGCCACGGCGCTGGTGAAGGCCTCTTCCACCCGCCGACCGTAGTCGCGTCGCTCGATGGTCTCGTGATGAAAGGCCTGGACGGTACGAATCCCCGCCAGGGCTTCGCCGGCATAGCGGCCCAGCTCCGCCACCCGGTCCTGGCTGAAGCGCGACAGGCGGCGCACCCGCCGGCCGTACCAGAGTATCGGCAGCACCGTGGCGGGAATGCCCAGCAGCACGATGGCCGAGAGCCAGGGCTGGGTCACCAGCATCAGGATCACCGACCCCACCAGCATCAAGAGGTTGCGTACCGCCAGCGAGAGCGAGGAACCGAAGAGGGTCTGCAGCACGCTGGTGTCCGCCGTCAGCCGCGATGTGATCTCGCCGGACCCGCCTCCATCCTCGCCGCTGGCCTCGAAGAAGCCGGGCTCGAGATCCAGCAGGTGGTCGAAGACGCGCCGTCGCAGGTCGCCGGCCAGCCGCTCGCCGATCCAGGTGACCAGGTAATAGCGCAGTGCCGAGGCCACCGCCAGGACACTGACCACCCCTAGCAGCATGCCCAGTGCCTGATTGAGCCGGGCCCGATCCGCCGAAAGGAAACCCTGGTCGATGACCAGCCGCAGGCCCTGACCCAGCACCAGCACACTGGACGCCGCCAGCAGCAGGGCGACTCCCGCCAGCACCAGTCGCCAGCGATAGGGGCGCAGCAGGCCGAGCAGACGCAGCAGGATTCGCGGGTCGGGGCGTGGTGTCATTCAGAGCCTCGTATCAGGAAGGGGCATGGTTCGTTAGTTCATTTCCGGGGAATAGAACAGGTGGCGATTGCGTCCCAGGTCCTTGGCCACGTACATGGCGGCATCGGCATTGCGCATCAGGGAATTGGCATTCTCTCCATCCTCGGGGTAGCAGGCGATGCCGATGCTGCCGCTCAATACCACCTCCCTGTCGCCCAGGGAGAAGGGCGTGACCAGGGTCTCCAGCAACTTCCGGCCACCGGGATGGCCTCCTGGGGGCCGGCAATGTCCGGCAGCACGACCAGAAACTCGTCTCCCCCCTGACGACTCAGGGTATCGGAGGCACGGACGCAATCCTTCAGCCGCTGTGCCGCCTGGCGCAGCACCTGGTCACCGAGTTCGTGCCCCAGGAGGTCATTCACCTGCTTGAAACGGTCGAGATCCAGGAACATCAGCGCCAGTGACGTCCCGGAACGCCTGGCCTGGGCGATGCCCATGTCCAGGCGGTCCGTCAGCAGCAGGCGGTTCGGCAGGTCGGTGAGCGAGTCGTGCTGGGCGAGATAGGCCAGCTGTGCTTCGTTCTCCTTGCGCTCGGTCACGTCCCGAATGAGCATACTGGTGCGCAACTCACCGTTGTGTGCTTCAAATACCGATGTAGACAGCTCGGCCGGAAAACGCTCCCCGTCATGTCGCACTATGGTCAATTCACCACTGAAGCTGCCGGTTCGCCTTCGCTCCTCGACGGCCGCCGCTACCCTTGGATCACTGGTATCCACCAGGCCATTGCGACCCAGGGCCTGGATGTCACTCTCGGTACAACCGAAGGTCCGGCAGGCGGCGGGATTGGCGGACAGGATTCGCCCGTCGGCTGCGGTCAGCAGGATGGCATCCCGGGAATGCTCGACGATGCTGCGGTATCTGTCCTCGCTCTCGCGAAGGCGATCTTCGGCTTGCTGTCGTGCGGCTTCCAGGGCGAACCGCCCGAGGCCGAAACTGATCACGGCGGCAATCTCGCAGAGCAGCTCCCGGGTCTCCTCGTCGAAGGCATCGGCCTGGGTCAGGTAGACGTGAGGGCGCCGACGGTATGGCCTTCGCAGCTCAGTGGCAGGGCGGCAGAGGCGCTCCAGCCGAAGCTTTCGCCGAGGGCGTGCCATCGGGTGGTGAGAGGGTCATGTATGAAATCGTCGCACCAGACAGGATGCCCTTCGCGAAGGGCCGTTCCCGTCGGACCGCGGCCACGGGAATCCGCGGCATCCAGTGAGATCTGCATGCCTTCCAGGTACTCCACCCCACGGCCGAAGTGCTCGGCCACCCTGACGGTGCCGGCTTGTGGATCGAACATCGCTACCCAGGCCATGGGCAGTTCACCGGCCTCCACGGCGATCCGACAGGCCGAGGCCAGCAGGACGGATTCGCTAGCCGATTCGAAAACGGCGTTGTTGCAGCGGCTGAGGGTCAGATAGAGTCGACTGAGCCGATGGATCTTGGCTTGCGCAACAGCGATATCAGTCGTCATATGGGGCGATCCCCTGGAGGTTCCAGGACACAGGCGAAGCCGTTTGCGGCTTCCCGAGCCGTTGCCGCGAAGCGACGATTGAAGTGTCGCATCTTTACAATCTGTGCGCATGTTCGAAATCGTCGATACACCTCCTTGAAGCCGCTACCGGGCGGGGTAATATTGAGGTTATAGGCCCTCCTACAGGAAGCGCCATCGTGTCTGATTCCGTTATTCTCGGCTGCCCCGATTGCAGCGCCATCAACCGCGTCAGTCGTGCCCGTCTCGACGATGGCCCGACCTGCGGCAAGTGCAAGCAGCGGCTCTTCACCGGCGAGGCGGTGCCACTCACCAGCGCCAATTTTCACGCACTGGTGGAGCGCAGCGAGTTACCGGTGGTGGTGGATTTCTGGGCCGCCTGGTGCGGCCCCTGCAAGATGATGGCGCCGATCTTCGCCGATGCCGCCCGGGAGCTCGAGCCGCGCATGCGTTTTGCCAAGCTCGACACCGAGGCCGAGCAGGCCCTGGCCGGGCGTTTTGGCATCCGCAGCATCCCCACCCTGATCGTCTTCAAGAACGGCGGGGAAGCCACGCGCCAGCCGGGTCTTCTGCAGGGGACCACAGCTTCGGCAGTGGCTCCAGCCGCACCTGATGTAATGGTAGGTGGCGGGGTGCTCTCCAGCAGCGCATCGACGATGAATCTGGCGCCTGACGGCGCCAACTGTCGCACCGGCAGCAGCGTCGTGCTCCTGCTGCAAGCGAAAAGCGGCGAGGCTTGTGCCTCGCCACCGTCACCATGCTACTCCAGGCAGGACGCTACTCCACGCTGAACTTGATCTGCTCCAGTATCTCGCCGCTGTCGCTGGCCTTGTAGCGCAGTTCGTAGTTGCCGGCTGCAGTAGGTGCGAACAGCTGCAGCGGGCTGCCCTGGCTGGCCCGTGCCTCGCGGATGGCCTCGGCATCGTCGGGAGCGTTTGCCGCCACGATCTGGATGAAGTCTTCGTAACGTCCCGGCCCCTGCCAGTTCACCGTAACCACGCCACCCGCCTCGGCGGTTCGCTCGATGGCCAGGCTGACCTCGCCGGCCCCCACGCTGACTGGCAGGCTTGCCAGGGTCCTTCCTGATTGCTGGATCACGTAGCGGACCTCGTAGTCACCTGGCTATTCCGGGGCATCGAGGGTGACTGGCGAGCCCCGGCTGGTGCGGGTGTAGTCGGTGTAGCTGCCCTCAGGGGCGCCGGCCTCGACGATGGTGACGTAGTCCTTGTCATCGTCGGGTCCCGTCCATGCCACTTCGATCACCGAGCCTGCCGGGGCCTGATCGGGTGCGGTCAGCTCGGCAGCGGGTATGGGCTCGGGTTCTGGCTCGGGTTCTGGCTCGGGTTCCGCGATGGGCTCGGCGGCGGCCTGCTCCACCTGGCTCAAGGCGCGTGCCAGCTCGGCGCCGGAGTTGGTCTGGAAGAGCTCCCCGCCGGTCTGGTCGGTCACGCAGGAGAGCTGCTGGACCTCGCTGTCGGTAAGCCCGAAGCCCACCACATGGGCGCGAATCGCCATCCCCTGTTCTGCCAGCCGCGCTGCCACGGCGCAGGGGTCGCCCTCGCAGGTCTCCAGCCCGTCGGTCACCAGGATGATGTCGGCGGCCTCGGCGGTGCGCGGGATCTGCTCGGCGGCGAGACGGAGACTCTCGGCGATCGGTGTCATGCCCTGGGGATTCAGGGCACGTATCTGGTCCGCCAGGGTATCGGCATCCTGGAGCTCCATGGCGGCGATGACCTCGATATCCCCGCAATCGCCCCGGCGGTTGTGGCCATAGGCCAGGACACTCAGAGGCACCTCGGGGTCGCGACCCTGAAGATACTCATCGATCACCTCGCGCGCCACCTCGATGCGCGTGATGTCGCCTTCGATGCGGTTCCACATGGAGCCCGAGGCATCGAGAACCATCACCCCCACGCGTTCCGCCATGACGGGAGTGACTCCCAACAGCAGCGCCGCGGGAAGCAGGGAAAAGGACCGGCTCAATCGGACCATGCAGCACCTCCAGATTGCTATGCGTCAACACGCAGCATAGCCAAGGGCGGTATCGACGTGCACCCTCCATTCGGATGGGGGCAGGGGCAGAGGCCGCTGGTGATGGTCACCCAGAATCAGGAACTCTGGCCCCGGCCCGAAAGGTAGGGGCATGAGATCACGGCTTGAGCCGATAGCCGCTCTTGAAGATCCAGCGCAGTACCGCCAGCGCCGTGCCCAGGAACAGCAGGATGACCAGCAGACTGACCACCGGGCTGACGTCGCTGATGCCGTAGAAACTCCAGCGGAAGCCGCTGACCAGGTAGACCACCGGGTTGGCCAGGGTCACCACCTGCCAGAAGGGCGGCAGCATGTCGATGGAGTAGAAGGTGCCGCCGAGGAAGGTCAGCGGGGTGATCACCAGCAGCGGCACCAGCTGCAGCTTCTCGAAGCCGTCGGCCCAGATGCCGATGATGAAGCCCAGCATACTGAAGGTGGTGGCCGTGAGCACCAGAAACACCAGCATCATCAGTGGATGCTCGATGGAATAGGGCACGAAGAGCCGGGCCGTGGCCAGCACGATCAACCCCAGGAGCATCGACTTGGTGGCCGCCGCGCCAACATAGCCGATCACCACCTCCATATAGGACATCGGCGCCGAGAGAATCTCGTAGATCGAGCCTGAGAAGCGCGGGAAGAAGATGCCGAAGGAGGCGTTGGCGACGCTCTGGGTGAGCAGCATCAGCATGATCAGGCCCGGGACGATGAAGGCGCCATAGCTAACGCCATCCACCTCGCTGATGCGCGTGCCGATGGCCGCACCGAACACCACGAAGTAGAGCGAGGTCGAGATCACCGGCGAGACGATGCTCTGCAGCACGGTACGCATGCTGCGCGCCATTTCGGCGAGGTAAAGGGTCTTGACGGATTGCAGGTTCATGCGCGCTCCTGGACCAGGCTGACAAAGATATCCTCCAGGGAACTCTGGCGGGTGTGCAGGTCCTTGACCCGCAGGCCCACCGCTTCCAGGTCGGCGAGCAGCCCCGAGATGCTCGAGCTCTCCTCCTGGCTGGCAGCGTCGTAGCTGTAGACCAGGGCATGGCCCTCGTCGGCGAGTTCCAGCCCATGGCCGGCCAGGGCCGCGGGCACGCCTTCCAGGGGTTCGTGGAGGTGCAGGGTCAGCTCCTTGTTGCCGAGCTTGCGCATCAGGGCACGCTTGTTCTCCACCAGCACCAGCTCCCCGCGGCGAATGACGCCGATGCGGTCGGCCATCTCCTCGGCCTCTTCAATGTAGTGGGTGGTGAGGATGATGGTCACCCCCTGATGGCGCAGCTCGCGCACCACCTGCCACATCTCGCGGCGCAGTTCCACGTCGACCCCGGCGGTAGGCTCGTCGAGGAACAGCACTTGGGGCTCGTGGGACAACGCCTTGGCGATCAACACCCGGCGCTTCATGCCGCCGGAGAGCTCCAGTAGACGGTTGTTGCGCTTCTCCCAGAGGGTCAGGGCGCGCAGTACCTTCTCGATATGGGCGGGGCTCTTCGGCTTGCCGAACAGGCCCCGGCTGAAGCTCACCGTGTCCCACACCGTGGTGAAGGCCTCGTTGGTCAGCTCCTGGGGCACCAGGCCGATCAGTTCCCGAGCGCGGCGATACTGGCGCACGATGTCGTGGCCATCCACCATCACGCGGCCCTCGCTGGGATTGACCAGCCCGCAGATCACGCTGATCAGGGTGGTCTTGCCCGCCCCGTTGGGGCCGAGCAGGGCGAAGATCTCACCACGCTGGATCTCGAGGTCGACATCGATGAGCGCCTTGAAGCCGTCGCGGAAGGTCTTCGACAGGCCTTCCACGCGAATCATCGGCGCTTCACTCAAGGGTGATGTCTCCCTGGAAATC
>NZ_JBDNGD010000363.1:0-1166 GCF_041689495.1 Halomonas sp. | reverse complement strand
GGCGCATCCCTCCGTGACGGCGAGTCGTCGGATCAGCCTTCCGGCGTCATCGTTTTTTAAGGATGGGCGGCGCTACGCCGGGCTGCAAGCCGAATCGGCTACCACCAGGCATGGAAGTGATGCACGGGTCCCTGACCCTGACCCACGTCAAGTCGATGGCTGTCGGCCAGGGCGTCGACGAGCCAGGCCTTGCCGGCGACCACGGCATCCGGAAGGCTGTCGCCCAGCGCCAGCCGTGCGGTGATTGCCGAGGACAGGCTGCATCCGGTGCCGTGCAGGTTGAGGGTGTCGACACGGGGTCCCTCGAGCCAGAGCAGGGCCTCGGGCGAGATCAGCAGGTCGGGGCAGCTGTCTTCTCGCAGATGGCCTCCCTTGAGCAGCACCGCCCCGGCACCCAGGGCTCGAAGCCCGGTTGCCAGGACTTCCATGTCGGCTCGCGTTTTTGGTGCCGGGCATTCCACCAACACGGCGGACTCCGGGAGGTTGGGGGTGATCAGGTCGGCCATGGGAACCAGGATCTCGCGCACGGCCGCTATGCCGGCATTGTCGACCAGGATGTCACCGCTCTTGGCCACCATGACCGGATCGAGCACGATCCAGTGGGGGCGACGGCGCTCCAGCACCCGGCGCAATGTCTCGGCGACCTCGCGGCTGGCCACCATGCCGATCTTGACGGCATCGATGTGGACGTCAACCAGCAGGGTGTCGAGCTGGGCCTCGATGAAGTCGGGTGGTACCGGGTGTACCGCCCTGACGCCACGGGTGTTCTGTGCCGTCAGGGCGGTGATCACACTGGTGCCATAGGCGCCCAGCGCCGAAAAGGTCTTGAGGTCGGCCTGGATGCCGGCGCCTCCGCTGGGGTCGGAACCGGCGATGGTCAGTACATTGGGTGGGGAGCTTGAATGCATCATGGTCGTCCTATAGCAGCGAGGGTAGCCAGGTCGCTAGCCCAGGGAATAGGGCCAGGGCCAGCAGCATGCCCAGCTGCAGGCCGATGAAGGGTACCACCCCGCGATAGATGGCGGAGGTAGGCACCGAAGCCGGTGTGACTCCGCGCAGGTAGAAGAGGGCGAAACCGAAGGGCGGCGTCAGGAAGGACGTCTGCAGGCTCAGCCGCCGATTGGCCAGGGCCAGCAGGAAGGCACCGAAGGCACCTACCGCCGAGG
>NZ_JBDNGD010000362.1:0-1153 GCF_041689495.1 Halomonas sp. | reverse complement strand
GCCGCCGACTTCGTCAAGGCCTCCGGGGTCGACGCCCTGGCCATCGCCATCGGGACCAGCCACGGCGCCTACAAGTTCTCCCGGCCGCCCACCGGCGATACCCTCTCCATCCAGCGCATCAAGGAGATTCACGCCCGTATCCCGCAGACCCACCTAGTGATGCACGGCTCTTCATCGGTGCCCCAGGAGTGGCTGGCGGTGATCAACGAGTTCGGTGGCGCCATCCCCGAGACTTACGGCGTGCCGGTCGAGGAGATCGTCGAGGGCATCCGCCATGGCGTGCGCAAGGTCAACGTCGACACCGACCTGCGCCTGGCCTCCACCGGGGCGGTGCGACGCTTCCTGGCCCAGAACCCGGCGGAATTCGATCCGCGCAAGTTCCTCAAGGAAACCGTCAGCGCCATGCGCGATCTATGTATCGCGCGTTACGAGGCCTTCGGCACCGCCGGCAACGCCTCGAAGATCACCCCGATCAGCCTCGAGGCCATGGTCAGCCGCTACGACAGCGGCGAGCTCGACCCCAAGGTGACATGACAGCAACCGTCGAATAAGCAGCCCGGTCCGAGAGGATTCAGCGGATCCTGCCGACCACGACCAGGTCGTTGCTATCGGGCCTGTTCTCGCCCGTGTTTCGACAGGTTTACGCTGGGTGGCACAGTCATCAAGACGAAGCCAGGCAATCAATCGCCTGACGAACCATCGGACAGGCTCGCCATCAGTCCTGCTCGGCGTCAGGCGCATCGCCGGCGGAGTCCTGGCTGGCGGCATCGAATCAAGGGTACCGAGTCATAGAGGGCCTCTCACGGAGGATTTCGTTAGTCCTTGAAGGATTGCGGATATAGCGCAATACTGTTATCAAACAGCGTTCACTAAGTCCGGCATCCCTCAAGGAAGGTCGAGAGATACCGATAAGAGACATACCACTCAACCGATCCATGACTCCCGAGGGATGTCCGACGATGATCCATTCTCCCTGCCTGCTCTTCGACTGTGACGGCACCCTGGTCGACAGCGAGCCGCTACTTGCCGACGAGATGGCCAGCGCCCTCAGCGGAATAGGCCTGCCGTTCCTGTCCAGCGAATATATCGGGGAGTTTCGTGGTACCCGCTTTCGTCATATCGTCGCCGAGCTTCAGCGTCGCCACGGCCAGGT
>NZ_JBDNGD010000361.1:0-3213 GCF_041689495.1 Halomonas sp. | reverse complement strand
TATCTTCTGCACGATCAGCGCGGCATCTTGGGCGTGCGCCATGTCCTCCAGGACGATGGCGAACTCGTCGCCCCCGAGCCGCGCCAGCGTATCGCCCGCGCGCATGCAGCTGCTCAGGCGCTGTGCCACGGCCTTGAGCAACTGGTCGCCCATGCTGTGGCCGAAGCTGTCGTTGACGAGCTTGAAACGGTCGAGATCGAGGAACAGCACCGCCGCCCCGCGCCGGTGGCGGGCGGCGCGCGTCAGGGCCTGGCCCAGGCGGTCGAACAGCAGGGCGCGGTTGGGCAAGCCGGTGAGCGCATCGTGGCTCGCCAGGTGCTCTAGGTCCGCTGCCATGTCCTTGCGCGCGGTGATGTCCATCATCACGCCGTGCAGCCGCGCCTCCCGAGAATCTGCCGCTCGGCGCGCGAGGTTGTGGAACCAGACCATGCGCCCGTCCGCCGCCTGCATCCGGAACTCGACTTCCCAAGCCGCGCCCTCGCCGGAGCCGCCATCGTGCTCGAGAATCCTGCGGCAAAAGCCGCTCACCGCATCCCGATCGTTCGGGTGGGCACGGTCTTTCCAGAAATCGGGCTCGGCGAGCCAGCGCTCGACCGGGAAGCCCAGAATGGTTTCCGCGCGGCGGCTGACGAAAGTGAAACGCAGCTCCTCGCCGTTCGCCTCGCCTTCCCAGACGATGGCATCCAGCCCTTGGACCAGGTCCTGGAAACGATGCTCGGATTCCAGCGCGGCGGCGCGCAGTGCCTCCTCTTCGGTCATGTCCTCCACGATCACGAGCAGCCGGGCTTCTTCTTCTTCTTCTTCTTCTTCTGCAAGATGGATTCCAGTCAGCGTTACGCGCATCGGCTTGCGCGCATCGCTTCTCGCCGCTCCCATGCTGAAAAGCACGTCATGCTGGGCAATCCCGGTGGCGAGAACTTCGAGGGCCCGCTTCCTGAGTCCCTCGGCCGCGATCACCTCCATCAGGTGGCGGCCGTGCACGGCCTCTGCCGTGAGCCCGAACTGCTTGAGGAATGCCCGGTTGGCGGACAAAATCGCAAACTCTGGCGAGAGCACCAGCAGCCCGTCGGGGATGCTGGCGAACACCATCTCGGCGTACTCTCTGAGCGCCAGGATGGTTTGCCGGTCGGCCTGGATATAGGTGTCGATGGCAAGCCCCATGTCCAGCAGCACGACCTTGATGAGCGCCCGATAGGCGTTGATGAAGGCCTCCGGGTCTTGCCCGAGCCGCTGCCAGAGTTCGAGCAGCAGCTCGCCGAGGTACTTGCCATAGGCGCCGAGATACCACTTGGGTTCGAGCCCGATGCGCTGGTGCACCACGCCCACGCGCAGGCGGTTGGCGATGTACTCGGGGCCATAGTCGCCCGCGGTGAGGCTGTCGAAGTAGACTGCCTGGGCGAGCTTCAGGCGCTCGACCGACACGGCGTCCGGAATGAAGCGGCGGGTTTCCTCAAAAGCCAGGAGATGGTCGTAAAAGGCGTTGGCGAAATCCGGCGCCAGGGTTTGCAGGGTCGCGTGCAGCGCGCGCAGCCGCGCAACATCCTCGGCGGTAAATTCCAGAAAGGCCTTGCGCCGCGCGATCTCGGCCTCGTCAAAGGCCAGCGTCCGCACCACGGCCTCGACGGCTTCATCTAGCGCTTTCATGCCTCCCGCCCTCGCCGCCACCCACGAAGGAGAGATGAAGCCGCCGGCTTGCTTGCTTGCTTGCTTGCTTGCGCAAGATTTCTTCCATACGACATTACCGAGCCTTTAGGTGTTCTTGTTCATTCTTCGCGTCGGACTTCGGGCGCCCCTTCGAAGGTTACTCTCTTTCTCACGGGCTCATGCGATTGCACAGCGGCGGCGTGCCGAACGTCTCGAAAAACACCCGGTAGAGCTCCCGCTCCACCCAGCGCCATCCGTCGCTGATCAGGCGAAACCGCACTCGTGCGGTGCCGTCGGCGATGTGGCGATACAGCAGCGCGTTATCACTACTGCCGCGCAGGTGATCGCCCAAGCGCTTGCGTAAATCCCCGGCCGAGCCGATGTACACCACGCGGTGCGGCCCCGCCGGCACGCTTTTCTGCGACCAGTCTTCCTTTTCTCCACCGAGGCCGGAAGCAAAAGCCGCCCGGATCTCGTACACGCCTGGATGGGCTGGAACCACGATGCGCAGCGCTTGAGGGGTCAGCGGCATCAGTGCGGAAAACCCCTCAGTAGCCGCCAGATAATTCACACGGTGGCTTCGGCTCCGGCAATCGGGAATTGCCAAATCGTGCCGGATGTTGGCCACCGTGCGCCGCAATAAACGAATCCCGTTCTCGCGCTCGAGAATTTCAGCAATAGCTTGGTCCGTCAACGGTTCCCGCAATACCCCTTCAGCAATCCAAGTTTTTTCCTTTCTTATCACATAATCAACGAAATGACAATGAACCTGCCGCGGCTTCGGGAAGAGTCCAGCCAACGGAACCGCTTTGCCGTTCGCCAGCGCGATCGACAACCCACGCACCAACCGGGAGATACGGCCTGGGTCGGCCACTACGGGAAGACCCGGCTCCGTTCTCAGTCGAGCAGAAATCTCCGCCTGGGTCAGGGGAAGGAGCGATAAAGCCTGTCCGGAACGCAGATACTCCGACTGCGAGGCAAGCACCGCCTGCAGCAGCGCATGGGTGAGCCGGTTCCTGCTATTGATGAGGCGCAACCTGCGCAGGGTCGCCGCCAGTTCCTTTGGCGAGTCTTGGCGGGACATCAGGCGGTTCACCCCCTCCTCATCGAACCGATACTCCCGCGCGTAGCTGTCGCGGCGGTATAAAAACATCAGGCTCCCGCCCGCCTTACGAACTTCTCCCAGGACCGGAGACGCCGGAGTAAGGGAAGAGGCGGCCGCATCATGCGCCACCTGCGCGCCTTCCAATTGCCCCGCAGTCACCCAGGGGCGCAGGGCAGAAAATTCGGGGGAGGACTCCACCTGGGTCGCGACACGATCGAAGGCCCGCAGCGGCAGCTCCAGAAAGCGGGCGAACACGATTTTACCGAGCAGTACGGCGTCAATCCTATTGTTATGGTGCTGCAATCGCTATTACGCCCACGCCAACAAGATCACTCTGGTGATGGACAACCTCAATACGCATAGCCCCGGCGCACTGTATCTAGCCTTCGCGCCGGCGCGTGCCAAAGCGCTATGGGACCGATTTGAGTTTGTCTACACGCCCAAGCATGGCAGCTGGCTCAACG
>NZ_JBDNGD010000360.1:0-1232 GCF_041689495.1 Halomonas sp. | reverse complement strand
CAAACCCTCACCACCGTGGCGATTTTCGTGGGAGGGCGGTTTACCGCGCGAGATTTTGGCTGTTGCTACCACTAAGCTCCCAACCAACCGACCCCTCGACCAGCGAAGCAGGCCTCCCTGCATATAACCTGCTGAACAGATGCACGCCAAAGTGCGAAGAACCAGAAATATCAGGTCGAGGATGTGCGCGCCTGGCTGGACGAGAGAGGAATCAGACCATGACCAACGTGATCAAGTATCAGGGCTATACCGCCCGAATCGAGTTCGACGCCGAAGATGAGGTATTCGTGGGCCATGTGCTCGGGATCGCCGACCGGATCAGCTTCCACGGCGAGAGTGTCGCCGAGCTGGCCGACGCCTTCCATGTGGCCGTCGACCACTACCTGGAGGACTGTCGCACCACCGGCCGCGAACCGCTCAAGCCGGCATCCGGCCGCGTACTGCTGCGCATCCCCCCAGAGGTGCACGCTGCCGCCAGCATCGCCGCGCAAGCGTCCGGCAAGAGCCTGAACCAATGGGCTGCCGATGCCATCGCCATCGCGGCCGGCAAGGCAGGATAGGTTGGGCAGAAATTGATCAGGGCTGGTAGAATGTGCGCCTTCCTGAACGACACCCCTGTGATGCCGATGCCCCAGCTCGACCGCACCTTCTCCGTGGCCCCGATGATGGACTGGACGACCCGCGACTACCGCGCGTTCGCCCGGACCCTGAGCCGCCGCGCCCTGCTCTGCACCGAGATGGTGACCACCGGCGCCATCCTGCACGGCAGCCCGCGTTCGCGCTTTCTCGGCCATGATGAGGTCGAGCATCCGCTCGCCCTGCAGCTCGGCGGCAGTGATGCCGGTGAACTCGCCGAGTGCGCGGCCATCGCCGAGGCGTGGGGCTTCGATGAGGTGAACCTCAACGTCGGCTGCCCCAGCGACCGGGTGCAGAACAACCTGATCGGCGCCTGCCTGATGGGCCACCCGGAGAAGGTCGCCGCCGCCGTGCGCGCCATGCAGGCGGCGGTGTCGATCCCGGTCACCGTGAAGTGTCGCATCGGCATCGACGACCAGGACGAGGACGCCGACCTGGAGCGCTTCATCGCCACGGTGGCCGACGCCGGCTGCGACACCTTCATCGTGCATGCCCGCAAGGCGTGGCTCGAGGGGCTCTCCCCCAAGGAGAACCGCGACGTGCCGCCGCTCAACTACCCGCGCGTGCACCGCCTCAAGGCGAGCCGCCCGGAGCTT
>NZ_JBDNGD010000359.1:0-3970 GCF_041689495.1 Halomonas sp. | reverse complement strand
TCGAGCCGGGTATCATGTATTCCTACCCGGTGAAGTGCAGCAACGGCAAGTACGAGATCGTCCAGGGCCTCGAGGTCAACGACTTCAGCCGCGGCCGCATGAAGGCGACCGAAGACGAGCTGCGTGAAGAGCGGGCCGCCGTCGAGCATCTGCTCGGCCGGATCAGTCCCTCAGGCTGATGATCTTCCAGCCGCGGGTCTCGGCAACCTCGCGCAGGGTGTCGTCGGGATCCACAGCCACCGGGTAGTCGACCTTCTCGAGCAGCGGCAGGTCGTTGTGGGAGTCGCTGTAGAACCAGGCATCTTCCAGCGTCAGCTCCTGTTCTGCCATCCAGGCATCGAGCCGTTGGACCTTGCCCTCACGATAGCAGGGAATGCTCGTCGCCTTGCCGGTGTAGAGGCCGTCGATCCTTTCGGGTTCCGTGGCGATCAACGCCTCTACGCCCAGCCGCTCGGCGATGGGGCCGGTGATGAAACGGTTGGTGGCGGTGATGATCAGCAGGGTGTCGCCGCGGGAACGGTGGCGGGCGAGAAGCTCTTCCCCCCTGGGCAGGATGCTCGGCTCGACCTTGCTGGCCATGAATTGCTGTTGCCAGGCGGCGAGTTGCTGGGGGCTGTGTTCCGCCAGGGGGCTGAGGGCGACCTCGAGGAAGGCATGGATGTCCAGAGTGCCGGCCTGGTAGTCGGCCAGGAAGCGGTCGTTGGCCTCCCGGTAGGCTACCGGGTCCACCGCGCCCTGCTCGAGCAGGAACTCCCCCCAGGCATGGTCGCTGTCGATGGACAGCAGGGTGTTGTCCAGGTCGAAGATGGCCAGGCTCACGGCGTTCCCCCTATGTTATGAATGATCGAATCGGGTGATGAATGATCGAATCGGGTGATGAATGATCGAAGGCTGCGGATTATGGCAGACAACCGCGGGCGGCTGAAGATAATGATGATTGATGCGCTAGATGGCCTTGTGGAAGAATGACCATCAACGATGCATTGATAAGGTGAAGTCCGTGATCGACGCTGACGGCTTTCGCCCCAATGTTGGCATCATCATCGCCAATGACCTGGGGCAGCTGCTTTGGGCGCGTCGGGTAGGGCAGAATGCGTGGCAGTTTCCCCAGGGAGGCATCAAGGCAAGCGAGACACCGCAGGACGCCCTTTTTCGTGAGCTGTTCGAGGAAATCGGCTTGACCGCCGACGACGTCGAGATTCTTGCCTGCACCCGGGGGTGGCTGCGCTATCGTCTCCCGCGACGCATGGTTCGTACCCATTCACGGCCGGTGTGTATCGGCCAGAAACAGAAGTGGTTCCTGCTGCGCATCCGCTGCCAGGAAAGCCGGATCCGTGTGGATGCCACGCCCAAGCCGGAGTTCGATGGCTGGCGATGGGTGAGTTACTGGTATCCGCTGGGGCAGGTCATCCCCTTCAAGCGCGAGGTCTATCGTCGCGCACTGCGGGAACTCTCCTCGCGTGCCCAGCGCCTGGCACTGGAGCAGGGATGAGTCGCGTTTGTGCTCGGCAAGGCTCAGGATGGAAGTGGGACTGACGATGCTGTCAGGTGTCCCTGCAGAGGAGAACCAGAAAACAAATGGATACCAGGACGCCCATGCTCGAGCTCTTGCGCCGCGTCATCCAGGAAGTCAACGGGGCCCGTAACCTCGAGGCCGCCCTGTCGACCATGGTGCGCCGTATCCGCAAGGCCATGCGTACCGATGTCTGTTCCTTCTATCTCTTCGATGCCGATAGAGACCGCCTGGTGCTGATGGAAACCATCGGCTTGCGTACCCAGGCGGTGGGGCAGGTAGTCCTGCCCGTCGGTGAAGGTCTGGTGGGTCTGGTGGCCCAGCGGGAAGAACCCCTTAATCTTGAGGATGCCCAGTCGCATCCCCTCTTTCGCTATTTCGAGGCCACCGGCGAGGAGCGCTTTTCCAGCTTCCTGGGGGTGCCGATCATCCACCAGCGCCACATGCTGGGTGTGCTCGTCGTCCAGCAGTCGGAAAAGCGGCGCTATGACGAGGAAGACGAGGCCTTCCTGGTCACCATGGCGGCGCAACTGGCCGGCGTGCTGGCGCATGCCCTGGCCACGGGGGATCTCAACCGGCGCAATCTGTCGGGGGATCAGGCGGTTTTCAAGGGAGTGGCGGCCTCCCCGGGGATGGCCATCGGCGAGGCGGTGGTGATTGCCCCGCCGGCGGATCTCGACAGCGTTCCTGACCTGGTGCCCACGGACGTGGAGTACGAGATCGCTCGCCTCGGGAAGGCGATCGGTCGCGTCAGCAAGGAGATTCGTGCGGCGGGCGAGCGCCTCGCCAGCCGGATCTCGGTACAGGAACTGGCACTGTTCGAGGTCTACCAGCAGATGCTGGGGGAGGCGGCCCTGTCCCAGGAGGTGGTCAAGCGCATCCGGGAAGGCCAGTGGGCCCCCGGGGCCCTGGCCGACGTGGTCCGTCGCCATGTCCAGTATCTGGAGCGCGTCGACGACGACTACCTGAGAGAGCGGGCGGCCGATGTTCGTGACCTGGGGCGTCGCGTGCTGGCCCACCTTCAGGAGGAAACGCCGCAGACGCCCGATGTCTATCCGGACAACACCATCCTGGTGGGTGACGAGATCAGCGTGGCCATACTCGGCGACGTGCCTCGGGACAAGCTGGTCGGACTGGTCTCGGTGCGAGGATCCAGCGCCTCCCATGTGGCGATCATCGCCCGCGCCATGGGAATTCCCACGGTATCGGGCATGGTCGATCTGCCCCTGCCACGGCTCAATGGCACCCATGTGGTGCTCGATGGGCATCGGGGGCGGCTCTTCGTGCGTCCCACGCCGGACCTGGAAAGCCATTATCAGAGCTTGATTGCCGAGGAAGAGGCGCTGGCCGAGGTGCTGGAACACGAGCAGGACCTGCCCAGCCGGACCCCGGATGGTCATGATATGCCATTGATGGTCAATACCGGTCTCACCGTCGAGGCCGTGGCCCCGCTGAAGAGCCGTGTCAGTGGCGTGGGGCTCTATCGAACCGAAGTGTCCTTCATGATCACCGAGCGCTTTCCCGGTGAACAGGAGCAGACCCGCCTCTACCGTGATCAACTGGAAAGCTTCGCACCGCTGCCCGTCGTCATGCGCACCCTGGACATCGGTGGCGACAAGGACCTACCGTACTTTCCCATCGAAGAGGCCAATCCCTTCCTCGGCTGGCGGGGGATACGCGTCACCCTGGACCATCCCGAGGTGTTGATGGTGCAGCTTCGGGCCATGCTGCGAGCCTCCAGGGGGCTCGACAATCTCCAGGTGATGCTGCCCATGGTCACCAATGTCGACGAGGTCGACGACGCCCTGAAATTGCTCGACCGCGCCATCCTGGAGCTGGGTGAGGAGGGGGTGGCCGTGAACCGCCCCCCGGTGGGGGTGATGCTGGAAGTGCCGGCGACTCTCTTCCAGCTCGATGCCCTGGCCCAGCGGGTCGAGTTCTTCTCCGTGGGCAGCAATGACCTGACCCAATACCTGCTGGCGGTGGACCGCAACAATCCCCGGGTAGCCGACCTCTACGACGCCTGTCATCCGGCGGTGCTCTCCGCCATGGCGCGTCTCGCCGATGATTCCCGACGCCTCGACATGCCGACCTCGGTGTGCGGCGAGATGGCCGGCGATCCCGCTGGCGCCCTGCTGTTGATGGGCATGGGCTTCAATGCCCTGTCGATGAACGCGCGCAGCCTGCCCAGAGTGAGGGCGGCGATTCGTCGCGTTACGCTGGAAAGTGCCCGAGAGCTGGTCGACGAGACCCTGGCGCTGGAAACGCCGGCCGCCGTTCGGCGCCATCTGGCTGATCGCCTCGGTGGCTGGCAACTGGCGCATCTGCTGCCGCCACGGGATTAACCCGGCTTCGCCGGGAGCTGTAAGCCATAAGCTTTGAGCTATAAGAGAAAACCTTTGATATCGGCGAGCCCGATGGCAGTGTCCCGGCTTACGGCTTACGGCTTACGGCTTA
>NZ_JBDNGD010000358.1:0-5864 GCF_041689495.1 Halomonas sp. | reverse complement strand
TATACCCGACGACTATACTCGGTCTTTTGTCTCGACGCAGTCCGGTGGCCGCGGTGCAGTGTCTCACCCCCAGTATCGGGATCCGGATTCGCCATCGGGGATTTACGTGATAAAATCTGAGTGAAATTCTCAGGTAAATCCATGACATGCCCATGCTGAAGATCTTTGTCGGGACCGTCTATGGCGGTGCCCTTGATGTCGCCGAGCAAGTCAAGCCGCTGTTCGAGGATGCTGGCTATGAGGTGGAGATCCATGATCAACCCACCCTGGAGGACCTGACCGGTTCGCCCACGGACCTGGCGCTCTTCTGCGTGTCCACCACCGGCAGTGGTGATTATCCGGGGGACTTCGTCCCTTTCGCCAGGGCGATCGACGAGAGGTCCCCTTCGCTGGTTGACCTGCGCTATGGCGTTATCGCCCTGGGTGACAGTTCCTATGGCGAGACCTTCTGTGGCGGGGGGCGCAGTGTCGATGAACTCCTCTCCGGTCAGGGTGCGCAACGCCTGGGGGAGCGCCTCGAGGTCGATGCCATGGATACGCCCATGGCCGATGACGAGGCGATCCCCTGGGTCGAGCAGTGGATCGACGCCGAACAGTTGAAGGTGGTCTGACATGGAGTTCAAGACCAGCCCTGAGCGGCTGAGCATCATGCTGGGGCTTCTGGTCCTGATGCTGGCCACCTTGCCCCGTTACCTGGCGGGTGGCCACGACTCCCACCTGAACCTGATTCTTCTCGCCCTGGTGGCCATCGCCGCGGTCTGTGCCTTTCACTTTCGCCTCTTGTCCAGCGAGGCGCGTGAGCATCTCCCGGCGCTCATGCAACGCTTCGGCGTCTGCCTGGGTGTCGGCCTGGTGGTCATGGGGATCTGGCACAGCCTGTTCAGTGACTGGATCAGCTGGCAGGTGCTGATGTCCCACGGCGCCACCCTGGGCCTGCTGATCCACGTGCTCTGGCTGCGTCGCTACTCCGCCAGTCGATAGCAGGGCTCGTAGTGCTCGGAGAGCTTCATGCGGCCCTGGGCGACGAAGGAATCGAGCAGTTCATCCAGTCGCGCCATCAGCGCCGGTTCGGCATGCAGCCGATAGGGCCCACGGGCGGCGATTGCCCGAATACCCTCCTCCTTGACATTACCCGCCACGATGCCCGAAAAGGCGCGACGCAGGTTGGCTGCGAGTTCATGCACGGGTTGCTCGCGATGCAGAGCCAGGCCGGCCATGGCCTCATGGGTGGGCGAGAACGGCTGCTGGAAATCCCGGTTGATGGTCAAGCGCCAGTTGAAATAGAAGGCGTCCTGGCGGGCCTTTCGGTAGTCCGTGACTCTGTCCATCCCCTTGTGCATGGTGCGTCCCACCTCGGTGGGGTCGTCGATGATGATCCGGTAGTGGCGTCTGACCCCCTCGCCCAGGGTGTAGACCAGAAACTCATCGATACGCTTGAAGTAGTCGGCGCTGTTGGCGGGACCGGTGAGGATGACCGGGAGTTCCATGTCGGTGTTGTCGGGATGCAGCAGGATTCCCAGCAGGTAAAGGATTTCCTCGGCGGTGCCGACACCACCAGGAAAGACGACGATGCCATGAGCCAGGCGTACAAAGGCTTCGAGCCGTTTCTCGATGTCCGGCATCACCACCAGTTCATTGACGATGGGGTTGGGGGCCTCGGCGGCGATGATGCCCGGCTCGGAGATGCCCAGATAGCGGGGCTGACTGCGGCGTTGCTTGGCATGGGCCAGGTTGGCTCCCTTCATGGGTCCCTTCATGGCGCCGGGGCCGCAGCCGGTGCAGATGTCCATCTCTCGCAGCCCCAGATGATAGCCGACGTCCTTGCTGTAATCGTACTCTTCACGTGAGATCGAATGTCCGCCCCAGCACACCACCAGGCTGGGATCGAGTCCCGGCTTCAGGGCACCGGCCTTGCGCAGGATATGGAAGACCGCGTTGGTGGTCCCCTCGGCGGTATCGAGATCGAAGCGACGATGGGTCTGGATCTCGTTATAGACGTAGACGATGTCGCGCAATATCGATGACAGGTGCTCACGGATACCACGAATCATGCGGCCGTCGACGAAGGCTTCCGCCGGGGCATTGGTCAGCTTGAGACGAACGCCGCGAGCCTGCTGGATGACCTCGATGTCGAAGTCCTTATAGGCCTCCATCAGGGCGATACTGTCATCGGTGGGTGAGCCGGAGTTCAGGACCGCCAGGGCGCAGAGACGAAGCAGGTCGTGGAGGCCCTGGCGAGAGGTATCATGAAGGCGACTGACCTCGTGCTGGGAGAGGATCTCCAGGCTGCCTTCCGGGGAGATGGTGCTGGAAATGGTCTCGGGCATGATCGGGGCTCACTGACGGTGGTCCAACTCTAAGGATGGTTTGAAGGGACTGGCCCCCGCCTCCAGGAGCGGCAGGGGACCTCGTGAAGGGGCCTGGACTGGGGTTCAGTCGCGCCGATCAGTCACGATAGGCGTCGATGCTGGGGCAGGAGCATATCAGCTGTCGATCGCCGAAGACGTTGTCCACCCGATTGACCGCCGGCCACTGCTTGGCCGCCTTGACGGCTTCCGAGGGGAAGGCGCCAAGCTCACGAGAGTAGGGACGTTCCCAACTGGCGTCCATGAGGTCGGCCATGGTGTGCGGCGCCTTGACCAGGGGATTGTTGTCTGCCGGCCAGTCGCCGCGCTCCACTGCCACGATTTCCTCGCGTATGGCGATCATGGCGTCGCAGAAGCGGTCGAGCTCAACGCGGGATTCCGATTCGGTGGGTTCGATCATCAGGGTGCCGGGGACCGGGAAGGACATGGTCGGGGCATGGAAGCCGTAGTCCATCAGGCGCTTGGCGATGTCCTCCTCGCTGATGCCCGACGCCGCCTTGATCGGGCGGATGTCGATGATGCACTCGTGTGCCACGGTGCCGTTCTCGCCCTTGTAGAGTACCGGGTAGTGGTCGGCCAGGCGGGCGGCGATGTAGTTGGCGTTGAGGATGGCCAGTTCGGTCGCCTCGCGAAGGCCTCGGGCGCCCATCATCTTGATGTAGGCCCAGGAGATCGGCAGGATCGACGCCGAGCCGTAGGCCGCCGCCGAGACGGCTCCACAGTCGGTATTTACGCCGGGGATCGGCGTGACGACATGGTTGGAGACGAAGGGCGCCAGGTGGGCCTTGACGCCGATCGGGCCCATGCCGGGACCGCCGCCCCCATGGGGGATGCAGAAGGTCTTGTGCAGGTTGAGGTGGGAGACGTCGGCGCCGAAGTCGCCGGGGCGGGTCAGGCCCACCTGAGCGTTCATGTTGGCACCGTCGACGTATACCTGACCGCCATGGGCGTGAACGATATCGCAGGCACGGCGCACACCCGCCTCGAAGACGCCATGGGTGGACGGGTAGGTCAGCATGATCGCCGAGAGGGTCTCGGCGTGGTTCTCGGCCTTGTCGCTCAGGTCCTCGATGTCGATGTTACCCTCGCTGTCACATTCCACCACGACGACCTTCATCTGTGCCATGGCCGCCGAGGCGGGGTTGGTGCCGTGGGCCGAACTGGGAATCAGGCAGACATCGCGATGCCCCTCCCCGATGGCGGCCTGGTAGCGACGGATCGCCACCAGCCCGGCGTATTCGCCCTGGGCGCCGGAGTTGGGCTGCATGGAGATGTGGTCATAGCCGGTGATCTCGACCAGGAAGGCGGCCAGTTCGTCGATCATCTGCTTATAGCCGGCCACCTGGTCGCGGGGCGCGAAGGGATGGACCCTGGCGAATTCAGGCCAGCTGATGGGGATCATCTCGCTGGTGGCGTTGAGTTTCATGGTGCAGGAACCCAACGGGATCATGGCGTGGACCAGGGAGAGGTCCTTGTTCTCCAGACGCTTGAGGTAGCGCAGCATCTCCGTCTCGCTGCGGTAGCGCTGGAAGGTCGGGTGGGTCAGGAAATCCGATTGGCGCCGGCAGGCGGCGGGGATGCCGCTGATGCCCTCGGCCACCGCCTGGTCGTCGAGCACGCTCACCGATAGCCCGTGCTCCTCGCCCAACAGGACGTTGAAGAGGGTGTCCAGGTCATGGGCGTTGGTCGTCTCGTCCAGGCTCAGCCCCACGTCGCCATTGTCGAAATAGCGCAGGTTGATCTCTCGGGTCATGGCGCGGCCATGGATCTTGCCGGCGTCCACGGCGGTCACCCGCAGGGTGTCGAACCAGCTGTCGTTTGCCAGTTGGACGCCATTCTGTTGGAGACCCAGGGCGAGGAGGGTGGTGAGGCGATGAATTCGCCCGGCAATGGTGCGAAGCCCCTGGGCGCCGTGGTAGACGGCATAGAAGCCGGCGATGTTGGCCAGCAGGGCCTGGGCGGTACAGATGTTGGAGGTGGCCTTCTCACGGCGGATATGCTGTTCGCGGGTCTGCATGGCCATGCGCAGGGCCGTATTGCCGCGACTGTCCCTTGAGACGCCGATGATACGACCGGGAATCGAGCGCTTGAGGGTGTCGGTAGTGGCGAAGAAGGCCGCATGCGGGCCACCATAGCCCATGGGCACACCGAAGCGCTGGGAATTGCCCACTACGATGTCGGCGCCCAGGGCGCCGGGTTCGGTGAGCAGTACCAGGCTCATGATATCGGCGGCCACACAGGTCATGATGCCGCGCTCGCGAGCCGTGGCGAGGACCGGGCCGAGATCGCGTACCCGGCCGCCGTCGCCAGGGTACTGCAGCAGTGCGCCGAAGGCGTCGGCATCGGCCAGCTCGTCCATGGGGGCGACTCGCAGTTCGAAGCCGAAATAGGCAGCCCGGGTGCGCAGCACGTCCAGGGTCTGGGGGAGAACGTCGTCGGCAACGAAGAAGGTAGTGCTTCTGGCTTTCTTGTTGGCCCGCTTGCACAGCGCCATGGCTTCTGCGGCGGCGCTGGCCTCATCGAGCAGGGAGGCATTGGCCAGTTCCATGCCGGTGAGGTCCATGACCATCTGCTGGAAATTGAGCAGGCCCTCCAGTCGCCCCTGGGCGATCTCGGGCTGGTAGGGGGTGTAGGCAGTGTACCAGCCGGGGTTCTCCAGAACGTTTCGTTGGATCACCGTGGGGAGGAGAGTGTCGTGATAGCCCTGGCCGATATAGCTCTTGTAGATACGGTTCTGGCTCGCCAAGCGCTTGAGGTAGTCGAGTGCCTCCGCCTCGCTCCGGGGCGGGTCCAGGTCGAGCTCTCGACCCAGCCGAATATCCGAGGGCACCGTGCGTTCGATCAGGGTCGCCATGCTGTCCATGCCCAGGCGGGAAAGCATGGAAGCCACATCCTCGTCTGCGGCGCCGTTGTGGCGTTGAATGAAGGCATCATGGTCGGCCAGTTCGGCCAGGTGGCGAGAGTCGAAATCCATGGGGGACCTGTATCGGTAGCGGGGCCAGAGTGGTGGCACGGAATCACACAAGGACATCCCCAGCGAATCCCTGGCCGGGGTGAAAGGTGCAGTCGTGAAATCAGTCCTCGGCGTCGGTGACGGCCTTGTAGGCGTCGGCGTCGAGCAGGGCGTCGAGGTCGGTGGCGTCCTCGAGTCGTACCTTCATGATCCAGCCATCTTCGTAGGGCGATTCGTTGATGGCCTCGGGAGCGTCCTCGAGTGCCTCGTTCACCTCGAGTACCTCGCCGGCGATCGGCGCATAGAGATCGGAGGCGGCCTTGACCGACTCGATCACACCGAATTCTTCTTCCTGTGTGAGGGTGCGACCCACCTCGGGCAACTCGACGAAGACCACGTCGCCCAGGGCCTGCTGGGCATGATCGCTGATCCCCACGGTGACGGTGCCGTCACCGTTGTCCAACACCCATTCATGACTTTCGGCATAGCGCAGGTTGGCAGGAATAGTACTCATCACGTTATCCTGTATGAAGAAGGGTTGCTAG
>NZ_JBDNGD010000357.1:0-11454 GCF_041689495.1 Halomonas sp. | reverse complement strand
TGATCAAGGAATCCGTCTCCGGGTCTCCCGGGAAACATCATGTCAGGGGAAATACCCGCCAGTCACCCTCATGCCGGTCCACGAGGCGATCGCAGCGATGATCCATCGGGCCGGTCAGCTGACCCGGAAGCGCCTGGACGACGCGCTCACCCTGCTGGCGCAAGCGGGTAATGGCGTCCTGCAAACCGGGGCCCTCTGCGGGTGCCCAGATGCCGCCCCAGGTCACGTCTGCCTGCGCAAGCGTAGCCAGCAACTTCAGGTCCATGGAGAACCCGGTGGCCGGCCGTGCGCGGCCGAAGGCTCGTCCGGTATCGTCATACCGCCCTCCCTTGGCCAGGGCCTGGCCATAGCGGGGCACATAGGCGGAAAACATCATGCCGGTGTGGTAGGCATAGCCGCGCAGTTCCGCAAGGTCAACGTACAAGGCGACCTCGGGATGCTGGGCAACCACGCCTCGCTGGAGTGCCGCCAACTCTTCCAGTGCCTGCCCGACGGCTGGAGGTGCCCCGGAAAAGGCCACAAAGGCCTCTTCAAGGATCTCCGGGGCGCCATGCAAGCGGCCCAGCGCCATGAACATTCCGGCCAGGGCGGGATCCGCCACGCTATCGCGAGCGAATGTCGCCAGCTCACCCGGTGACTTGAGTTCCAGCGCGGCGAACAGTGTCTTTTCTTCATCAGGGTCGAGATCGGCCGCGTCCACGAGGCTACGATAGATGCCGATATGACCCAGCGCCAGGTGGATCTCGGTGGCACCGGCGGCCACCAGGCTGGCCAGGGCGAGATTCAGGATCTCGAGGTCAGATTCCAGCCCGGCATGGCCGAACAGCTCGACACCCACCTGGACCGGACTGCGTCCACCCTGGTGCTGGTCGGCCGTGGCCCTCAGTACATTGGTGCAATAACACAGGCGAACGGGTCCCTGATGCTTCATGGAATGGGCATCCATGCGCGCCACCTGGGGAGTGACGTCGGCACTGATACCCATCAAACGACCGCTCGGCTGATCGATCAGCTTGAAGGTCTGAAGCTCCAGGTCGGTACCCGTTCCGGTCAGCAGGGAGTCGAGGAACTCCACGGGCGGGGGCATCACCTGATCATATCCGCAGGTGTGGTAGAGGTCGAGCAGCGCCCGGCGCAGCTCTTCCATGCGGCTCGCCTGGGGAGGCAACACCTCATCCATGCCGTCGGGCAGCAGCCAGCGGTCAGCAATGGTCATGTCTTGTCATCCTGCAACACGATGAAAGGCCTCCCAGGCAAGGTCGCGCGCTGATACCCCACGACAGACCAGTGGTTGGAGGCCACAAAAAAACCGGGGCACGCCCGGTTTAAGAATTTTACCACATCTGCTGCCGGGATGAACCCGCCTGCGGGCGGCATGCCGCCCACAGTGCGCTCATTGGCCGGTCGGAGTCGGACTCTTCAGATACTGGAAGAACTCGCTGGAAGGATCGAGAACCAGCATGTTGCCGTCACCCTCGAAACTCTGGCGGTAGGCATCGAGACTACGCCAGAAGCTGAAGAACTCCTCATCCTTGCCATAGGCATCGGAGAAGATGGCCGCCGCCTCGGCGTCACCCTCACCGCGCAGGGTTTCGGAACGCGCCTGAGCCTGGGCGAGCAACACCAAACGTCGACGATCGGCATTGGCGCGAATACGCTCGGCCTCTTCCTGGCCCCGGGCACGCCACTCGCTGGCCTGGCGCTCACGCTCCGAGCGCATCCGGTCGTAGACCGCCGCCGAGACATCTTCCGGAAGATCGATACGCTTGACGCGGATATCCCGGATGGCAACACCCAACTCTTCACGCATCAGCGCGTCGAGATCGTTGGCGGGTCCGGTCATCAGGTCGTCGCGTCGCTCGGCAATGATCTGCTGAAGATTCAGGCGACCGAACTCGTTACGCAGACTCTCGTCGACCCGTGGCTGTATCAGACGGATCGCCATGAGTTCGTCGCCGGCCGTCGCCTCGTAATACCGAGTGGGGTTGACCACTTGCCACTGCACATAGGAGTCAACGATCACCGCCTTCTGCTCGAGGGTCAGGTAGCGACTGGGATCGGTATCCAGGGTCAACACCCGGGTATCGAACTTGCGGATGGTCTGGGTGATCGGGATCTTCGCGTGCAGACCGGGCTGGATGTTCTCCTCGATGATCTCACCGAAGCGCAGCTTGACCGCGCGCTCGGTCTCGTCGACCACATAGAGGCTACTGCTGGCCAACCAGGCCACGGCGGCGATACCACCGACGATGAGCAGGGAACGATTATTGATCATTTAGCGGCCCTCCCTGCGGATTCCACTACTGTTGCTGTTACTGCCGAAATTGCTGGACGACTGGGTAGTACGCTGTCGTTCGAGCACGCGTGGATCGAGCTCACCTTCCGCACCGAGGCGAGCATCGCTAGATTCTCCGCCACGTCCACCGCTGAGGCGCTGGTCAAGAGGCAGGTACATCAAGGGGCTATCTTCGGCCACGTCCACCAGTACCTTGTCCGTGTTGCCGTAAACCTCGGACATGGTGTCGAGATACAGGCGCTCGCGCATGATGCCCGGTGCGTTGGTGTATTCGGAAAGCAGCTGGTTGAAGCGGTTCGCCTGCCCCTGTGCCTGGGCTACCACGGCCTCACGATAGCCCTGGCCCTGTTCAATCAGGCGCTGAGCCTGACCCTGTGCCTGGGGGATGATGGCATTGGCATAGGCCATGCCTTCATTGATCGTGCGCTGGCGGACCTCGCGAGCACGAATGACGTTATCGAAGGCCTCCTGCACGGCCGTCGGCGGCGAGGTAGATTCGACGTTCAATGTCTGCAGGAGAATGCCGGTTCCGTAAATGTCGAGGTACGACTGCAGCCGACTGTTCACGGAACTGCCGAGGATCTCGCGTCCCGAGGTCAGGATATCGATCATGTCGGTGCCCCCCACGACGTGGCGCAGAGCCGAATCCAGGGCGTTCTCCAGGCTGAGTTCGGGGTCGCGCACGTTGAGCACATAATCCCGCGGGTCGGCGACCTGGTACTGCGCGGATATTTCCACGGATACGATATTCTCGTCCTGAGTCAGCATCGACAGCGTCTGCGTCAATGAACGCACTCGCGTCACGTTGACCATACGCACATCGTCGATCAGGGGCGGATTCCACTGCAGGCCCGGTGCCACAACTTCCTGAAGCTTGCCGAAGCGCAGCACCACACCGCGCTCGGACTGATCGACCAGATAGAAACCGGTCGCCGCCCAGATCGCCAGGCCAACGACGATCAACAATCCCGGCAAGGCGAAGACGTTGCGCGGCTTGTCACCACCGCCACCGCCCTTGCCGCCGGAACCGCCGCGCTTGCCACCGCGGCCGCCGAGCATGCTGTTGAGCTTTTTCTGAAACTTCTTCAGGACCTCGTCGAGATCCGGAGGCCCCTGGTTGCCGCCGCGATTCCCACCGCCACCGTTGTCACCACCGCCGCGAGGGCCACCACCACTCCAGGGATCGTTCTGGTTGCCACCACCAGGCTCATTCCAGGCCATATAGATTTTCTCCACTCTATGTTGCATCTCCCCGCTGAAAGGCTGCCGGCAGGGAGTTCAGGTTGCGATCCTGTCACGCCAGTCATGACGCGCCTTGACCTTGTGGTTGTATCGCTTTCCGCCCCATCGACGGATGAAGCGGACAGCAGATGCGTTTTCTCTCAGGCCTCCCAGACGGCACCTTGCTGCAGGGCATCGGGAAGGTAATCATCGGCTCGCTCATCGAGCCTTGCCATGAGCTGCAGGAAATCCCGCCGGGGCAACCGGACTTCCAAGTGTATCCGACCCTGGTCATCGAAGGTCTCCTCGCGTACCCCGCCGAGGTCATGAAGACCGGCACGCAGACGCCCCTGCTCGGGGGTAAGCGTCAAGGAGACATCGATGACATCATCCGCCAGGCGTTCCGAGAGTGCCTGACTGAGCAGGTCCAGTCCACGGCCCTCCTGGGCGGAGAGCCAGACCACCTCCGGCCGACCCTCGCCATCGCGCTCGATGCGTGGCGCACTATCGAGGAGATCGATCTTGTTCATCACCTTGAGTGTCGGCACGTCAAGCGCATCGATCTCGTCCAGCACCCCCTCGACCTGGGCGATATTGAGCTCACGATCCGGGTCAGCGGCATCGATCACATGCACCAGGAGGGAAGCCTCTGCCGCTTCCTGGAGGGTGGCGCGAAAGGCCTCTACCAGCTTGTGGGGCAGATGGCGGATGAATCCCACGGTATCGGCAATCACCACCGGCCCCACATCCTCGATCTCCAGACGACGCAGGGTCGGGTCGAGAGTAGCGAAGAGCTTGTCCGCCACATAGACGGTGGACGAAGTCAGGGCATTGAACAAGGTTGATTTGCCGGCATTGGTATAGCCCACCAAGGAAACACTGGGAATCTCGGCCCGGGCCCGAGCACGACGATTCTGGTTGCGCTGGCTGCGCACCTTGTCCAGCCGCTTGTGAATGGCCTTGATTCGCGCACGCAGCAGGCGGCGGTCGGTTTCCAGTTGGGTCTCGCCGGGACCTCGCAGGCCGATACCGCCCTTCTGGCGCTCCAGGTGAGTCCAGCCCCGGACCAACCGGGTCGACATGTACTCGAGCTGGGCCAGTTCCACCTGCAGCTTGCCTTCGTGTGTCCGGGCCCGCTGGGCAAAGATGTCGAGGATAAGACCGGTACGATCCAGCACTCGGCACTTGAGCTCCCGCTCCAGGTTACGTTCCTGGGACGGACTCAGGGAATGGTTGAAGATCACCAGCTCGGCATGGTGCACCACCAGGGCGTCGCGCACCTCCTCGAGCTTGCCTGAGCCGACGAAGGTGCGGGAATCGGGGCGATGACGACTGCCGGTGAGCAGGATCGCCGCTTTTGCGCCAGCGGAACGCACAAGCTCAAGAAACTCGCCGGCATCCTCGCGAGACTGTTCGTCCTGAAAATCCAGGTGGACGAGTACCGCCGTTTCACCGGCATCCGGGCGTTCAAAAAACAATCAATACCTCACACGTCGGCTTCCGGCGGCGCAGTAGGATCCTGAACCGGCAGGCGGACGTTACGCGATGGAACCACAGTGGAAATGGCGTGCTTGTAGACCATCTGACTGACGGTGTTGCGCAACAGGATGACGAACTGATCGAAAGACTCGATCTGGCCCTGCAGCTTGATACCATTGACCAGGAAAATCGATACCGGAATGCGCTCCTTGCGCAGTATGTTCAGGTACGGGTCTTGAAGGGACTGCCCTTTGGACATGTTACTCTCCTGAAATTGTCTCTGGGGGTTGACGTTATACTCATCAGCGTCGCCTGGCGAAGCGATCTTTGTTACCCGAAAGGGCTTGGTCATCCGGCTGCTTGAAACAGTTATCCTACGCTAACTACTGAATTCGCGCACCAGTTTCACGACCTCGCCGAGGGGATCCCCCCCCAGGCTATCCATCCAATGCAGGCCATGCCAGCTGCGCATCCAGGTCAGCTGGCGCTTGGCCAGTTGACGCGTCGCCACGATACCACGCCAACGCAGCGATTCCCGGTCCATTTCGCCGTCGAGATACGCCCAGGCTTGACGATAGCCCACGCTTTTCATCGACGGCAGTCCGGGATGCAGGTCATCACGAGCCCTGAGGCTCGCCACTTCCTCGATCAGGCCGGCACCCAGTATCGTCTCGAAACGTGTCTCGATACGCTCATGCAAGACACGACGATCGAAGGGCGTCAGTCCTATCGACAGCGTGCGCCAGGGGAAGGTTTCACGGCGCTGACGACTCCACAGCTCCGTCAGGGTATGTCCCGAGACACGAAAGACCTCCAGAGCCCGCATCAGGCGCTGGGGATCGTTGGGATGGATACGCCGGGCCGCGGGTGGATCGATCCGCGCGAGTTCGTCATGCAGGGCGGCCAGACCGCGGGATGCCACCAAGGCCTCCAGGTCGTCACGAACGCCGGGGGCGGAGGCAGGCAGGTTGGCAACGCCTACCATCAACTGCTTGAGATACATGATGGTGCCGCCCACCAGCAGCGGGAACCGACCCGATGCGCTGATCTGTCGCATCTCGCGCAAGGCATCCTCGCGGAAATCGGCCGCCGAATAGGCCTCGGCCGGGTCACGGATATCGATCAACCGATGCGGCGCCCGGGCCAGTTCCTCGGCAGACGGCTTGGCGCTGCCGATGTCCATGCCGCGATAGACCATCGCCGAGTCGACACTGATCAGCTCGCAACCGAGCCGCTCGTGCAGCGCGATTGCCAGGTCCGTCTTGCCGGCGGCTGTCGGCCCCATCAGCAGGATGGCAGGAGGACGCGTATCGGGCATTGGGCTACTGCCCCCTCAGGAAGAGCCGGTCCAGTGCCTTCATGCTCATCTCGCACCAGGTCGGGCGCCCATGGTTGCACTGACCGCTACGCTCGGTTCTCTCCATGTCGCGCAGCAGGGCATTCATCTCCGTCAGAGTGAGGTGCCGATTGGCCCGTACGCTGCCATGGCAGGCCATGGTCGACAGCAAGTCGTTGATATGGGCTTCCAGCCTGTCCGAACGGCCATAACGTTCCAGGTCGGCAAGCATCCCGCGAATCAGGGGTTCCACGTCGGCCTGGGCGAGCAGCACCGGCAATTGACGCACCAGCAACGTCTCCGGCCCGGCCACGTCGAGTTCCACACCCACCCGAGCGAAGGCCTCTCGCTCGCTCTCTGCCGTTTCCACCTCGGTGCCACTGGCGGCCAGGGACACCGGCACCAGTAGTGGCTGGGCCTCGATGGCGCCGTCATGCACCTGCGTCTTCATCCGTTCATAGACGATCCGTTCATGGGCGGCATGCATGTCGACCAGGATCATGCCGCGCTCGGTCTCGGAGAGGATATAGATGCCATGCAGCTGGGCGATGGCATAGCCCAGGGGCGGTGCACGGGTCGCGTCCGCCTCGGGCAGGGTCGGGCGGCTCGGTACGTGCCCTTGTTCGGGGTCGGAATCGACCCGGCGTTCGGCAAGCGCCGTCGCGGCGGCGTCTCCGCCGGCACCCGGGGCGTCCTGCCGCGGTGTCAGCAGGGTCTCCTCATGCTCGGGATGCAGTGCCCGGTAGCCATCCATGAAGGCCCTGACGCGATTCGGCGTCACTCCCTCACGGGCCCCACCACCGGCCCACTCGCCAGCGTCCTCGCGACCGGGCAGCGACATGGGCTGCTGCCATTGAACCGGGCGTTCCGCCACGCCCGGTTCAGATGTATCGGACTCGACCCCATGGCTCTCCGTGACCGGATGGCTCCCGGCCCGGGCATCACCCAGGGCACGGTGCAGGCTGGAGAAAAGGAAATCATGCACCTGGCGGCCGTCACGGAAACGTACCTCATGCTTGGTGGGATGGACGTTGACATCCACCAGCGTCGGGTCGACCTCCAGATACAGCACGAAGACCGGATGACGGCCATGAAAGAGCACATCCCGGTAGGCCTGGCGGATGGCATGGGCCACCAGGCGATCACGGACCACTCGGCCATTGACGAAGAAATACTGGTGATCGGCCTGGGCCCGAGAATGAGTGGGCAAGCCGACCCAGCCCCACAGTCGCAGGCCGCCGACTTCCAGATCGAGGTGCAGGGCATTGTCGAGGAAGGCCTTGCCCAGCAACGCCTGAAGGCGACGTTCCCGTTCCACCAGACTGTTCCCGGGACGCAACTGGTGCAGGGTCTTCTGGTTGTGACGCAACACCCAGGCGATATCGAAACGCGACAGCGCCTGGCGCCGGAAGGCCTCCTCCACGTGACCGAATTCGGTCTTCTCCGTACGCAGGAACTTGCGGCGGGCCGGGGTATTGAAGAAGAGGTCACGCACCGTCACCGAGGTCCCGCAGGGATGCGGTGACGGCGAGACACGAGGCGCCATCTGACGCCCCTCGGCCACCACCCGCCAACCACTCCTCGGGTCCTCCTCGATATTCGAGATCAGCTCGAGTCGCGAGACCGAACTGATCGACGCCAGGGCTTCACCACGAAATCCCAGGCTCAGTACCTCCTCGAGATTTTCGAGGGAGGCGATCTTGCTGGTGGCATGGCGGGACAGGGCCAGCGGCAGGTCATCTTCCTGGATTCCGCTGCCATCATCGCGCACCCGGATGAGCCGCGCCCCGCCGGATTCGAGCTCCACCTCGATACGCTGGCTCCCGGCATCGATGGCATTCTCGACCAGTTCCTTGACCACAGAGGCGGGGCGTTCCACCACCTCACCGGCAGCGATCTGGTTGGCCAGTCGGGGATCCAGGATCTGGATGCGTCGATTCTCGGACATATCGCTCCGCAGGGTCGGGGAAGAAGGCGTCATGAACTGGGGATACGCAGTACCTGGCCCACACGGATCACGTCACCGTTGAGTTCATTGGCCTGCTTGATCTGGGCCACCGGCACACCATGGCGAACGGCGATCTCGGACAGGGTGTCGCCGGGCTGGATGCGATATTCGTTGCCGCCGGTACTGCGATTCCGGTCCCGCTGCCAGGCCAGCAAGCTGGCGGGAGGCGGATTGCGATGGAAGTGGTCGCGCAGGCCGTCAAACATCGCCCTGGCCAGCCCCTTCTGGTGGGAAGCATTGCGCAGGCGACGCTCCTCGTCGGGATTGGAGATGAAGCCGGTCTCGATCAGCAACGAGGGGATATCGGGTGACTTGAGCACCATGAACCCCGCCTGCTCCACCCGGCTGCGATGCAACCGGTTGACCTGGCCCAGCTGATCGAGGACCTGGCCACCGATGGAGAGTGAATCATTCAGGGTCGCCGTCATGGTCAGGTCCAGCAGGACACCGCGTAACACCTCATCCTTGTCTTTCAGCGAGAGGTTACCGTCGACCCCGCCGATCAGGTCGGCCCGGTTCTCGCTGGCCGCCAGCCACTGGGCGGTTTCCGAGGTCGCACCACGCTGGGACAGCGCATAGACGGAGCTGCCATTGGGCCGCGGACTCGTGAAGGCGTCGGCATGTATCGAGACGAAGAAATCGGCCTTCTGCTCGCGGGCGATACGAGTACGCTGGCGCAGCCCGATATAATAGTCTCCATCGCGGATCATCACCGCGCGAAATCCCTCCGCCTCATTGACCAGATTCTGCAGGTGCCTGGCGATCTCCATCACCACGTCCTTCTCGCGGGTGCCGGACGGCCCGATGGCGCCGGGATCCTCGCCGCCATGGCCCGCATCGATGGCGATGATGATATCCCGCCGTGGATGCGTCTGGGCTTGCTGCTGGGCTTGCCGCAGGGTCGCCGACGGGTCGGGTGTCGGAGTCGCTCCCCCATCGGCCTCGACACGGCCCCGGTTGGCAATGATCTCCTGCTCGCGGATCATCGCCTCGATGGGATCTATCGGATCCTCCACCGCACTCTCGCCGGGATATTCGAGATCTACCACCAGCCGATAACCATACTGATCGTTGGGTTCCAGGGTGAAATGACGAGGCTCGATCTCCCGCTCGAGCTCCAGGACCACACGCAGGCCGTTGCCATCGCGAACTCCGGTGCGTAGCTGGCCGATGGCGCTACCGGACAGGTCCAGCTGAGTGACGTCGGCATTCAGGCGGGTATCCTCCAGGTCGATGACCAGCCGGCGCGGATTCTCCAGGCCGAAGACATTGGCACGCGCAGGAGATGACAGGTCGAAGACCAGGCGAACATGGTCGGGCGCGGCCCAGATCCGGACATTATCGACCTGGCTGGCCTGGGCGACGGTAACGACCAGCCATAGGCTCAGCGTCAGGGCCAACACGGACAACCGCGAACCGACCAGAGTTCCCTGCTTCATGGTGCCGTCTCATCCTTGCTGTGCATGCCGTCGGCCCCGAACGACGCCTCGGGCAATGACAGATCTGCCAGTCTCGACAGGACGCGCTGCCCCTGATCACTGAAGGCCTCAAGCTCCGCCCGTCGACCCACGCCGGCCAGGGTCAGGGTCACCACCAGATCCGGGATGGGTAGCCAGCCCTTGCCGCGCTCGGGCCACTCGATGAGGCAGAGGGCCTCCGGCGCCATCAGGTCACGGCCGCCGATGAACTCCAGTTCCTCCGGGTCGCCCAGGCGATAGAGATCGAAATGATGAACCCGGATCTCGCCGAGTTCATAGGGCTCGACCAGTGTATACGTCGGACTCTTGACCGCACCCCGATAACCATGAGCGCGCAGGATGCCTCGAGCCAGGGTCGTCTTGCCGGCACCCAGTTCACCCTGGAGATGCACGCGCCCGCGACCCTGCAAGGCATGGCCCAGGCACTCGCCAAAGGCGACCTGACGGTCTTCGTCATCGAGCTGCCGTTGCATCGCCATCGAGCATCCCGGGATTGATCAATAATTGCGCATAGGATGCCAGATCCGTCGCCAGCAAACCACGTTCACCGCTGTCATCGGCCGCCATGTCGGCGGCCAGGGCATGCACCACAACCCCCAGGCGCGCTGCCGTTTCCAGGGGCAAGCCCTGGCCCAGCAGAGCACCCAGCATGCCGGAGAGCGCATCCCCCATGCCGCCGCTGGCCATGCCCGGATTGCCGAAGGGACAGACCGCCAGACCCTGCGGGCCGGCGACCAGGGACCCCGCCCCCTTGAGGACCACCACGCCTCCCAGACGCCGCTGAAGCTCCCTGACGGCAGCGGGGCGATCGGCCTCCACCTCGGCGGCGCTGATACCCAGCAGGCGTGCGGCCTCGCCGGGATGCGGGGTCAGGATCCAGTCATCCCGATACTCTCCCGTGAAGCGCGAGGCCAGCAGGTTGAGGGCGTCAGCATCCACCACCAGGGGCCTGCCGGCCCCGAGCGCGACCTGGAAAATGGCCTGGCCCCAACTCCCCTGCCCCAGTCCCGGGCCCACCACCAGTACATCGGCCCGTTCGGGCAGTTCATCCAGATCGCTCGCTCCCCGCACCCCGTGCACCATGACTTCCGGGCGACGCACAAGGCTCGCCGTCACATGCTCGGGTGCCGTAGCCAGGCTCACCTTGCCGGCACCGAGCCTGGCACAGGCGTCGGCGGCGATCAGAGCGGCGCCGCCGACGCCCGGTGCCCCGCCCAGCACCAGAGCATGGCCGAACTCACCCTTGTGGGCGCCGCGCATCCGCGGCGGCATCCAGGCACCCACCAGGCCCGCCTCGAGCAGATGGGCGGCGGGAACCAGGTCTGCCTCGGCCTCGGCATTCACCCCCAGCGGGCGAAAGTCCAGTTCTCCCAAATGTGACGGCGCCGCGCCGGTGTGCAAGCCCAGCTTGTCACCGATGAAGGTCACGGTCAGGGTGGCACGGACGGCCGCCCCCAGTTCGGCACCGGTATCGGCATGCAGCCCGGAGGGGATATCGATGGCCAGCACCGGCTTGCCGCTTCGATTGATGGCGGTAATGGCATCCAGAGCATCGCCGCGGACATCACCACTGAGCCCCGTGCCCAACAGGGCATCGACCAGCACTTGTCCCTCGAAGGCCATGCCCGACTGCCAG
>NZ_JBDNGD010000356.1:0-6833 GCF_041689495.1 Halomonas sp. | reverse complement strand
CTTGACCGCCTCGACGTCATAGCCGCTGTTGCCCTTGGGCACCGGGTCCTGCCAGATCAGATCCTCTGCCGGTACTTCCGGGCCGAGGTAGCGATCCTTCGGACCCATGTCGCGGTGGGTCAGCTTGAACCAGGCGCGGGCGAAGGCATCGGCGAACTCTTCCGGGTTCTTGTGGAAGTGCTCGGCGATCTTGCGGTACTCCGGGTCCATCTTCATGGCCATGTCGGCAGTGGACATCATGAGGTGAACCGGCTTGGAGGCATCCTCCGCATCGGGGGCATGGTCCTTGTCCGCGAGACCCTTGGCTTGCCACTGTTGGGCGCCGGCTGGGCTCTTGGTCAGTTCCCACTCGTAGCCGAACAACACGTCGAGGTAGGTCATGTCCCACTTCGTCGGCGTCGGCGTCCAGGCCCCTTCCAGGCCGCTGGTGATGGTGTCGGACCCCTTGCCGCTGCCGAAGCTGTTCTTCCAGCCCAGGCCCATTTCCTCCAGGGGAGCGGCTTCGGGTTCCGGGCCGACATGCTTATCCGGATCGGCCGCACCGTGGGTCTTGCCGAAGGTGTGACCGCCGGCAGTCAGTGCCGCCGTCTCGTAGTCGTTCATCGCCATGCGGACGAAGGTCTCGCGTATGTCCTTGGCGGACGCCAGCGGGTCCGGGTTGCCGTCGGGGCCTTCCGGGTTCACGTAGATCAGGCCCATCTGCACGGCGGCCAGGGGGTTCTCGAGCTCCCGCTCGCCGGAGTAGCGGCTCTTCGGCTTGTCGCTGGTGGCGAGCCACTCCTCCTCGGCCCCCCAGTAGATGTCCTCTTCCGGCTGGTAGATGTCCTCGCGGCCACCGCCGAAGCCGAAGGTCTTGAAGCCCATGGTCTCGAGGGCGACGTTACCGGTCAGGATGAAGAGGTCGGCCCAGGAGAGCTTGCTGCCGTACTTCTGCTTGATCGGCCAGAGAAGGCGGCGCGCCTTGTCCAGGTTGCCGTTGTCCGGCCAGGAATTGATTGGGGCGAAGCGCTGGTTACCGGTGGAGGCGCCACCGCGGCCATCGGCCGTGCGGTAGGTGCCGGCGCCGTGCCACGCCATGCGGATGAAGAATGGGCCGTAGTGGCCATAGTCGGCGGGCCACCAGTCCTGAGAGTCGGTCATCAGGTCGGCCAGGTCCTTCTTGACCGCTGCCAGGTCGAGTGACTTGAACGCCTCGGCGTAGTCGAAGTCTTCGGCCAGCGGATTGGACTTCGGATGGTGCTGGTGAAGGATGTTGAGGTTCAACTGGTTCGGCCACCAGTCCTTGTTCATGTTGCCGCGGCCACCCAACCTGGTGTTGGAGCCGTGCATGACCGGACAAAGGCCGGTCTTCTGTTGATCACCCATTTCTGTCTCCCGTTGCTAGTGCGGTGGTACTCACCCTGACAGTAGGACCTTACATCAATTCCAATCCATTGGTTTAAGATGTTTTTCGAACCAATCCGATAGGTTTTATCTATGACGGTCCCAGGTGAACGGCTTTCCTGCCTGTCTCGGTCTGACGGGCGTCCATTCGTTGTGGTGGGGCTTGTTCGGGTTGAGGGACTTCATGCAAAAAGGCCGCCGATCATCGATCGGCGGCCTTTCAGGTCATGCTGGCTGCTTCGTGACGAAGCAGCGGTCAGCCTCAGGCAGTCTTGGCAGCGGCCTTGGAGGTCGCGACGCCCTTGGGGGCATCCTGCACGGCCTGGGTGGCAGTTTCCTGCACCTGCTTGCTGCTCTCTTCGGTGAGCTTCTGGCTTTTCTCTGCGAAGTCCTTCTGCAGGGATACGACTTTCTCGGCATCGCCCTTGAGGCGCTCGGTCATGTCGGTAGCCACTTTCTGCTGGCCTTCCATGTAGGCGCGCAGGCCTTCGGCATCCTTCACGTCTGCCAGGTTGCGCAGCTGCGCAAAGCTGGTTTCGGCGTAGGCCCTGGTGGCCTCGTACTGGGCGGTGGCCAGCTTCTCGGTGAAGTCGACGGCCAGGGCGGCATAGGCGCGAGCCGGACCGACGAACAGGCTCTCGAGTTGCTTGGTATCGAACTGCTTGGTGTCGAAATTGAACATGTTCATCATGGTGGAACCTCCTGGGTTCTAGTAAGGGTGGTTATCGGGCGGCATCTGTTGTCTGCCCTGAATCTGTTGTCTGCCCTGATGTCGCTAATCATAGACCCTATTCTTGTGCAGTGCAACATAGATTTGCTTTTTTTCCAGTTCCGTCCCGGCCGGCCCTTGATGCATGATGAGGGTCCAATCCCATCGGCGGTGGGCCAAGACGAGGAGATATCATGTTCGACGCGATCCTGATAGAGAAGACCGAGGAAGGCCAGCAGGTTGGAATCAAGCGCCTCGACGAGGCGCAATTGCCGGAAGGCGACGTTACGGTGAGCGTCGACTGCAGTACGCTGAATTACAAGGATGCGCTGGCGATCACCGGCAAGGGGCCGGTGGTGCGCAAGTTCCCGATGGTGCCCGGCATCGACCTGGCAGGCAGGGTCGAGAGTTCGCGATCCGATCAGTACAAGGAGGGCGATGCCGTCCTGCTCAATGGCTGGGGCGTCGGCGAGGGACATTGGGGCGGGCTCGCGCAGAAGGCGCGATTGGACAGCCGCTGGCTGATCCCTCATCCCACGGCGTTTACCGCCCGCCAGAGCATGGCCATCGGCACAGCCGGTTACACGGCGATGCTGTCGGTGATGGCGCTGGAGCGTCACGGAGTGACGCCGGACAAGGGCGAGATCCTGGTGACTGGCGCCAGCGGGGGAGTGGGCAGTGTCGCCATCGCGCTGCTCTCCCAACTGGGCTATGCGGTGGTGGCCTCGACGGGGCGCATGGGAGAGAAGGCTTACCTCGAGGCGCTAGGCGCTCGCGAGGTGATCGACCGCGCCACCCTGTCCGAACCCGGTCGCCCCCTGGCCAAGGAACGCTGGGCCGGTGCCATCGATGCCGTCGGCAGTCATACCCTGGTCAACGTCTGTGCCAGCACACGCCACGGCGGTACCGTGACGGCCTGCGGCCTGGCCCAGGGGCTGGACTTTCCGGCCTCGGTGGCACCCTTCATCCTGCGCGGGATTACTCTGGCGGGCATCAACAGCGTGATGCGCCCCTTCGATGATCGCGTGGAGGCCTGGCGCCGGTTGGGAGAACTGCTGGATCCGGATCGGTTGGAAACCATCACCGAAACCATCGCCCTGGAGGCGGCGATTCCCGCCGCCCGCGAATTGCTGGAAGGCAAGATACGCGGAAGGGTGGTAGTGGATATGGCGAGCTAGGGCGCTTCCAACGAGGCCGACGGCCGTATCGTAGCGGGAAGCGCCCCGGTTTTTCAGGATTCCTGGATGGAGGTGATCATCACCGGTGCGACGCCGCGATTGATCATGCCTAGTTCCCTGGCGGCTTGCTTGGAAAGGTCGATGATCCGTCCCTTGACGAAGGGGCCGCGGTCATTGATGAGCACTTCCACCTCGCGTCCGTTGTCCCGGCGGGTCACCAGTACCCGGGTGCCGAAGGGCAGGCTGGGATGGGCGGCGGTGAGTTGGCTCTGGTCGAAGGGCTCTCCGCTGGCGGTGGGTCGGCCCTGGAAGCGATCGCCGTAGAAGGAGGCTACCCCCTGTTGAGTCTCGACGGTCTCTTCGTGCTCTTCGTGGGCCTGAGCCGCCCCGGCGGCGCCGGTAATCAGCAGGCCTGCCAGGCAAAACGCCGGCAGTAGATGGGAGCGAATACCCATAGGGTTACACCTCAACGTCTGTTGGGCGTCTCTGGCATCCATCCCGAGGCGCTGTGATCATGGCTACCGAGGGCAATATGCGTCGGCGGGGGGATAATAAGCGCCTCCGCCGCCATGAGCAAGTCTTTCTCTTTCGGGAGCTGAATCGTATCGGGTCATTGCATATGACCCCGGGGCCGCCAATCAAAACACCCCATCCCGCCAGGGCGGAGTGGGGTGTGGTGCATCGCGGCGACTCGCATGTTCGACCGTATCATCCCTCGATGCTTGAAGCCTTGATGATGCTCGTAGCCTTAATGATGATAGCCTTCCTCGAACAGCTCCGCCTTGGCATCGCGCATGACGTCCTCACAGGCCGCCTGGTGGGCCAGTTGGGTGAGCAGGCTCTGGGTCACTTCGAAGCCCTTGCCCAGGCAGCTGTCTATATCCTGGCGGCTCACCCGAGGGAAGATACTGTAGTCGATCCGGATCGTTCTACCACCACCATCCAGCTTGTCGGCCATGGCTCTCAGGCGCCAGGCGATTCGTTCCTTCCAACTGGCTGATTCCTCCACACCCTCGTTGACGCGAAACGTGCAGTGCCACTCAGGCTTGTAGACCTTCATGAGAACCTCCTCGGCTGGCTTGGAAAGAATGATCGATCGTGATGTCTGCTCCGTCTCTGAATGATGTTGCTCGTTTATCATACAGGCTTTCCCCAAGCTGACCACTCTTGCCGAACGCTGAGCGAGTATCGACCTCGCCCTCGATACAGTGGCAGCCGATCAGCGTTTAGTCCGACAGCCTGCTAGGCTTGGTTCGTCCCCTACACACATGCGAGAACACCATGTCCGAACATGATCGCTATGCCTATCCCCACCGCCTGCTGCACTGGCTGGCTTGGGCGATTCTGGGGCTGTTGGTGTTGCACATCGCTGGTGCGCTCTTCCATTGGTTGGTCAAGCAGGATGGAATCATGAAGCGCATGAGCCTGTTCTGAGCCGGCCCCCGGCGCCCGCTTCACCGGAAAGCACCCCAGATTGCCCCCTGCGGCCCGGACCGCAGGGGTACCGGTGTTGAAAGCAGCCTTTCCGTAGTCGGGACAGGTTCGGCTTAAGTCGCCGTCGCTGCAGGGGATCATTCCTGATTTGCCCAGCTGCCGATGGCCAGCTCGGCGATGTGTGCCACTTCCTGCGCGGATACCGCGGTCGGGTCGCCGAGTTCCAGCGGATCGTAATGGAAGACGTAGAGCCGCGAGACAAACTGGTCGATCGGCAGGGAGGCTTCGCCGTGTCGTTCGCCGTGCCCCTGGGTGGCACAGTGGATATTCTGGCCCCAGTCCTGACCACTGTCGTTGTTGGGATTGAAGAAATAGACGCGCATCTGGTTGTCCGAATCCAGGGCGACGCGAAGGATGGTGATCGCGTGTCGACCCACAAAACGCGCCGCGCTGTCGGTGACGGCGATCCCTGCTGGTTGCGGGTGTATAACCTCCAGGTTGCCGTTATAGAAGGGGTGATAACAGGCGTAGAAATGCCGGATGAATCCTTCATGGTCGACGAGATCCCCCGTCTGGCTGTCCGCCACGACACGGAAGCCGTGACCCACCCACCAGCCGTACATTTCCGGATTGATCCAGCGGTGGAGGTCATCGTCGCGTTCGCCGCAGAGTCGTCCCATCTCGATGTAGACGCGGTCCAGGTGCGCCACCAGGATCAGCGACACAGGGTCGACGTCCATGGGCGGTTCCTTGGCCAGGCCCGGCTCCAGCCCCTTCGAGGAGACCCGCTGGCCCTCGAAACGCATGATGATCTCGTCGTCACGGGCCGCCCAGGCGATCAACTGCAGGAGATAGTCCGGGTCGTTGTAGGCCCACATCGACAGGCCGATCACCGACTGGCATGTGGGATTGTTGCCCTGGCCGACGCCGAGTGGCTGGCCCAGCAGGCTCATTACCCCGGCGAGCAGGAACACCCGGGGCGAGTGCGCATCGCCGAACACCCTGGTCAGCTTCTGCGACGCATCATCGCACAGCACAAGGGTAATCTGACGCCACAGCGCCGATGCGACCGGAGGTGTGAACAGGGTGCCGCGTTCGAGCAGCAGGGCCAGGCCGTAGACGGCCTGGCTGGTTTCCGGGTAAGCGGCCTCGTCGATCAGTGCATACACCAGTTGCGTATAGCACTGCATGACATCATTGCCCGTCATGCTCAGTCCCAGGGCGTCGGGGATCAGGTCATCCCGATGGCCGCGCAGGTGTCTCAGCAGGAGGGGATGATAGGGCGAGACGAGGCCCGTTTTGTGCATCGCCTCGGCGAAGGCAAAGGCCTCTTCGGCCAGCGATGCATCGTCCATGCTCGTCAGTCGCTCGTGGTAAACCACCAACCCCGGATCGTCGCGACTGGCGCTGGTCGGGCCAGTGACGCCACTCTTGCATAGAGGGCATCCAGGCCTCCCGTAGTGGTCATCAACACGCGGGCCGCCTCCAGCACTTCAGTATTGGAGGCAGCGGGATTGGCCTTACGGTCCTTCGCCAGACGTGCCAGCGCAGCATCGAACTGCTCGGTCGCTGCATGGGTCGTTTGAGTGGTGCTGCTTGTGTTCATCTGGTGGGTCTTGTTCCATTGCCATTGCGGGAGGGGGGGAGCATAAGCACTTTCCCCGTACGAGGGTAGCCTGGCCATTGTCCCGTAGCGTGGCGGTCGGTGCTGGATCTGCGGGGAATAGCGGGCACCAGCCTCGATGGAGGCGGCCGGGTCGAGGCGATCATCGACGCCCAGCGACTCGGCGGTGTTGCGGGTAAGCATCATCATGCCCCGCACGCCGGTGGGTGACTCGGCCCGGGGATCCCAGTGAGATTCCTGATAGGCAAGAGCCGCCAGCAGGTCGGCCGGCATGCCGGTAGCCTGTTCGGCCTGGAGGAAATGGTCGATATAGGTTGGCAGCCGCTCCTCGATGCGGCGGTTGAGCTCGCGCAGGTCAACGAAATCGAACTCGTCGATATAGGCGTAATAGGCCTGTTCCATGCTGTCGACGGCGGCCTGGCCCTTGTCACTCTCCATCCACATCCGGCTCTGCTCGGCCAGCGCATCCAGTCCCTGAGGCAGGTACCAGCCCAGGCGGTCGCCG
>NZ_JBDNGD010000355.1:0-4092 GCF_041689495.1 Halomonas sp. | reverse complement strand
GGCGAAGCGCTGGCTAGGGAAACTGAGCTGGCGCGGGACCACGGACTGGTCGTGGAGGCCGACGCCCGTGCCCGTCATGGGGCCGTGGTCCGGGCGCTTGACCTGGCCGGTACCCTGGGAATTCGCCAGGTACGCATTGCCACCACCGAGGGATCATCCACTCAAGCGGAGCAACCGTGATTCACGACAGGAGCCAAGATTCGGGATGGGCGTTGTACAGGCGGTTGCTGGGTTATGTGCGGCCCCACTGGCGTTCCTTCCTCCTCGCCGTCATCGGTTATGTCATCTATGCGGCCTCGAGCACGGCCCTGGCGGAGATGATGAAACGCCTGATCGACGGCATTCAGGACCCGGGAGCCAGCTTCCGCCTCTTCCTGCCCATGTTCGTGGTGGGCATGTTCGCCGCCCGGGGCCTGGGTACCTTCCTGGGCACCTACTTCATGAGCAACGTGGCCCGTAACGTGGTGCACACCCTGCGCTGCAACGTCTTCGACCACATGCTGCACCTGCCGGGTGCCTTCTTCGATGCCCACTCCAGCGGTCATCTGATTTCGCGTGTGACCTACCACGTCGAGCAGGTCACCGGGGCGGCGACCCAGGCGATCACCATCCTGCTGCGCGAGGGGCTCTTCGTGATCGGCCTGGTCGCCTATCTGCTCTGGATCAACTGGATGCTGACTCTGCTGTTCCTGGCGGTCACGCCGCTGATCGGCGGTGTCGTCAGTTATGTCAGTAGACGCTTCCGGCGGATCTCCGGCCGCATCCAGGCCTCCATGGGGGAAGTCACCCATGTCGCCTCGGAGGCACTTACCGGCTATCGGGTCGTGCGCACCCATGGCGCCGAGACATATGAAAAAGCTCGTTTCGCCGCGGCCAGCGAAGTCAACCGCCAGCAGAGCATGAAGGAGGCCCTGACCAAGGCCATCAGCACACCGGTGATCCAGTTGCTGGTGGCGCTCTCGCTGGCCTTGCTGGTCTGGCTTGCCATGTCGCCGGCCCTGATGGCCGAAATGACCCCCGGGGAATTCGTCGCCTTCGTCACCGCCGCGGCCCTGATGGCCAAGCCGGTTCGGCAGCTTACCGAGGTGAACAGCGTGATCCAGAAGGGGATTGCGGCCTCAGCCGACCTCTTCGGCCTGCTGGAAGTACCTCCCGAGTGGGATGATGGCCAGCATGAGCCCGCTCGTCTGGCTGGACGGGTGGTCATGGAGGGCGTTCGCTTCGCCTATGGCCAGGATCAGCCCGACGTGCTCAAGGGCATAGACCTCGATGTCGCCCCGGGCGAGATGGTGGCCATCGTCGGTCGTTCCGGCAGTGGTAAGTCCACCCTGGTGGGATTGCTGCCGCGCTTCTATCGGCCGACGGCCGGGCGTCTGCTGATCGACGGCGTATCGATAGACGACTACCGGCTTGCCCCGCTGCGCCGGCAGATCGCCCTGGTGTCGCAACAGGTGACCCTCTTCAACGCCAACATCGCCGACAATATCGCCTATGGCGTGGCCCATGCCGACCCGGCGGCCATCGAGGCCGCCGCCCGGGCGGCCCATGCCGATGAGTTCATCGAGCGCCAGCCGGAAGGCTATGCCACCGTGGTGGGTGAAAATGGCGTGATGCTCTCCGGCGGCCAACGCCAACGCCTGGCCATCGCCCGGGCGATCTTCAAGGATTCGCCGCTGCTGGTCCTCGATGAGGCGACCTCGGCCCTGGATACGGAATCGGAGCGCTACATCCAGGCCGCCCTGGAGGAAGTATGCCGGGGGCGTACCACCTTCGTCATCGCTCACCGGCTCTCGACCATCGAGCGAGCGGATCGCATTCTGGTGATGGAGCAGGGCCGGATCATCGAACAGGGCAGTCACAAGGAACTGCTGGCGCGAGACGGGGCCTATGCGGCACTGCATCGACTCCAGTTCCGCGAGGGTCCGGCATGATCCGGGAAAGGCTGGGAAAAGCGTGGCTGACGGCGGCCTATCGCGGTGATCGCTGGCTGCTGGTGCTGCGTCCCCTCGAGTGGCTCTATCGGCATCTCCTGGCGCGCCGGACCCGGGCCTATCGGCTTGGGCAGAGGACGGTCTGGCAACCGACGGTGCCGCTGATCGTGGTGGGGAACATCACCCTGGGAGGCACCGGAAAATCGCCTCTGGTGGCCTGGCTGGCGACCTGGCTCCAGGCCAGAGGCTGGCACCCGGGTATCGTCACGCGGGGTTATGGAGGCAGGGGAGCCGTCTACCCGCTGCGAGTCACCGCCGAGACACCGGTCAGGGAATCCGGCGACGAGCCGCGCATGCTTCATGACCGGACAGGACTCCCGCTGGTGGCGGACCCGGAACGTCCCCGTGGGGCCAGGCGCTTGATCGACGAGGGGTGCGATATCCTGATCAGTGACGATGGCCTTCAGCACCTGGCCCTGGGCCGCGACATCGAGCTCGTCGTGGTGGACGGACGGCGAGGATGGGGCAACAGCCGTTGCCTGCCGGCGGGGCCTCTGCGTGAACCACTCTCGCGGCTGGACGATGTCGATGCCGTGCTGATCAATGGCGAACCGGCCTTCACGCCACCCCGGGGTGCCCATTGCATGACCCTGGCGCCTGCCGGCTGGCGACCCCTGGGCGGCACTGCGCGTGTCGCTCTGCGACCACTGCCCTTCACCGGACCCGTACATGCCGTAGCAGGAATCGGCAATCCCGAGCGCTTTTTCGCCACCCTGTCGGAACTCGGCGTCGAGATTGTGGCCCATGCCTTTACCGACCACCATGCCTTTCGCCAGGCGGATCTGGTTTTCGATGACGATCGCCCGGTGGTGATGACCGCCAAGGATGCCGTGAAGTGTTGCGGCCTGGCACTGGGCGACGCCTGGGTCCTCGAGGTGGAGGCGGTGCCCGATGCCGGATTTCAGGGCTGGTTCGAGGAGAGAATCCAAGGGTTTCGGCCGCCCCCGGCGGCTTCCGGTGACGCGGTCGGTCGGTGAAACGATCTTCCCTTCACATACATCACGGTCAACGAGAGGTGTCAGAAATGGACAAGGAGCTACTGGCCATGCTGGTGTGCCCATCGTGCAAGGGCAATCTCAAGTATCATCGGGAGGCGCAGGAACTTCACTGCCTCTTCGAGGGCCTTGCCTACCCGGTTCGCGATGGCATCCCTGTCATGCTGCCTGAAGAGGCGCGCGCTCTGGACGTCGACGAGAAGCTTCACGAGTCTCCTGGACGCACGGGAGACAACTGATGTCGGTCAGGGACTTCATCGCGGTTATTCCGGCCCGGCATGCTTCCTCGCGGTTGCCGGGCAAGCCGCTGGCCGACATCGCCGGGGACCCCATGGTCGTGCATGTCTGGCGTCGGGCTCGGGAGAGTGCGGCGAGCCGGGTGGTGGTTGCCACCGACGACAGCCGCATTCGGGATGCCCTCTTGCCGTTCGGGGCCGAGGTGCTGATGACCCGTGCCGACCATCCCTCGGGGACGGATCGCCTCGCCGAGGTGGCCGAACAGCTGGAGCTGGATGCCGATGCCGTGCTGGTCAATGTCCAGGGCGATGAACCGCTGATCCCGCCGGCATTGATCGATCAGGTAGCGGCTAGGCTCCACGATGATCTCGAGGCCTCCATCGCCACCCTTGCCGAGCCGATAAGCGATGTCGATGTCCTCTTCAATCCTAATGTGGTGAAGGTGGTGCGGGCGCTCTCGGGTCGAGCCCTGTATTTTTCCCGCGCTCCTGTGCCCTGGAACAGAGAGGCCTGGGATCGTGATGCCTTCGCCGCTCGGCCCGCACTCCTCGAGACCGATGCCTGGTTGCGTCATATCGGTCTCTACGCCTATCGGGCGGGCTTTCTCGCCGATTACCTTGACTGGCCGCCTTCTTCCCTGGAGCAACTCGAGCAGCTGGAGCAATTGCGAGCGCTGCATCACGGCCACGGCATCCAGGTGGCCCTGGCCAGGGTGCCGCATCCGGCCGGGGTGGACACCGCCGACGACCTGGCCCGTGTGCGTGAATTTCTCCATGGTCAGGCAGGAGATCAATGATGCGAGTGCTGTTCGTGTGTCTGGGCAATATCTGCCGGTCGCCCACCGCCGAGGGTGTCTTCCGTCGCCTGCT
>NZ_JBDNGD010000354.1:0-1326 GCF_041689495.1 Halomonas sp. | reverse complement strand
GAGGTCCGTTCCGTGCTCACTCATCTGGCGCCGCCGTATCTCCTTGTCATTCGACTGCTCTACGGCTCCGGTTTGCGTATCGGCGAGGCAACCCGGCTGCGGATCAAGGATGTTGACTTGCAGCGACGGTCGTTGATCGTGCGGGACGGAAAGGGCGCGAAGGACCGCGTGACAGTAGTGGCGGACTCCTGCATCGCCCCGGTGCGCAACCAGATCGAACGATCCTTGGCACTCTGTAGTGACGATCGGCAACGGCAACGGCAACGAGGCGGTGTGTTGCTGCCCTATGCGCTGGCCGGTCAGCACCAGCAGCTTGAGCGACGCCGCCACGGAAGGGTGCAGCATCGTGCCGTTGATCGCCTGCCACAGCTTGCGTAGCTCAGCGACGGAAAGGACACGATCTCGAGACTTACCCAGGGTCGCACCGACCTTGGCAGGTTGGATGCCTGTCGTGGAGTTCTCCTCCACCTGTCCACGGGCCTCGGCGAAGTCGAACATGCTACGCAGCAGGGAGAGGCACTTCCGGGCATCGGCGCGAGAGGTCTCGGCGATGTCGGCGATAATGGCGCTGATCCGCTTACGGGTCAGTGAGCGAGCCAGCATGTCGCCGATAGGCTTGCGGAGATACCGCTGCCAGCGCCAAGAATGCAGTTTCACCGTGTCCTTGGACGGGATGCGGCGAGTCTGCACTGTCGGCGTGTTGGAGTAGATGGGCAACCAAGCATCGAACAGCTCGGCCATGGTCCAGGCGGCCTGATTATCGGCCCGCTGCTGCCGCTGGTGGCGCTTGGGGTTGGTGCCCTCATGAAGCAGGCGGTATGCCTCGCCGTGCACCTGCCGAACCTCCTGAAGCCCCATCGAGGGATAGCGCCCAAGCCTCAGACTATCCGCCGTGCCATTGTGGCGAAAGCGGTAGTACCAGCTCTTCATGCCGGTCGGCGTGACTCGAACCGCCAGACCACCTCCATGGGGAGAAGACACGGCTTGCCAGAACACCTTGTCTCCAGGCTTGAGTGATGCGAGCTGCCGGTCTGTGGTTAGCATGAGGTCTCACCGATCTGGTAATCACCGATGCAGTGTATAACCACAGACAAACTAAGACAAGGACAGACAGGTTAGAGGAAGTAAACCATTCTAAATCAATACTTTGATGTATATTGGCCGCTACTAGATGTCTGTGTCCACTACCTACCTGGAGTAACCAGGAAGAGTTCGGGAGATTCTCAGTCCACGACCCCTGTGGTCACCTCGAGGCCGCCGGTCAGGGTGAAATGAAGCGTTGCCCCGCGCGGCAGAGGACCTACACCGGCCGGCGTTCCGGTCAGG
>NZ_JBDNGD010000353.1:0-3289 GCF_041689495.1 Halomonas sp. | reverse complement strand
TACCTGGAGAGCTGCAATTGTCGGGGAGCCTGCCCCTGCCTTTACCTGGGCCCGCCTACCGAGGGAGAGTGCACGGCGCTGGTCGGCTGGCACATCACCGCCGGCCAGTACGGTGATATCAGCCTCGACGACCTCAACGTCGCCGTGGCGCTGAACACCCCGGGACCGATGGCGGAAGGCAACTGGAAGGTGGTGCTCTACCTCGACCAGCAGGCGGACGAACGACAGCAGGACGCCCTGGGCACCATCTTCGGCGGCAAGGCCGGTGGCCATCCCGCCCTGCTTGCCTCCCTGATCGGCGAGGTGTTGGGTGTGGAATCCCTACCCATCCACTTCGATATCGAACCAGGGCGGCGACACCTGAGGCTCGGGGACGCCGCAGGCACCGATGTTCATGCCATCGAAGGCCAGGAGGGGAGCGATGTCACCATCCACAACCATCCGCTGGCGGTGGCGCCGGGCGAAACCCTGGTCGTGGCGAAATCGACTTCGTTGCGCCACCAGGACCACGGGATCGACCTCGATCTCAGCGAGCGCACGGCCTACTATTCACCCTTCGCCTATGCCGGGCCCTGAGAGGAGACGCCGCCATGATGTTGACGATGGCCAGGATGCACGCCTGGGAACGGGCCCTCATCGGTGCTGCCCTCATGTTGCTGACCCTGCTCGCCTGGGCCTACCTCGTCCTGCACGGCACGCCGTCCGACATGGCCACCCCAATGGCCATGCCGGGCGAGGTCGGCTGGGGCCTGGAGATGCTGGCGATGAGTGCCCTGATGTGGACGGTGATGATGGTGGCCATGATGCTGACCAGTGCCGGGCCGATGATACTCACCTATGCCAGGGTGCACCACAACAAGGCCGCCAACGGCCTGGCCAGCGTACCGACCTGGCTGTTCGTGGCGGGCTATCTTGCGGTGTGGACTGGCGTTGCCTTTCTGCTCGCCCTGGCCCAGTGGGGCCTGCACCAGAGTGAGCTGCTCGGCTCGGCCATGGGCAGGGTCAGCCCACTCCTCGGCGGTGGCCTGCTGATCACGGCGGGGGCCTTCCAGTTCAGTCGCCTCAAGGCGGCATGTCTCGGCAAGTGCCGTTCGCCGTTGGGCTTCCTGATGACCGAGTGGCGGGAGGGTCATGCTGGCGCCCTGGTCATGGGGATTCGACATGGCCTCTTCTGCACCGGCTGCTGCTGGGCGCTGATGCTGCTGATGTTCGTGGGCGGGGTGATGAGCCTGGCCTGGATGGCAGCCATGGCACTGTATTACCTGCTGGAGAAATGCCTGCCCCGAGCAACGCAACTCAGCCGCCTGACCGGCGCCCTGCTGATCGTCGCCGGCGCTGTGGTGATGCTGATGCAATGACCTTTTCCGGCCATCATCCCGGCACTGGTGCCCCCGGCGGAGTGGATCAGGCGTCAGTCACGGCCTCGAGATGTTATCGTCTGTGGGAAATTTACCCAGGAGCCCAGCCCCCATGCCCCACGTCGACATCACCGTGATCTCCGATGCCATCTGCCCCTGGTGCTTCATCGGCAAGCGCCACCTGGACCTCGCCCTGGCCGAGCTGCCCGAGGAGGTCGCCGTCTCGGTGGCCTGGCACCCCTTCGAGCTCAACCCCGACATGCCCCCGGAAGGCCTGACGCGGCAAGACTACCGGACCGCGAAGTTCGGCTCGTGGGAACGCTCCCGGGAGCTCGACGCACAGGTGGAGTCTGCCGCCCACCTGGCCGGTATCGAGATCCATCACGAGCGCATGACGCGCACCCCCAATACCTTCAACGCCCACCGGCTGATCTGGCTGGCCGGCGAACATGGCGTCCAGCAGGCAGTGGTCAACGAGCTCTTTCGGCGCTATTTCGTCGAGGGCGAGGATATCGGTGACCGTGCAATACTGACCGACGCCGCCCGGGCCGGCGGTCTGGAGGATATCGACGTACCGGCCTTCCTGGGGAGCGACCAGGGCCGGGCCGAGGTGAAAGCGGGCCTGGACCAGGCCCGGCGCCTGGGGGTGAGCGGCGTGCCAACCTTCATCATCAACGGCACGACCGGCCTGTCGGGCGCTCAACCACCCGAGGCACTGCGCCAGGCGATTCTCGAGACGACCGACAAGGGTTGAAGGCCACCGCCGGCCTCACGGTGATCCGCGAGGGCGGCTGGCAACCCCGGCACGGCACTCGGTTATTGCGCATGGTATAAAGGGCGAAACCGATCATGTCATCGATATAGAAACGCCACTCTCGCCGAGGTAGACGCTCAGACATGCATGGCCTCGCGCTCGATAAAGGGACGGAGTTCGGGGCGCAGCGCCTTGTCGGTCACCAGATCCACTGGCCCCCCCAACAGATCTTCGAGGTAGAACTGCAACCCGAAGTAGCGATCCGCCGTGGCCGGGCCATCGAAGTACACGAGGATATCGACATCACTCTCCTCCCCCGCATCATCACGGGCCATCGAACCAAAGAGCGCCATGTCACGAACGCCAAACTCCCGGATCAAGGCAGGCAAGTGGCGCTGCAGCAGCGACACGACTTCCGATCTGTTCATCACCTCCACCTCCACACATCCTGTCGGCTCGACACCTGATGCCTGGCCTCTAGCATAGCAGTTGACCTCTGCAGAGCGTCGGACTCATGCCACGCTCGTTCTCCGCTTATCCTGTAGCGATCATCACCGGGATATCGAAACCCGCCATAGCCGGCGAGAAGCCGATTCCCGAGGGTGCCGGCAGAATGGTCAGGCCCAGCACGCCAAGGATGTTGAAGATGTTGCTGCCCACCACATTGCCCATGGCGATCCCGGCCTGATCGTCGATGGCGGCCTTGCATCAAAGACCCTGCGCCCCCCGGCGCAGCCAGTCATGCACGAAGGCGAGCTTGCGGCGCGCGGCTTCCGACAGCACGAAGGGATAGAGGTCAGACAATCCCATGGAGCGGTTGACGTGATTGACTCCCGCGGCAAGGGAGGCCGCGACATGAATCAGGCGCTCGGCATCCGGTTCCGAATACGGATCCCAGCCAGGGTTCGGCAACGCTGGCAAGGACAGGCCCGCCGCAACGAAGCTGTCGGTAATATCGGTCAGGTGCAGCAGATGGGCGGCGGTCTCGGCCCAGTCCTCGTGCGGATGCGCCGAGGCATAGGTGGTCAGGAAGCGCAGTCTCCAGTCGGGCGGTGGGCCGTCATGGTAGTACCGCTGGAGTGCGGCGGGGTAATCCGCGCGCTCGTCGCCGAACATGGCACGGAAGGCGTCGAGGAAATCGTCGCGCAGGCTGAGCCGCCACCACAGCATATGCGCG
>NZ_JBDNGD010000352.1:0-5388 GCF_041689495.1 Halomonas sp. | reverse complement strand
GCGCTTGACGTAGGAGGCGGGATCATCGAGATGACCGCCCTCGGCGATGATCGCCTGATCGAAGAGGACATGCGCCAGATCGGTGAAGTCATCCCCCTCTGCCGATTCCAGCCTTGCCACCAGGGCATGCTCGGGATTGAGTTCGAGGATCGGCTTGACCTCGGGGAGTGGCTGCCCGGCCGCCTCCATGATACGACGCATCTGGAAGCCCATCTCATGTTCCGGCAGCACCACACAGGCCGGTGAGTCCGTCAGGCGATGGGTGACGCGAACCTCCTGGGCCAGTTCGCCGAGGGCCTCCTTGACCCGTTTGACCAAGCCTTCCTTGGACTTGGCCGTTTCCTCCTTGGCCTTCTTCTCTTCCTCGTTCTCGACCTCTCCCAGATCCAGGTCGCCCTTGGCAACGTCGGCGAAGGCCTTGCCATCGAATTCGTTGAGATGACTCATCAACCATTCGTCGACACGGTCGTGCAGGAGCAAGACTTCGATACCCTTCTTGCGGAAGATTTCCAGATGGGGGCTGCTCTTCGCCGCATTGAAGCTGTCGGCGACGATGTAGTAGATCTTCTGCTGACCTTCCTTCATGCGTCCGACATAGTCGGCCAATGACTGGTCCTGAGTACTGCTGTCGGTATGGGTCGTCGCGAAACGCAGCAGTCCGGTGATCTTCTCGCGATTGGCAACGTCTTCCGCCGGTCCTTCCTTGAGCACACTGCCAAAGGTATTCCAGAAGATCTGATAGGCCTCCTGGTTCTTGGCGAGCTTGGTGAGCATATCGAGTCCGCGCTTGGTCAAGGCGCTTCTGATCTTCTCGACCTTGGGATCCTGCTGCAGGATCTCCCTGGAAACGTTCAACGACAACTCGCGAGTATCCAGGACACCCTTGATGAAGCGCAGGTAAAGCGGCAGGAACTGATCGGCATCGTCCATGATGAAGACGCGCTGAACATAGAGCTTCACACCGCGGGCACCGTCCCGCTCATAGAGATCGAAGGGCGCACGACCCGGCACATAGAGCAGACTGGTATATTCGAGCTTGCCCTCGACCTTGTTGTGGCTCCAGGTCAGGGGGTCGCTGAAGTCATGGGCCACATGCTTGTAGAAGGCCTTGTACTCGTCATCGGAGAGATCGCTCTTGGGGCGAACCCACAAGGCGGTGGCCTCGTTGACGGTCTCCCAGACGGTCTTCTCGCTGCCTTCGATCGGTTTGCCTTCTTCATCCCTGTCGCTCTCGACGGTCGGCATGCGCACCGGTACCTCGATATGGTCGGAGTACTTGCGCACCAGGCTTTTCAGGCGGTAATCATCTGCGAACTCCTTCGCATCCTTCTTGAGGTGAAGGATGATCTCGGTACCGTGGCGCTCGCTGTCGATATCCGAGACGGTGAATTCACCCTCACCCTTCGAATGCCATTCGACGGCGTCTTCCGTCGAGGTCCCGGCCTTGCGGGTACGCACCGTCACCTCATCGGCAACGATGAAGCTGGAATAGAAGCCGACACCGAACTGGCCGATCAATCGGGCATCCTTCTGCTGTTCACCGGAAAGCTGCTGCAGGAACTCGGCCGTGCCCGATCGGGCGATCGTCCCCAGGTTGCTGATGACCTCGTCGCGGTTCATGCCGATACCGTTGTCGCGCACCGTTACCGTACCCGCCTTGGCATCATGCTCGATCTCGATACGCAGCTCGCTGTCGCCCTCGTAGAGGGCATCATTGTCGAGCGCCTGGTAGCGAAGCTTGTCGCAGGCATCCGCGGCATTGGAAATCAGTTCGCGAAGGAAAATCTCCCGGTTGGAGTAAAGGGAATTGATCATCAGATGAAGCAGTTGCTTCACTTCGGTCTGGAAACCCAGCGTTTCTTCGTGAGTGGCAGTGGTCATCGGTTACGGACCCCTCTATCGACGTGACAGCGGTGGCAAAGCCACCAGGATGGACTGACGCAGATATGGGGCTAGCGATCGATTTTTCAAGCGCAAATGGCGTGGGAGCATCGGTGGATGAATTCTTTGCTGGACACCCCTACTCAAGACAGCGCCGATGGGCCAGGATACAGGATGCACAACGCTTCGGCCGGAGGCCAATCCCATGCAACCTCGATGCCTTGCCCGGCGCGTCGGCTTCCTGCTGACGGCCCTGGCCCTCAGCCTGCCGCTCGGAGCCACCCAGGCCCAGACCCATGATCGCGCCCTGCAGGATGCCCTCCAGGCGGCCCGCAACAAGGAGTGGCACAAGATCGACCAGTCCGCCATCGATGGCCATATCCTGGCCGGCTATGTGGACTATCACCGGTTACGCGACCAGCTACCACAGGTCGAACCTGGAAGGATTCACGCCTTCATCCAACGTCACCGTGACTCCCCCCTCGCAGAATGGATGCGCGGTCAGGCGATCAGCCGTTACGGTGATGCCGGCCGTTATCAAAGCCTGCTCGCGGTGGCCGATGGGGTTCCCGACGGAGCCGAGCGACAGTGCCATTACTATACGGCGCTGCTTGGCCCGGACCCGCAGCAAGCGGCCTCGGGGGGACGAGACCTCTGGAATGTCGGCCACTCCCAGCCGACGGCCTGCGACAGCCTCTTCAATACCCTGCGCGCCCAGGGCAACATCGGTGAAGACGAGATCTGGGAAAGACAGATGCTGGCCTGGCAGGCGGGAGAGACCGGCCTGGCCGGCTATCTCGGTCGCCTGCTGGGAAGCCGCTGGGAAAATGGCCGGGCCGCCATGGAACTCCTGCAACGGGACTTTTCGGCCATCACCCGGATACCCCGTTGCATCGGGCCGGAATGTCGCGGCAGCAGTTCCCTGCTCGCGGCGGCCATGCATGGGTTCACCCGAGCCGATACCGAGGCAGCCCTGGAGGCCTGGAGAACGCTGGAACCCGGTCTCGTGATCGATCCTGACCATCGGGAAGCCATCGAACATGACCTGGCTTTCTATTCAATGGTGCGAGATATCCGCCATCACCGTGGATGGGTCGACGAGGCACTCCCTCGACTGGCCGATGACGACCTCCTGGAACTGAGAATCCGCGGGGCCCTTGCCGAGCGTGACTGGGAGGATGTCATCCACTGGATGAGCCAACTGTCGCCCGACAACCGTGACGACAGTCGCTGGCAATACTGGCTGGCACGGGCCCGGGAGCAACTCGGCCAGGACGCCCAGGCACGCGAGGCCTATGCCCGTGCCGCCGCCGACCGCAGTTTCTTCGGCTTCGCCGCCGCCGATCGCCTGGGCCAGCCCTACGCCCTGAATCTGGAACGCAACGGCATCGACGACCAGACTCGTGCACGAGTCGCACGCTGGCCGGTGGTAGAGCGCACCGAAGCCCTGCTTCGCATCGACGAACCGGGTCTCGCCGCCAGCGAATGGTATGCAGCGGTCAGTCGTGCCGATCCCCAGGATGCCCGTGCCCTGGCCGACTATGCCGAACGGCGGCGCTGGCATGCCAAGCTGGTCCAGACCACCATCGCCGGACGCCTGTGGGATGCCCTGGACTGGCGTTTTCCCGAGGCCTATCGAGACCACTTCCTGCACTGGGGCGAACGGACCAATGTCGATCCCTACCTGCTGATGGGCATCGCCAGGCGCGAGAGTGCCTACAATCCCGAGGCACTCTCACCCGCCGGTGCCCGCGGCCTGATGCAGTTGATGCCCGGCACCGCTTCCCAACTCGGTCAGCGTCTGGGTGTCGGCGACCCGGGCCCCTATGGCGTACTCGACCCTGAGCTGAATATTCGGCTGGGCAGTACCTATATGCGCGAAATGCTCGACCGCTACAGCGGCAACCGCCTTGCCGCCGCGGCTGCCTACAATGCCGGCCCTGGCAGGGTCGACCGCTGGCTGCGAGACGCCCCGCAGGAGTTCGACCTGTTCGTGGAGAGCATCCCCTTCCGCGAGACCCGCAACTATGTGCAAGCCGTCCTGAGCTATCGGGTGATCTTCGAGAGTCTCGCCAATGGCGGTAACAGCGAGGGAGTCTCGATGCTCAGCCCCATGGAGAAAGCGGTTCGCTACGACCGCTCCTTGCTGGCCAGCAACTAGCTCTCAGACTGGCCGCTGCTCCAGGGCCAGTCTGGTGCCCAGGGCGACAAGCACACCACCCGTGACGCCATTGAGCCAGCGGGCAAAGGCCCGGCTGGCCAACCAGCGGCCGGCACTTCCCACCATCAGCACGATGGCTATCTGCCAGATATTGGCGACCACAAAATGCAGGCCCGCCAGAAACAATGACTTGGCAAGGGCCGGATCTCCAGGCGCGATGAACTGGGGCAAGAAGGCCATGTAGAAGACGATGGTCTTGGGGTTGAGCACGTTCGACAAGAGCCCCTCTCGCAACGGTAGCCATACAGGAACCGCCTGACCGGCACCAGTGACTGCCGACACCGGAAGCCCCTGGCCACGCCGGGCCGCCAGCAGGCTATTGACGCCCAACCAGATGAGATAAGCCGCGCCGCAAAGTTTCAGCACGTCGAACGCCCAGGCTGACTTGAGCAGAATCAGGGAAATACCCATTGCCGAGAGAGCGGCATGCACGAAGAGCCCGCAGCAGATTGCCAGGCTGGTGACGATACCGTCACGCACACCTCCTCGGGCGGTATTGCGGATCACCAGCAGGGTATCGACCCCCGGACTCATCGACAGCAGGCTGATGGCGATCAGGAAGGGCCAGACTTGTGCATCAACATACATGACAGAACTCGAGAAGAGGGGCCGAAAAAAGCGAAAAGCCGATGCTGGACGCCGGGAAAAATTCCAACTAAAGTGGGTTTTGCGGAGGGTCAGGCCCTTCGCTGTGCAGGTCAGCCAATGACAAGCGGACCGACACTGGCATGTCGAGGACTTCGATAACGAGGACTTTGACAATCAGGTACGTTCTGCTTTCTTGTACTGCCCGCGCAGTATGGATGCCCGGAAAACTCCGTGTATCCGGTATGATAATTACAGTAAGGTAAGGAAATCAACAATGGCAACTGGCACTGTCAAGTGGTTCAACGACACTAAGGGCTACGGCTTCATCTCTCCGGACGACGGGGGCGATGACCTCTTCGCGCATTTCTCTGAAATTCAGGCTGAAGGTTTCAAGAGCCTGCAGGATGGCCAGAAGGTCACCTTCGAGGTCACCCAGGGCAAGAAGGGCCTTCAGGCCTCCAATATCCGGCTCGCCTGAGACAACCGACCTGGCGCGGTAGCTGGTTGCCGACACCGTCACTGCACGACTTCGACACTCGTTTGCTGCCGCATGACACAGGTAGGCCCACCTCTGATGGTGGGCCTTTTTCGTAGGGCGTCTCTCTTCAGGGCATCGTATCATTCTCGATCGGCTCAAGCTCCGTGCCGCCCTGCTCGATTTCGTCGAACTCCTGCTCCAGGCGGCGCTCTGCCTCCTC
>NZ_JBDNGD010000351.1:0-1032 GCF_041689495.1 Halomonas sp. | reverse complement strand
CTGACACCGGCAGATCAACACCACCAGGGACGCCATCGCGTGGAATCTTCCTGGCACACCTGTGCTCAAGGGCTTCGGCGACTACGCATCCTCCGCCTCGAGGGGATTGGCCTGCGCACGCCACTGCATTAGACTGGTCGTCTACTCACCGAAGCGAAGGAGCCCCACCACGATGCAATCCCGCTACTTCACCATCAACGACATCCCCCAGGGCACGCCGGATCGCGAGCTGTTCGAACTGCACGAAGCCGAGCTGCCGGCACTGGCAGAGGGCGAGGTGCGCATCCGCAACACCTGGCTGTCGGTAGACCCCTACATGCGCGGGCGCATGAGCGGCGTGAAGACCTACATCGACCCATTCGTCATCGGTGAGCCCCTGGAAGGCGCCGCCGTGGGCGAAGTGATCGAATCGCGGGATGCGCGTCTGGCCGTGGGCGACAAGGTCCGGCACATGGCCGGCTGGCGGGACATCGCCCAGCAGCCGGGCGACCAGGTGGAGACGCTGCCGGGCATCGAAGTACCGGAGCAGGCCTATCTCGGCGTGCTCGGTATGCCGGGCATGACCGCCTGGACGGGCCTGAACCGGATCGCCGAGATGCGCGACGGCGATAACGTGCTGGTCAGCGGCGCCGCCGGCGCGGTGGGCTCGCTGGCCGTGCAGCTGGCCAAGGCCAAGGGCGGCACCGTGGTCGGCATCGCCGGGGCGCCCGAGAAGCTCGAATGGCTGGAGTCCCACGGCGTCAAGGCGGTGAGCTACCGCGACAGGGACGCCCAGCAGCTGACCGAGGCGCTCAAGGCGGCCTGCCCGGAGGGCTTCGATGTCTACTACGAGAACGTCGGCGGCGTCTGCCTGGAAGCGGCCCTCAACACCCTGCGCACCAACGGTCGCATCGCCGTCTGCGGGATGATCGCCCGCTACAACGCCGAGGGGCCGATGCCGGGACCGAGCAACCTGCCCATGGTGCTGATCAAGCGCCTGCGCATGCAGGGCTTCATCATCTTCGACCACTGGGCCGACTATCCGCGCTTCCT
>NZ_JBDNGD010000350.1:0-1481 GCF_041689495.1 Halomonas sp. | reverse complement strand
GAACTGGAAGGGCTGATCCATCGGGCCAGCCACGGCAGACACGGGCCGAAAGACAGCCGCTGGCGCGAACTGGAAATCATCGTCGACTCGCCGCTGGCCTCGCGCTTCACCGAAGTCTACCGCGAGCTCAAGCCGCGCTGGGACGCCGAGGCCCACCGCCGCCTGGCCGGCGGTCGCCACCCGCTGAGCTTCGACAACCTGTACACCGTCGACAGCCATGACGAGCACGAACAGACCGTCGACTACCTGGCCCGCACCGGCCGCCCGGCCGTGGTCATCGCCGCCAGTGGCATGTGCGCCGGCGGCCGAGTGGTCAACTACCTCAAGCGTATGCTGGGCGATGCACGCCACGCCGTGGTCTTCATCGGCTACCAGGCCGCCGGAACCCCGGGCCGCGACATCCAGCACTACGGCCCCCGCGGCGGCTGGGTAGAGCTCGGCGGCCAGCGCCACGACATCCGCGCTGCCATCGACACCATCGGTGGCTACTCCGCCCATGCCGACCAGCGCAACCTGCTCAATTTCATCAAGCGCATGCGCCACCCGCCCCGGGAAATCCGCCTTGTCCACGGCGATCATGACGCCAAGCAGGCCCTCGAGGGCGAGATCCAGGCCTGGGCCAAGTCGAAGGGAAACACCATTACGGTGACTTGAGCAACGACTCTAGCGATGACCAGTTGCCATAGTCATCACAGCCCTCAATGTTTATGAAAAGGCCTGATGATCGCGGGAGGGGCAATGAATACGGAGTATGTGTCGAAATCTCGGTTCAAGGCCAAGGCGCTTGAACTGCTTCGGCAGGTTGAAGCGACCGGAGAGGTTGTGATCGTGACCGATAAAGGCCGGCCGACGGTTGAGGTGCGCCGCTACAAGGCGGATAAACGCTCCCCGCTGGAAAGGCTGATGGGTAGTGTCATCGAACTTGCCGATCCCTTCGAGCCAGTGGGTGACGATGACTGGCTGGATACAGTGGTGGAGATTGAAGAAGTACACTTCATGCCTCTTGATGTCGCAACGGCTATCGAATCCACCAGGTTACCCGGAGAACACTTCAGCCCTTGACCACCAACTGACTTCATCATGTCGACATCGCTTAACCCATGACCAGCTCACGCTTTACGCCTTACCCCTCACTGAGCACGCCCCGTATCCTCTTCCTCGGCAAGAACGGCAAGAACGGCAAGAACGGCCAGGTAGGCTGGGAGATTCAGCGCGCCCTGGCGCCGCTGGCAACAGGGGGTCGCGCGCCTGCTGCATGAAACGCAGCGTTAAGCACTGAACAGGTTTTCGTGGGAGGCCGGCTCTGCCGGGCGATGGCGCCGCGCAGCATTAAGCACTGAGCAGGTTTTCGTGGGAGGCCGGCTCCGCCGGGCGATGGCGCCGCCAGGCGCCTGATACCGGCAGCGCGTCGCGCTGCATCGCGAGCTGAAGCTCCCTCCCACAAGGTCAAGGGCAGCTCCAGTTGCCCGCCGCGCAGCGTT
>NZ_JBDNGD010000349.1:0-1452 GCF_041689495.1 Halomonas sp. | reverse complement strand
ATTGTAGAGCACGATGGGCAGCACCGGCGGCAGTCCCTCACCGGGCGTGGTGACCTGGGCCTTGAGCAGGTGATCGTAGAAGCAGGCCACGTAGTGCAGCAGCCGGATCGGCATGGTGCGATCCACCGTGGACTGGAACTCAAGCAGGATGTACAGGAACACCCGCTGGGTGATCCCTTCCCAGGTGAGCTCTACCGACCACACCACATCCTCGAACTTCTCCTCGAACAGCGGGGTGATGTAGTTGCCGCTGTGGTTCTTCAGCGTGGAAAAGTCCATCAGCCCGGCAATGTCGGCAGGTGCAAAGCCTTCGATCAGCTGCTGAACGAACTCGGGGTAGCTGAACAGCTCTTTGTAACCCGTATCATGATGGTTGGTGGCCATGGGGCGTCCCTACAAATAGTCTGCGGGCAGCTTACCATGACTGGTCGGATTCGCGTGAGGCGTCGTGGTACATCGAGAGGCTAAGGTGCTGATTTTATGGCCATGACTGCCGCCTCGGGCTAGTCTGATGGCGTCACCCTACCGAGACCTCGCCATGCCTGCGATCCACCCTCGCCACAACGACACCGACCAGCCGGTGGTGCTGAACGCACCTTCAACTCCCACACCCCTATCATGCTGGGCAGACCCCACCACCATCACCAGTGTGGTGCCGGACGGGCCACTGCCTGAGCGGTTGAACGGCCTTGGCAGCTACCCGCGTCGGGTTAGACAGCTCAGCTCTCAGGCACTCAGGCCGTGCCGATGCCCTGTCGCATCGGCATACATACGGGTCTGCAGAGGAAGCAGCGCTTTGCGCAGTGGCGCTGTGGTATCCGTCAGGCCCCATCGCTTGCTGGGGGAATATCGCCCCTGGGTGGGCGTGTCGTCATTGCCTAGCAATTGGCGATGGAATTGCCTAGTGAGCTGTTGCAAGTGTCGTGCGGAATCAGGGGGCATACCGGGTACTGGCTAAGCAGCTCAAGCACACAGAGCGTCCGCTGAAACGCCTCGCGAGGCATCACATCGCGCAGCCGCTCCAGCTCCTCCCTCGTGGGACAATAGCCACGGTACCAGACGGCTTCAGCAAGCTGCTTCACGTCATCGACAGCACGCTCGAGAGGGCGCGAGCCTACCCGGAACAACCGTTTACGTGTGAAGGAAACTGCCATTATTAGCCCTCTCAAGCGTGATAGTTGTCTAGTACCACCTTCAGGTTACCCAATATACGAGTTTCGTCACCAACATAATAGCTGATCGCTTCTCGGGCCAAGCGTTCAAACTCGCCAATGTCAACATAAGGCAGCTGGAGCAGCGCTTGGATATCGTGCTGGTCACGGTCGCCAAAACGACCCAGCTTGGAGATTGCTACATCGAGCGCACTTGCGACGTAGACCTCCACATTGGGCACATTGCTTTGTGTCACCAGCCGAACGACGCGATCCTAGTGTCACGTCACGCATGATATGT
>NZ_JBDNGD010000348.1:0-1943 GCF_041689495.1 Halomonas sp. | reverse complement strand
CTGGTGGCCATGAGGATACGACCCTCTGGTTCGTCCAGGTCTATACCGGATTTGCCATGTTCTTTCTCGGCTCGGTCCACCTCTACATCATGATGACCCGCCCCGACACCATCGGCGCCTATGGCTCTGCCAACCGGGTGGTATCCGAGTGGATGTGGCCGCTCTATCTTCTCCTGCTGCTGGCCGTGGAGTTGCATGGTTCCATTGGGCTCTACCGCTTGGCGGTCAAGTGGGGCTTGTTCTCAGGCCGCAATGCCGTCGAGAGTCGCAGGAACCTCAAGCGTGCCAAGTGGGTGATCACGGTCTTCTTCCTGGCGCTCGGGCTGGCATCGCTGGCCGCCTTCATCAAGATCGGCATCACCCAGGCGGATCATTATGGACAGCCCGTGACGCCATCGAAGCATTCGATGATGCCTGCCCGGCCGGTCGGAGTAGTGTCATGAAACTGGTCTATACCGACGTACTGATCATCGGCGGTGGCCTGGCCGGGATGAGAACCGCCATCGGCGTCAAGCGTCGCGGCCTGGATGTGATCGTGCTCAGCCTGGTGCCGGCCAAGCGCTCGCATTCGGCCGCTGCCCAGGGTGGCATGCAGGCCAGCCTGGGCAACAATGCCATGGGGCGGGGCGACAACGAGGACGTGCATTTCGGTGACACGGTCCGGGGCAGCGACTGGGGCGCCGATCAGCTAGTGGTCCGGATGTTCGCCCATGTCGCGCCCAAGGCCATCCGCGAACTGGCCGATTGGGGGGTGCCCTGGAACCGTGTGCAGAAGGGCGATCGCGAGAGCGTGATCAATGCCGAGCGGGTGGTGATCACCGAGAGCGACGCGGCCCACGGCCTGATCACCGCCCGGGATTTCGGCGGCACCAAGAAATGGCGGACCTGCTATACCTCCGACGGAACCGGCCATGCCATGTTGTTCACCCTAGGGGACCAGACCATCGCCAACGGCATCCCGGTGATGGAGCGGATGGAGGCCCTGGCGCTGATCCATGACGCCGGCCACTGCTATGGTGCCATCGTTCGCGACCTGGTCACCGGCGAGCTGACCGCCTTCGTCTCCCGGGCCACCACCATCGCCACCGGGGGTTACGGACGCATCTACAAGGTCTCGACCAATGGCATCATCTGCGAGGGCACCGGCCTGGCCCTGGCCCTGGAAACCGGCCGGGCCGCTCTGGGCAACATGGAGGCGGTCCAGTTCCATCCCACTGCCATCGTTCCCGCCGGCATCCTCACCACCGAGGGCTGCCGGGGCGATGGTGGTATCCTGCGCGACGTGGACGGGTATCGTTTCATGCCCGACTACGAGCCGGAAAAGAAGGAGCTGGCCTCGCGGGACGTGGTGTCACGGCGCATGACCGAGCATATCCGCAAGGGCAAGGGCGTGAAGTCGCCCTACGGCGATCATCTCTGGCTGGACATCAGCGTGCTCGGCCGTGCCCACGTGGAGAAGAACCTGCGTGAGGTCGCCGACATCTGCCGCTACTTCCTGGGTATCGACCCCGCCGTGGACTGGATCCCGGTTCGGCCGACCCAGCATTACTCCATGGGCGGGATCCGCACCGACCATACGGGAGAGAGCACGACCCTCAAGGGGCTCTTCGCCTGCGGTGAATCGGCCTGCTGGGACCTGCACGGCTTCAACCGCCTGGGGGGCAATTCGGTGGCCGAGACGGTGGTCTCGGGCATGATCGTCTCGGAATACATCGCCGACTTCTGCGCCTCGGATGCCAGCGACATCGATATCTCTACCGCCCTGATACGCGACTTCCTCCAACGCGAGCAGGGCAAGCTGGATGACCTGATGAAGACGCCAGGCACCGAGAGTGTCGTGGCCATCCGCAAGCGCATGGAGGAGATCATGATCGACAAGGTGGGCATCTTCCGCACCGGTGATGAACTCGCCGAGGCCGTGGATGAGCTCGAGCAGCTCCTGG